>CAMBSS010000027.1 GCA_945870465.1 Bordetella parapertussis | reverse complement strand
TTAGGAATGTTTTTACCTGTGCCTGGGGAGGATTACACTCTTACTGGTTTGCCGTTGACTATAAACGGCAATCGTCCTCAAGTTCGATGCGGCCCGCCCGCCCTTGGGAAACATAACCTTGAGTTATTTGGTAAGGCGAAGTAGTGCTGCCAATCACCAAATTCTAAAATGACGGTTGGTATGTCGAGCAGCACTTTAAACTGCTCATATGCTTGATGGGCTTCTTGGTAGTGTCATATTTTTGCGTGGTTACCACCAATGAGTTTAATTAAAAAATATGGTCAGATGTGGCCGGACCTGACGCGATTGTTATATCCCTCCGGGGTTGCCGTGATCGGGGCCTCGATCAAACCAAACTCGATCAGCGGGCAGCCACTCGCGCACATGATTGCTGGTCGCTATGAGGGCAAGCTCTATCCTGTTAATCCGAGCCGGACCGAAGTGCAGGGCCTTGTCGCCTATCGGGATGTCCGTGATCTACCTGGGACTGTTGATGTTGCGGTCATTGCTGTGCCTGCTGCTCACGTTCCGCAAGTGCTGGATCAGTGTGGCGAGGCTGGGATTCCCTTTGCCGTTGTGTTGACATCCGGATTCATAGATCTGGCCAATGAGGCTGGCGCGACGCTCGAAAAAGAATTGCGAGAATCGATTGCTAGAAGCGGGGTACGGGTGGTTGGCCCAAACTGCGTCGGGGTGATGAACCTCATAAACCATGCCTATCTTGCCTTCGGCGGCGGCGTGAGTGACAAGAGTCTGAGGCCTGGACCGTTGGCCATTATTTCTCAAAGTGGTGGGTTTGGGCAATCTATGATGACCTTTGCAAATTTCCATGGTGTGGGATGCAATTATGTCGTCTCCTGTGGGAATGAAACCGACCTTAGCCTGTTTGACTTTGCGCATGAGTTCCTAGATCGCGAGGAAGTTAAGCTGCTTGCGGTCTACATGGAAGCGAGCGTAGAAGGCGCTCGTATTCGGGCACTGGGGCAGCATGCTCTGCGGGTCAACAAACCGATATTGATACTGAAGGTTGGCAATGATGCCTCGAGTAGGCGCGCTGCAAGTTCCCATACCGGTCGGCTTACGGCTGATTACGCTTTGTTTCGTACAGCTTTCCAGGAAGGTGGATATATCGAAGTCAATGACCTCGACGAACTCGCAGATGTGGCGAGACTGGTTATTGCAGCTAAATACCCAAAGGGGCGCCGAGTTGGGGTGCTAACAGGGTCGGGTGGCTGGGGCGTCATGATGGCGGAGCAATGCGAGAGGAATGGCTTGGAGCTACCTCAGTTATCAGAAGACTCGAAAGAAAAACTGCTCAAGTTAAGCGCCCCGTTTGCTTCTCTGGGTAATCCAATTGATCAGATGGCGAACTACAGCGAACAGCACAAGATGCTCGAAATCATTCTTGATGATCCCGCATTTGATCAGTATATGGTGCGTTCGGTAGCGGGGCCGCAGGTGGCCGAGTGGGCGGAGAAATTCATTGAAACATCGGCCAGGACCGATAAACCTGTCCATGTCTTATGGGCTTCCATTCCCACTCGAGATACTGCGATCCGAGAGTCGATAGAGGCCGCGGGTCATCTGTGCAGCAACTATGCAGGTCGCGCAGCGCGAGCCGCGGTTCAATTCACAGACTTTGCGATCAAGAAACATCGGTTCGATAGCAATCCTGAGGGGGACTATTCTCGCTTGGTAGCGGAGCAATCGCTTGACCTAGGCAATGGTGGGGGGGCTCTCAACGAGCATCAGTCCAAGCAATGCCTCTCGCAATACGGTATTTGCGTGACACGTGAGATTGTTCTAAATCTAACAGATATAGAAGCACTGACCGCTTGCCCTGTTGCGTTTCCGGTAGTGGTCAAGGTGGTCTCTTGCGACATTGGACACAAGACAGAAGCTGGCGCAGTCAAGCTCGGTATCGAAACGCTCGATGATCTGAAACGTGAGGCAAAGGCTGTGCACGATTCGGCCGTGCGATACCTGCCGACAGCTCGCATTGATGGCATTGCGATTCAGGAAATGGTCTCAGGTATTGAGGTCATTGTGGGTGTAGTAAACGATATAGATTTCGGGCCTTACGTGATGTTGGGTCTTGGGGGCGTATTTGCCGAGTTACTCAATGATGTTGTTCATCGGTTTGCGCCGGTCAGCGTTGACGAAGCAGGAAATATGATTGCCGAACTCAGGGGCGGGGCGATACTGGAGGGCTATCGTGGAAGCTCGCTCGCCGACACCGACGCGCTAGCTGAAGCCATACACAGGCTTTCATGGCTAATCGTCGACCACGGTAACTCTATTACGGAAATCGACGTGAATCCGCTGTTCGTCCTGCCCAAAGGGAGGGGGGTCGTGGCAGCTGACGCGCTAATAATCAAGTCAGGGAAACTGTAGGTTCTTTCGACACCTCTAAGGCATCGATTGTCGCGATGAGCGACCCAAGATGCCGTCATAAGCGCCTCGGCAGGATCAAGCAAACCTTGGCCTTCAATCTGTTGCGCCGTCTGCACGAACATACTGCCGAGGTGCTGCGTTTCGTGACAGTCCTGCGTGCGCCATTTACCAACAATCTGGGCGAGCGCGCCATCCGTATGCCCAAGGTGAAGCAGAAAATCTCCGGCTGCTTTCGCACGCTCATCGGCGCGCAGAATTTCTGCACCATCCGCTCCTATCTCGATACCATGCACAAGCAAGGGCATAATCTGTTCGAGGTCTTGCGCCTGGCTTTCATGGGATGCCATCCGTCCCCTGCCTCAGGCTGAGTAGTCACGATTAAAGTACAAAGGAGGGCGGATGAAAAAATTGTTCAGCATTGCGCTTGTTGCACTCTTTTCGTGCGCAGCTCTCGCGCAGGAATTTCCATCGCGCCCTGTACGTATCATTGCGCCGTTTCCACAAAGGGGACTGGACGTGAGCAGTGAACAGGGCTCCCGCTTGCGGGATGTGAGCGTCCGCGATGCGGCCGTGGCCCCCATGTTACTTGCGCAGGCTTCTGTTCCCGCAGAGCCGTTTCCGAATCGTGCATTGCGTATCATTGCTCCCTTCCCTCCAGGGGGCGCTGCAGATATTGTTGCGCGGACCCTGTCACAGCCGCTGAGTCGTGCGTTTGGACAAAGCGTGATCGTAGAGAACCGGCCGGGTGCGAACACCGCCATCGGCGCCGAAATCGTGGCACGCGCCCCAGCCGACGGACATACCATGTTGATCATTGCGCCGAGCTTTACGATCAATCCCTTCGCGCGCCCCAAGCTGCCGTACGACACGTTCAAGGATTTTGCCGGCGTTACGCGCGTGGTGTCGAACGCGATAGTCATCGCGGTCCATCCGTCGCTGCCTGTGAAGTCGGTGAAAGAACTCGTAGCGCTTGCGCGCGCGCGGCCGGGCGAACTTACATTCGGCACCGCCAGCATCCTCGGCGGGCAAAGAATCGCGGGTGAATTGTTTCGCGAAGCGGTCGGCATAAAGATCGTCAACGTACCCTACAATGGCGGGGCGCCGGCTACTACGGCCGCGATGGGTGGACATACGAGCATGCTGGTCTCGAACGTGGTGGAAAGCGCGCCCCAAGTCCTGGCTGGGCGCCTGCGCGGCATCGCCGTGACTTCCCTCGTGCGCGACAACGTCCTTCCCGACGTGCCTTCAGTGGCCGAATCCGGTTACCCCGGCTTCGAGGCGCTGAACTGGTTCGGCGCGGTGGTGCGCACGGCGCCCAAGCCTCTGATCGAAAAATTAAATGCGGAAATACTGCGCGCGGTCGAGCTGCCTGAGGTAAAAGACCAGATGGCACGGCAGGGCATGTTGCCCGCCACCATGAGCCCGGCTGATTTCGACGCCTATATACGTGCGGAAGCGCAGCGCAATGAACGTATCATCCGGACGCTGAACCTTAAAATCGAATGAAAAGCAGGCGTGAAGGGAGCAACCATGCAAGATAGTGTCGAGCAACTTCGCGCACGCTGGACGCCGGAATTGACCGCTGGGGCGATCAGTGCGCTCAAGGGTCATCCGACCGCAGTCGAAGTCCCGTCCATGGAGCACGATGGCAGGACATATCTCGACCTGCGCGGTATCCGCATCGAGCAGACCCAGCTCGATGGGGCGGTCATTCGTCACGCGAACCTGCGTTGGTCGTCGCTGCGCGACGTCGGCCTGAAGGGTACGCAGTTCATCGAGTGCAATCTCAGTCACGGCAATTTCTTCGAGTGCTATTTGCGCGATACGGTGTTCCAGCAATGCGACATCGTGAGTGCGAAATTCGAGCGCAGCGAATTCTCCGATGCGAGCATCGAGGATTGCCGGCTGGATTTCGCGTCGTTCAGGGAATGCGAGATCACGCTGCAGACGGTGCGTTTTCGTGACGATGCCAATCCCCACGTGCAGGCGCGGGTGTGCCGCAATCTGAAGCTCAACGCGATGTCGATGGGGCACTTTGCCGACGCCGGCGAACTCACTTTTATGGAGAAGACCTACGAGCGGCGCCAACTTTATCGTCACGCTTTCGGTGGCCAGCACGAAACTCTCGGCGCCCGTATCGAAGCGTTGCGCGCGTGGTTGGTGTCGGTCTTTCTCAGCGCGCTGTGGGGCTACGGTGAAAAGCCGCGCCGCATCACGCTCGCGATGGCGGTCGGCATTTTGTTCTTTGGCGCGCTGCAGTATTGGCTTGACGGCATACCTGGCAACGGTTTCTGGGCCCACGTCTACTTCAGCGGCATCACCTTCCTCACCATAGGCTATGGTGATCTCGTGCCGGTCGCGGCGGTGCCGCGCACGCTGGCAGTGATTGAAGGTGTCGTCGGCATAACGGTGCTCGGCATGCTGATCGCATCGTGGACCAAGAAAATCATGTATCGCTAGCCATGAGAGGACCCGCACACGCCATATCCCGCGAAGCGATGATGGAACTGCCCATAGGCAAGTACGAGGGCGAGATTTTCCTGGTGACTACACCCAAGGAGCTGGAGCGTGCGCGGGAAGATCTCGCGCAAGAACCCATTGTCGGCTTCGATACCGAAACGCGCCCCGCGTTCCGCAAAGGCGAGAGCTACCCGCCTTGCCTGTTCCAGGCTGCGACGGCGCAAGCTGTGTACATATTCCAGTTGCGGCGCATGGAGTGTTTTCCGCTGCTGACCGAACTTCTGCAAAAGCCCGGCGCCGTGAAAGCAGGCGTGGCCGTCGCCGACGATCTGCGCACGCTGAAGCACGTGTTTCCATTTGCCGACAAAAACGTCGTCGACCTCGGCATCATCGCGCGGCACGCCGGCTATGGGCAGACCGGCCTGCGCAACCTGGCCGGAATTTTCATGGGCATCCGCATCACCAAGGGCATCAAGACGTCGAACTGGGCCGCGCCGCAATTGTCCGCACCGCAAATCACCTACGCCGCGACCGACGCATGGGTGTGCCGGGAGTTGTATTTAAGGTTTCAGAAGGATGGGTTGTTGCGCGGGCATGTGGCGGGATAATTCGAATTTCGATATTAAATTGCATGGGATATCTGGCTGGCGTATGGCGATGACATCGGGATGGTGCCTATGGCTTGAAGCCGGTGTCGATGTCTTTGTAAGCAGTGACGCCGCCAATCGGCTGCCAGTCGGCGCGGTTCTGTTTGTGATCAACGCGGCCGGCCGAGACGCCGATATACGGTTGGGCGAATACCGAAGTCGCGGTCAGGGCGACCAGCGCGACGGCTAATTTGATGAATGTTTTCATTATGGGTCTCTGTTAAAAAGTTATGCCGGCTGAATATTGCAGTCGGCCATCGTCCAATGAAGTAATCCGCACCAAAATGGGCGAAATCCGTCAGTTTGATGCATTCTGTTGTATCAAAGCCGCGCCGCCGTTTGATTCGCTGCGGTTTTGCGTTTGCGGCGTTAAGTTTTGCAATGCCACAATTATTTGTGGCTGAGAACAGTTTCTAAAACAACGTAGGCGCGCGGGTAGCAGATATCTCCCCCGGCTTGCTCAACGATCCAACGCGCACTCCGAGCAGCCTTATCCGCCGATCGAGCGGAACACGTTTTAGACATTCGCCTGCCGTGCGGCGTATCGCTCTGGCGTCCTGGGTCGGCACGTCTATCGTGCTGTCGCGGGTGACGGTCTTGAAATTGTCGAAACGCAGCTTCAATCCGATAGTCTTGCCGACATAACCTTTGCGCTGCAGGTCGCCGGCGAGCTTCACGCACAGGTCGGTAAAAATTTTAGAGAGCTGCTCGCGGTCGCGTACGGCATGCAGATCGTTTTCGAAAGTCGTTTCGCGGCTGATCGATTTTGGTTCGCTGTAAGTCACCACCTGGCGGTCATCGCGCCCATGCGCGGCTTCATGCATCCACGCGCCATAGCTTTTGCCGAAATGCGTGATGAGCAGGGCGGGGTCAGTCTGCGCGAGTTCGCCTACCGTGCTGATACCCAATGCTTCGAGGCGTGTGTTCGCTTTGGGGCCGATGCCGTTGACCTTGCGCGCCGCCAGCGGCCAGATGCGCGCCGCGATATCGGATTCGCGCAGGACGGTGAGGCCCGCGGGTTTGTCGAGTTCGGACGCGATTTTCGACAGCAGCTTGTTCGGCGTGACGCCGATCGAACACGACAGTCCGGTCGCTTCGTGCACCGCCTGCTGGATGGTTGCCGCGATGTCGCGCGCCCGCGACCACGGGTCCAGAGCTTTGCCGGCGGTGTCCGACATCACGAGATCGGTGAGGTCAATGTAAATCTCGTCGATGCCGCGGTCTTCGACTTGCGGCGCAATCGCCCGCACCGCTTCCTTGAACATGCGCGAATAGCGGCGGTACTCGTCGAAGTCAGCCGGCAGCAGTAGTGTATCGGGTGCCAGCTTGGCGGCTTTCATCAAACCCATGCCCGAATTAATGCCGAACGCGCGCGCTTCATACGTCGCAGTGGTGATGACGCCGCGGCCCTTGTAATCGCGCAGCGTGGGGAACGCGGTCGTTCCCGCTGCATCCTGCGCGTTGCGCCGCCGCCCGCCTATAACAATAGGCTTGCCGCGCAACTCGGGATAGCGCAGCAACTCGACCGACGCGTAGAACGCGTCCATGTCGAGGTGGGCGATGAAACGGAGGGACATGGATGAAAGCCCGGGCGGGGATGAAAACGTGAGGGCGCGAGAGCGGAAGTGGTGGAAATTCTTCCTAACGCATTAACGCATTCGCCCCCTCACGCTCTCACGGCTTCTCACCATCTCACGCCCTCACGGTTTTTTTAACTCCATCAGCAGTTCGCGCTTCATTTGCGCGAGCGAGGTGATGCCGAGCAGAGCCATGTCGCGGTCGACTTCGTCTTTCAGCAGCTTGATGGCATGGCGCACGCCGACATCGCCGCCCAGTGCCGCGGCGTAAAGAAACGGGCGGCCGACGAACACGAACTGCGCGCCTAGCGCCAGCGCTTTCAGGATATCGGTGCCGCGGCGTATACCGCTGTCCATCATGACGGTCATCTTGCCCGCCGCGTCGACGATACCGGGCAGCACGCGCAGCGGGGCAGTCGCGCCGTCGAGCTGGCGCCCGCCGTGGTTGGAGACGATGACGCCGTCGACGCCGCTGTCGCGCGCGATGCGGGCATCGTCCTTGTTGAGGATGCCTTTTATGACGAGACGGCCTTTCCACAATTTGCGCATCAGTTCGACGTGGGTCCACGATAACTGATCGCGCGAAGTGCTGTCGCGCTCGCCGGTGCGCGTGATGAGCGGCACGCGCGGCCCCATGTTCTCGAAATGCGGCATGCCCTGCGTGAGCAGCGTGCGCATGAACATGCCGAGAAACCAGCGCGGATGCAGCGCGCTGTCCAGCGCAAGACGCGGGGTCGGACGCAGCGGGCGGTTGAAACCGCTGCGCACGTTGTTCTCGCGGTTGGCGCCGACCGGCACGTCGACCGTGAGCACGAGCGTCTCGAACCCGGCGCGCGCGCAGCGTTCGACGAGTTCGGTGATGGGTCCGGTTTCACCCGGCAGGTAGGCCTGGAACCACGCGGTGCGCCCGGCCTGCTTCACGTCTTCGAGCCGCGACAGCGACGCGCCGCTCATGATCATTGGAATGTTGGCTTGTGCCGCGGATCGCGCAAGTACGATATCGCCCTGGTAGGCGGCCATCGAACTGCCGCCCATCGGCGCGAAGCCGAACGGCGCCGCGTATTCCTGGCCGAAGAGCGTCGTTTTCGTCGAGCGCCCGGAAACGTCCACCAGCGCGCGCGGCACGAAAGCATAGTCGTCGAATGCAGCGCGGTTAGCGCGCAGCGACGCATTGGTTTCGGCGCCGCCGGATATATAGCCGTACATCGGCCGCGGCAGATAGCTGCGCGCTGGCGCTTCGAAATCCTCCAGCGAAAGCATCATGCGCAATTTGCGCGGCAGTTTCTTGTTGACTTCGGGGCGCGCGCCGCTGTGACGTACGGCTTGGTCGGTGTTTGACATGGTGGGGTTCCGGAAATGTATTTCAGGGTTTGTCGTGGTCGATCTGCAGCGCTTCGAGAAAGCGCGAAACGAGGTTGTACGCGCAGACAGTCGCCGTCAGCTCAGTGATGGTGCGCGCGTCGAAATGCTTCTTGACGGCAGCGAACACGTCGTCGGGCACGTGAACGTCGCGCGTCATCGCGTCGGTGTAGGCGAGCACCGCGCGCTCGGCATCGTCGAACACCGTGGCGTTCTGCCAGTCATTGATGGCTTCGATCTGCGCGTCGCTCATGCCCTCCTTGCGCGCGATCGGCACGTGGATGGAGCGCTCGTATTCGGCGCCGTTGATCACCGCGATACGGATAATCACCAGTTCACGATGGCGGCCGGCGACTGTCGACTTGTGGCGGATCGCCGTCAGCAAATTAAGCCAGCCCTGCGCGATGGGCGGGCTGTTGAGCAGCATGCGGTAGATGTTCGGTATCCTGCCGTCGCGCTCGGCGCGAATCTGCGCGGCTAGTGTGGCGACTTCCTTGTCCCTGTCTTCATCGCCATAGGTTATGCGGGCCATGCGGGATTCCTTTTGCATGTATGTGAAGAGCTTTTTGTCCGTCATTCCCGCGCGTTAGAGCCTGCCCCGGCGGGTATCGGGCCGGGGCGGGAAACCAGGAGAATTCATGAAACACTTGCTGGATCCCCGCCTGCGCGGGGATGACGTCATTTTTATCCTTACATCATACCGCATCACGCCGTGCTCATAAGCTTGCAGCCCGACGAAAGCAAGGGGATTGTCGTGTCCAGTGGCGACGCCGGCGTCGGCAATCAGCGACGCCTGCGTGCCGACGGGCAGGTTGACGCCGAGTTCGCGCGCAAGCTCGAGCGCCGTGTGCAGATCCTTGCGCATATTGGGCAGCTCGGCGCTGGGCGGTGCCGCTTCGAGCATGCTTTTCCAGCGCGGGCCCATCGCTTCCCACAGCCCGAGCACTTTGCTGTTGGCGATGCCGTCGCGGATGATCTGTTTGAGTAAGTCCGGTTGCACGCCGCCGGCCACACCCAACGACAGTCCTTCCAGCAGCCCGAGGATGTTGATGCTCATGATGAGCTGGCGCTCGAGCTTCGCGGATTGGCCGGGCGCGTGCAAAGCGGCGCGCGTAGAATGCGGCGTCAAACAAAAGCCATGCGCGGAGCCGGGTTAATCCAGCGGCGCGGAACGGTAGCGGTCGACTTCTATAGGCGACACCAGCCCCGCGCGGTTGCCCCAGGAGTTGCGGATGTACGAAACGACGGCGGCGACTTCATCGTCGTTCAGCAGCGGACGGAAAGGCGGCATGCCGTACGGCCGCGGATTGCCGGCGGTGCCCGGCGCAAAGCCGCCATTGAGCACCATGCGGATCGGATTGACGGCGGAGCGCATGGTGAGCGCGCGGTTTGCCGCCAGCGGCGGATACGCGGGCGGCATGCCGGCGCCGGTCGCGGCATGGCAATCGGCGCAGTGTTCGTCGTAGAGCCTGGCGCCCAGCGTCATCACGCGTTCGGTTTCCTTTTTGGCCACTGGCGGCACGCTGTCTGCCGCTGCCGCGGTCTGCGGCAGCGATTTCAGATAGCCCGCCATTGCTTCCACGTCGCCGGCGGTGAGGTGCTGCAGGCTCATGTACACGACCTCCGACATCGGACCGAATACCGCGCCGCGCTCGCTGACGCCGGTTTTCAATAAATCCACGATTTGTTTCGTTTCCCAGTTGCCGAGGCCCGCCTCGGTATCCGAGGTCAGCGAAGGCGCGTACCAGTTCAGCATGGGGATCATGCCGCCGGCGAGATCGGATTTGATATTGGTGCCGCCCAGTGCATCGCGTCCGGTATGGCAGGCATTGCAATGGCCCAGCCCCTGCACCAGATAGGCGCCGCGATTCCATTCCGTGTCGCGGCCGGCGTCGGGTTTGTACACGCCCGGTTTGAAATACAGCGCGCGCCAGCCGGCGAGCAGGAAGCGATTGTTGTAGGGGAATTTCAGCGCGTGCTCGCGGTTAGCCTGGCTGACGGGGGCGAGGGTGCGCAGATAGGCGAACAGCGCATCGGCGTCGGCGCGCGTGACCCGCGTGTAGTTCGGATAAGGAAACGCCGGATACAGCAGGCTGCCGTCTTTGGATTTGCCGTTATGCAATGCGCGCCAGAAATTTTCGGGCGTCCAGCTGCCGAGCCCGGTCTTGAGATCGGGTGTCAGGTTCGATGAATAGACGCTGCCGAACGGTGTTTCGATGGCGCGGCCGCCGGCGTACAGGGCGCCGCCGCGCGCGGTGTGGCAGCCCGCGCAATTGCCGGCGAGCGCGAGATATTTGCCGAGCGCGATCTGCGCATCGGCGTTCGCGGCGGGAACGCTGCGCTGCACGTCGTCGGGGTCGTCCGCCGGCAGCAAGAGTAAAAAGGCGACAACAAAGATCACACCAGCGATCAATAGGAAAATCACTGCGCGTTTCATCGCGCGCTCCGTGGCGGCATGGCGCTGCCGCAATCGAGCGGCAATTTGCCGGCGGCGCTTACCGCGGGCGCCGCGTTGGCCGGCACCGGTTGCGCGGCGAGGTACGAGATCACCGCGCTCACGTCATCGGGACTCAGGCGCTTGGTGATTTCCGCCATGCAGTCGGGCGCAGTCGCCTGCCTTGCGCTGATCTGCCACGCGCCGAATTGCGAAATCAGGTAGTCGCGCGGCAGGCCGAGCAGGCCGGGGATGGCGGGTGCTACGCCGGTCAGCGCGCTGCCGTGGCAGGCCGTGCACGCCGGAATATTTTTTGCCACGTCGCCGCGCGTGGCGAGTTGACGTCCGCGTTCGAGCATTTCAGGTGTCGTGCTGGCGGCCTGCGGCGGCGGGTAGGGCGGATGCTGCGCGGCGAAGTACGCCGCGATCTCGCGCAAATAGGCGTCCGGCAGATTGGTGACGAGATAAGTCATCGTCGCATTGCGGCGCCGGCCGTCGCGAAAATTGGCGAGCTGGTTGTACAGATAGCCTGCCGGTTTGCCGGCGATGCGCGGGTAATAGCCGTCGCTCGTCGCGCGGCCTTCCTTGCCGTGGCAGACCGTGCACGCGCGCACGCGCTCAGCGATGGTGTCCGCTACCTTTGGAAGCGCGGAGTCGGCGGCGAAGGCGGCGGCAGTGCTTGCCGCGATCAGGATCGCCGTAAACCTGGCGAGAAATAAGGCAGGCATCTAACCAGAACTCATCTCAAAAATACAACACCGACAAGCAACCGCCGATGAACGCCGATTGACGCCGATGTAATTGGTGATGAGTGAAGGGTAATGGGTAATGAGTTAAGGATAAATTACGCATTGTCCTTTGCCCATTCCCCATTACAATTTGAATTGTTTTCGATCTTATCTGCGTTCATCCGCTTGCATCGGCGGTTCCGCACTGTATTTGAGTCTTCTAAATAGGCCCGTAGTGCGCCAGCGCACGTATCATTTGCGGCCGGTCAGCTTGAGACCCTTTTCCAGCACCGCATTCGAGCGTGCGGGTTTCGGCATCAGGAAGCGATAACCGAGCTTGATGACCTCATCCACGTTGTCGGCTTCGACGTGGGGATGGCCGCATGCGACGTTGTTCTCCTTGCAGGCGGCGACGATCTCGGCCATTGCCGCGACGACCGCCGGATGTTTGTACTGGCGCGGGAAACCGAGGCTTTGCGAGAGATCGCCTTCGCCGATGATGACGACGCCGATGCCCGGCACTTCCTTGAGAATTTTCGGCAGGTTCTTCACGCCTTCCATGTCTTCGCACATGATGCCGACCAAAATTTCACCCTTGGGGTCAAGCGGCCACACGTCGGCGCGGTCGTAGTACTCCTGCGCGCTGAGTCCCCAGTAACGGGCGGCGTAGGTGGGGCCGTCGCCGCGTTGCCCCTTCGGCTCTACGCGCGGCGCAGTCGGCGGGCGCGCGTAACGGCAGGCGGCGACCGCGCTGTACGCCTCGGCAACGGTGCTCACGTGCGGCCAGATGATTCCATAGACGCCGGCGTCCAGTACCTGCTTGGCGATCCACTGGTTCATCTCGATGCCGTTGGGCGGAATGCGCACCAGCGGCGTGACCGCGGGCGCCAGACTTCCCGTCTCGACGAGCTGCCGCCGGTTCAGCATGTACTGCAGGCAATCGCGCAGCGTGCGGACGTCGTAGCCGCCGTGCTCCATCTCGAACACGATGCCGTCGTACGGCTCGGTCGCGAAAGTCTGCGCACTAACGGTATCCGCTGGCGCGAAGCTCACGAAAGCGTGCTTGTTCTGCTCGAGTACCTTGATGATGCCGTTGAGGCGGGGAATATTCACTTGCGTCTGCTCCTGTAATGAACGGCGGGATTGCCCGGCTTTGCGCACGACAACTGCCGACTGTAAACGACCGGCCTGTATATCGCAACGGTGTTTGTGCTGGCGCGCTCGGCTTCGACATCACGCCTTCCCATGCCTACGTCGTCGGCGGGCACCTGGAGCTGTGCCTGGCGAATACCCTCAACGAAATTCTGGTGCATTGGGGCAAGCAGGCGCCCCGCAACCTGACGATGTCTTTTTTCATGGACGGGGTCCTCTCGAACGGCAATTACTTCGAGGAGAAGGACCCGTACTGCTGCGATTACATCCGCTTCATGAGCATCGTCAATTACGCGCGCCCGACGGGGGAGTATTTTCCCAAGCTCACGCTGCTGGAAACCATGGGCATCGTCATCGGCGAGGCGCGCCAGTACGATTACCTGACAAGAATATTGCCGCACTACGAGCGGTCGCTGCCCGCCGATTGCCGGGTGGAAATGAAAATGAGCGAAGCGAAGCCCCGCGTCCTGCAGCCCGGCAAGCGGCCGCCCGGTCTGCTGGCGCGGCCGCCGGTGCTGCTGTTTGATTTCATCGACTCCGCCGACAATCTCAATGACGTGAAAAACGAGCAGGATTCGCGCGACTGAGCGTGCCAGTCTACCGCTCCTCCAGACAGCTCTTAGTCCACTTTCAGGCCGAGCGTCTTGATGACTTTCGCGTATTTCGCCACCGAGCTTTTGATATAGCCGGTGAATTCTTCAGGCCCAGCGTAGACGGGTTCTATGCCCTGGCTGTAGAAACGCTCCCGCACTTCCGGATTGGCAACGATCACCTTGATCTCGGCGGCGAGCTTGTTGACGATGGCGGGCGGCGTGCCCGTCGGCGCCACGACCCCATACCATTGCTCGGCTTCATAGCCTTTGACGCCGCTCTCGGCGATGGTCGGCAGATTTGGCAGACGAGTGTAGCGTTTGATCGAGCCGACGCCTAAAAAGCGCAGGCGGCCGGTCTGCACGTGCGGTTCGACCAGCCCGATAGTGGACATCGCATATTGCACCTGTCCAGACAACAGGTCGCCGAGCCCCTGCGCGCCGCCCTTGTACGGCACATGCGTGGTCTTCACGCCGGCCAGCTGATCGAAAATTACACCAGCCAGATGCGTGCCGGTGCCGGTGCCGGAAGAAAAATAATTGAGCTCGCCCGGGTGCGCCCTGGCGAGCGCTATGAATTCCTTGACCGATTTCGCGGGCAGCGACGAATGGATGACGAGCGCCAGCGGCGCCGAGGCCACCAGCGCGACCGCCGCATAATCGCGCACGAAGTCGTAGGGCGGCTTGGTGAGCAGGCTCATGTTGATCGCCTGCGTGGTCACCGACGACATCAGCAGCGTATAGCCATCGGGCGGCGCCTTGGCCACGAACTCGGCGCCGATATTGCCGCCGGCGCCGAGACGGTTGTCGACCACGATCTGCTTGCCCCAGGTATCGGTCATTTTCTGGCCGACGATGCGCCCGACGACGTCGAGCGCGCCGCCCGCGGCAAACGGCACTACGAGGCGCACCGATTTATCGGGATAGGTGGCGGCGCCCGTTTGCGCGTGCGCCACAGGCGTGGCCGCCGCCAGTGCGATCAACGCAAGGGTGCGGCGTGCGCGCGCGGAAAATTTCCGGATCGTCATGGCGGGAGACATTCAGGAAGTCGTCAATCCCGTATACTAATATGCTGCTTCAATTTTTAGTCATCCCAACGCGTGTCCGCATGAAAAAAACCGTCATCTATTTTCATTCCCTGTCGTCGCCGTGGGCCTATATGGGCGGGCCGCGGTTCCATGCACTGATCAAGAAACACGATCTCGACGTGGTGGTGCGCCCGACCCGCATAGTCCAGCCGAACGGCGGCATTCCGCTGCTGAGCCGCCCCGACGCGCGCCGCCGTTATCACGAAGTCGAACTGGACCGCTGGCGCAAGCGCCTGAACATGCCGCTGGTATTGCGTCCGCGCTACTACCCGACGGACAACCAGTTCTCGGCGCGCATGGTCATTGCCGCCGACAAGCTCGGCTGGAACGCGCTCGCGCTGAGTCACGCGCTGCTGCACGCATTGTGGAGCGAGGAAAAAGACGTGCGCGATCCCGCGGTGCGCGTGGCGGTCGCTAATTCTCTGGGCCTGGACGGTGCAAAGCTGCTGGCCATCGAGGACACGCCCGAGATAATGTCGGCGTGGAAGGGCAGCGAAGAAGAAGCCGCCAAGTACGGCGTATTCGGCACGCCGACTTATGTCTACAAAGACACTTTGTTCTGGGGCCAGGACCGGCTGGAGTTTCTGGACGAAGCGCTGTCCGCATAAAAATTCAGGTTATTGCAAGGGGAGAGCAACAATGCAACGCAAGGACATCAAAATACGCGCGAGCGGCGGCGGCGAATTCGATTGCTACGTGGTGACGCCGGATGCCAAGGGCAAAGTCCCGGCCATCGTGCTTGCTTCAGCGATACATGGCGTCGATGCGGACGTGCGCGCGATCGCCGACGAATTTGCGGCGGCAGGCTATATCGCGGCGGCGCCGGACTTGTTCTGGCGCTCGGTGCCGGGGCCGCTGAAGCGCGGCGACGAGCGCACGGCGGGACGCGGGCAGCCGCGCCTGGAAAAAATCAAGGCCGGTGAAGCCGACATGGCAGACGCGCTCGCCGAAGTGCGCAAAGAGCCGCAGTTCAACGGACGTGCGGCGGCAATCGGGTTTTGCTATGGCGGTCCCTACGCGATTCTCGGCCCCAAGCGCCTGGGCTATGCGGCGGGGATTTCATGCCACGGCACGCAATTGATGGATTACATCAAGGAACTCGACGGCATGACGGCGCCCCTTTGCATCATCTGGGGCGATCAGGACCACGCCGCACCGCCGCCGGTGCAGGAGGCCTACCGCGCAGTGCCGTCACGCATGAAAAACGTCGAAGTGCATATCTTCCCGGGCGTGCTGCATGGCTACATGATGCCGGGCGGCGACAAAGCCTACAGCCCCGAGACGCGCAAGTTCTCGATGGGGCGCGCGCTGGCGATACTCGACGGGCTGCGTACCTAGAACGCCTCTGAAAAACACAACACCGACAAGCAACCGCCGATATATTCTTTGCAATACCCCCTTGAGGAGTACGCCGATTAACGCCGATGTAATTGGTGATGAGTGAAGGATAATGGGTAATGAGTTAAAGATAAGTTATGCATTGCCCTTTGCCCATTCCTCATTGCAATTTGAATTGTTTCCGATTTTATCTGCGTTCATCCGCGGTCATCGGCGGTTTCAAAATGTGTTTTAGGCTGTTTCTGGAATTGATTCGCTGTAATCACGCCGGCTCCATACCGGCTTTGCGAATTGCAGGAGCGGCCGCGGGCGCGGTGATGTAATCGAGCAGTGCTTTTGCGGCATCCGGGTGGCCTGCGCTCACCTGCATGCCGGCCGAGAAAATCGTGATCTGCTGAATGTCGTCCGGCAGCGGCCCCAGAAAGGCTATGCCGGGGACGGGCAGGAGTTCGCTGACCTGCTGGAAACCGATCTCCACTTCGCCGCGCGCGACCACAGCACCCACAGGTTCGCCTTTCACCTGGCGCGTTTTCGATTTCAGTTCCGCCGCGATACCCAGGCGCTCAAACAATTTGATGATGTAGACGCCGCTCGGCCCGGTCGAATGCGCGACCGACTTCGCCGCGAGCAGGGCGTGTTTCAACGCCGCGCTGGAAGAAATGTCCGGCCGCATTGCATCGGCGCGCACGGCAACGCCGACTCCCGATCTCGCCAGATCAACGCGGCTGCCGGCCCTGATGCGCCCGGCAGCGATGAGCTCATCGATATTGCCCGCCTGCATGATGACGAGGTCGCTTGCCTCGCCTTCGCTGACGCGCTTGAACAGATCGACGCCGGGTATCCAGCGCGTTGCGACCTTGTGTCCGCTCGCGCGCTCGAACCCGGGCACCAGTTCGAGATAAGCCGCCTTGAATGCGGCAGAGGACATGACTTGCACTTCAGCTGAATGTGACATTGCGCGAATCCTTCTGAGCAGGCGGTGCATCTGAAAAAAACTACTGCGCAGTTTATACCGGAGACGCCGCCGTGTAGCGCCACAAGGTTCGCTACCGTACAGACAATATATAAATAACACGTTGTCAAAAGCTTCCAGTAGTATCTGGACTCGTAACGCCAGTGGTTTCATGCAGCGAATCACACAGGGAGGCGCTTATGATGATTGCGTAAGGGCTTTTGATGGCGACCCGCCGCCTTGTTCTGCTGCGCCCATGCACTCGCAGCGCCCTACCCGACGGAAGAGCAGTTGCGCGCCGGCATAGTCGCTGCCGCCGTGGTCCTCAAAACCGAGGGTCTCGAAGTCGAAGTGCTCGACGCCCAGAAAGAAGGCCTGAACCGGCCGCTGCTGGCATCCGGACTGCGTCTCGCAGACAACGTGTGCCTGTTTTTTTTCAATACGCGACCCGAAGACGGGCTGAACCAGTTTTTCGAATCCATATCCGAGCAGGACCTGCCCGTGTGGCTGAAAGCCATGGCGGTGCATGAACTCATGCATTGCATCGAGCAGCGCGAGGCCTATGTTCGCAACCGCTTCGACAAGGTATTGCCGCCGGGTTACGCGCGGGACACCGTGACGGTGCAGGGCTATATGTCGGTGGTGAAAAGCGGCGCGGTCGAAGGCTGGGGCGAAGTGCTGGCCGACATTGCCTCGGTGCTCTGCTTCCAGCAGGCGGTGCCGGCGCAGTGGATGCGGTTTACGCGTCGCCTCGTCGCCATGCGGCACGGCCTCGCGTGGAAATGGCCCGATCACGACACCTCGGTGTGGCTGAACCGGATCATTGAAGCAAAGGACAGCGTCGCCGCCAACCAGAGCTTGTTTGAAAAAGCGTTCGAACTGCGCCGGAAATACCGCCTTGACTAGATAGAAGTGGTCTCAAAAACAATTTGGAACCGCCGATGAACGCCGATGAACGCAGATAAGCTCAAGGAATTTGACCCTGGTTCTGGTCAAAGTCTGAAATTTTATCGGCGTCAATCGGCGTTTATCGGCGGTTGCTTGTCAGTGTTGTGTATTTGAGATGACTTCTAGAGTCCGGGCGTCGTCGTTTTAGGTTCAGCGCGGTTTTTTCAGATACTCGGTATTCACGCAGTTGGCGAGCGTGCCGTCGCGCAGGTAGAAAAACGCGGTTTCAATCGCCTTGCGCCGCAGGTCCACCAGCGAATGCGGGCTGTAAAAACCGGCGTGCGGGTTGAGCAGCACGCGTCCACGGATCCACGGTTCATTGGCCTGCCATGCCGCGACCAGCGGATCGCCGGTGGTCGCCGGTTCGTTGGGTAAAACGTCGAGGCCGACGGCGGCGAGCTTGCCGCTTTTGAGTCCGGCGAGCAGCGCCGCGGTGTCGCAGATCGGTCCGCGCGCCGTGTTGATGAGGTAGGCGCCCGGCTTCATGGCGGCGACCGCCGCGTCGTTTATCAGCCCGCGGGTGGTTTCGGTGAGCGGCGAATGTATGGTCACCACGTCGGCCTGGCCCAGTAATTCGAAGAGGGTGCGCGCGCGGGTGAAGCCGAATGCCAGTTCGGCGCCGTTCGGCAGCAGCGGATCGTAGAACGAGACATTCATGCCGAATGCGCGTGCGCGCAGCGCGGAGGCGGTGCCGATGCGGCCCAGGCCGATCACGCCGTAGGTCGCGCCGCGCAGGCGGCGCGCGGTAACGTTGTGCACGTGCGTCCAGCCGCCTTTGAGATCGGCGCGCAGCGCGGCATCGAGTGCCGCGGTGCCGCGCGCGAAAGTGAGCATGGTCGCAATCGCCGAATCGGCGACTTCGGTGGTGCCGTAATCGGGCACGTTGCACACCGCGATGCCGGCTTCGCCGCACGCCTTCAGATCCACCACGTCGAAACCGACCCCGTTGCGCACCACGATGCGCGTGCGCTTGATATGCGGGATAACTTTGGCGTCTATCGGCACGAAGCGCGTGATCACCGCGTCGCATTTCTCCCACGCCGCCGGTTCTACGGCGTCGAAGCTGTCCTTGCGCGCGTTGACGAGCACGGTGTCAGTACCGACGACTTCCTTCTCGATATCGAGCGGGTCGGAGCGGCTGTCCGGAAAAAGTATGTTGAAAGGCACGGCGGATTCCTTTTGGTTGTTTATAGAGGCTGGCTCAAAAAACAGTTTGGAGCCGCGGATAAACGCGGATAAACGCAGATTGGCTCAAAGGACTTGACGTTGGCTAGCGGGCGGCATTGGATCTGTACCTGCGCGTATCCGGATTTAAATCTTTGTTCGCGTTTTGAGTTGCTTCATCTGCGTGTATCTGCGGCTGATTGTCGTTTTCGCATTTTTTAGACAGGTTTTAGTTGTTATCATTCATGCGGAATTTTACGGCTTTTCCGCGCCGGCGGTATCAGCGCTCGGGCAGCGGGATGAATTCGGTCTCGTCGGGGACGGGCGGAAATTGCTGGTCGCGCCAGCGCACTTTGGCTGCTTCGATCAGCTCCTGCGAGCTGGCAACGAAATTCCACCAGAGGAAGCGGTCGCCGTCCATCTTCGCGCCACCCAGCAGCATGATGCGCGCGGCAGTCGCGGCGCGGATTTCGACCGTGCTGCCCGCGCTGAGCACCGCCATGTGATTCGGTGCCACTGCTTCGCCGGCGATGCGGACGTCGCCATCGACAATATAGGCGGCGCGTTCGGCGTGCTCGGCTGGCAGTTCGAACGCCGCGCCCGCCTGCATCTCGACCGCGAGGTAAAACATTTCAGAAAACGTCGGCGTCGGCGCGCGTTGCCCGAATGCCGTGCCCGCGATGAGGCGCATGCGCACGCCGGGCCGCTCGATCATCGGCAGGCTGGCCTTGGGCAGATGCGTGAAAGCCGGCGCCACCGCTTCGTGTTGCTTCGGCAGCGCCAGCCACGTCTGTATGCCGTGCAAACGCCGCGCCACGCGCTTGTCTTCGATGGATGTGCGCTCGGAATGCACGATGCCGCGCCCTGCGGTCATCCAGTTGACGTCGCCCGGCGCGATGCTCTGTACGCTGCCCACGCTGTCGCGATGCAGGATGTTGCCTTCGAACAGGTACGTGACAGTGGCGAGTCCGATATGCGGATGCGGCCGCACGTCTATGCCCTTGCCCGGCGCGAACTCCGCCGGCCCCATATGGTCGAAAAATATGAAAGGCCCCACCATTTTGTCGGGAAAGCCGGGCAGCAGCCGCCTGACTTCAAAGTCGCCGAGGTCCTTGGTGTGGGGTTTCAATACTGCGGAAATGCCTGCGGTCATCGCTGCGTCCTGTATCACATGTGGAGTATGTGCAGGTAAACCCTGCTGCAGGAGGATACCGCTTCCCGCGGATGGCTGTTGGCGCGCGCAAACAAAACGGCCGCGGGAGCGGCCGTTCCGCGAAGCAAAGCGTGCGCGCGTCAGCCGGCGACAGCGAGCCTGGGTTTCGCCGGTTGCGAGAGCTTTTTCAGTTCGTCGCCCAGGTAGCGTGCGATCGCGCGCATGCCGTAGAGGCTCGCCTCGGCTTCCGCCGCGCTGTTGTAGTTCGTGTTGGTGTTGACGTCGTACGTATAGAGCTCGCCCGCGGCATCGGTGATGAATTCGATGCCTGAAATGCCGATGCCGTTGTCCGCAATGAAGCGCCGGTAACTTTCGATGACGGGATGCTGAAAGTCCGGCACGATGCGGAAGCGCAGCGCAGTTGTTGCCGGAGCGGTTTCGCCGACCGGGCAGAACGCATCGCCGACCTGGCAGGTATCGGCAGGGCACAACTCAAAACCGAGCGTCGTATCCACGCGCACCGCGTAGAGAAATTTGCCGCCGACGAATTCGACGCGGGTGATGAACGGCGCCGGCGCACGGATGTATTCCTGGATCAGCGTTATGCCGTCGACCGAATCTTCGAACGCATCGCTTTCGACGTAATCCTGAAGGGCGCGGTGCTCATGAAACAGTCTCACACCGAGGCCTTTACCGGCGCGGTTGTGCTTGGTAATGAACGAGCCGTTGAAGGCGCGCGCGGCGTCGACAATCTGCCGCCTGCCGATGGCGGCGGACGTGCGCGGCGTGCGGATGCCGTACTTGGCGAGGGCCGCGTATTGGGCGATCTTGCTTACTTCGAGCTGCAGCGCGCGTCCGTTGTTGATGACCCGCCGGTCGTGCTGCTCAAGCCACGCCAGCACCGCTGCGGTGTACTCGGGCGCATAGCGATGACCGCGCGTATGCGACGAAGCGCTCATGCGATTGTAAAAGACCCCGTCGGGCGGCGCAGACGAAAAATCGAGCACGCCCTGGTCGAGAAACCATTCCTCAAACGGCAATCCGAATTCAGTAAACGCCGCGCGCAAAGGTTCGACCCAGGCGTCGTTTTCATGGATTACATAGATTTTTTTCATGGTTTTGCCCAGCCTTTAGCTTGAAGAGCGACAAGGCTACAGATGGCCGCGCCGGAACGGAAAGAATAAGGAGTGCCCCGGATATAACAGAAGGGAATATGCAGTGCGGATTTAGATTTAATTACGCATTAAATCAATTGATTAACGAGGTGCGACAACCGGGGGCGCGGCGAGTAGAAGCGCCTGTTACTGCTCCTTGATGCCTGCTTCCTTGGCCGCTTTGCGGTAGCGCTCGATTTCCTTCGGCAGCAGGTCGGCGATCTGCGGCTCGGTGGCGACCCAAGCCTCTGCGCTTTCGTTGTCGAGAAATTTCTTCATCTCGGGGCTGGCGAGGCTTTTGTTCACCGCGGCATTGATGAAATTCATGCGCTCGGCCGGCAGGCCCGCCGGCGCGAACAGCCCCCACCAAAGTTCATAGCTGTAACCGGGCACGCCTGATTGCGCGATGGCCGGCAATCCCGGCAGCAACGCGGAAGGCTCGAGGCTGGTGACTCCCAGTGCGCGCACGCGGCCGGCTTTGAGTTGTGGATTGACTGCCGCCGCACTCGCGATCACAAGCTCGACTTCGCCGGACGCGAGCGCTGTCATCGCCTGCGAAATGCCTTTGTACGGAATGTGCGTCAGCTTGATGCCGGCGGCGGACGCGAACAGCGCGCCGGAGAAATGATTGTTGCCGCCGGTGCCCGACGACGAGTAATTGAACTTGCCGGGGTTCTTTTTCACCAGCGCGACGAGTTCCTTCACCGATTTCGCCGGTATCGACGGGTGTATCACCAGTATCATCGGCGCGCGCGCGATCATCGCCACCGGCACGATGGCGCGCGCCGGGTCGAAGGGCAGTTTCTCGCGCACCGCGGCTGTCGCCGGATACGACGACGTGTGGCCGAGCAGCACGTAACCGTCGGCTTCGGCCTTGGTCGCGATTTCGGTGCCTATCATGCCGCTGGCGCCCGGCCGGTTGTCGACGACGACGTTTTTCCCCCACGCGATCGCCAGTTGCTGGGCCACGCTGCGCGTCATGATGTCGATCGAGCCGCCCGGCGTATACGGCACGATGATCTGCACGTTGCGCGCGGGCCAGGCGGGTTGCGCGCCGGCTTGCAATGCCACGCAACTCAGCAGCGCAAAAGTGAAGACAGCATGCAGCCGCATCACCGGCATGGGTAACAATCGTGGCTTGTTCATGGCGCTCCTCGCAGGATATTTTTGTCTGCCGCGTGAAAACGGTACCACAGCCGGGCGACGGGCACCTGTTTTTTTTGATTTCGCCGGGGCCGCATGGAATAACAGCGGCCCCGCCTGTGTTGACTAAATCTAGAGGTCGCTTCACGATAGCGGCCATCAATTTACAGGGAGAGCAGGTAATGAACAGCGTTTCTGCAGTATTGCTGTGCGGCGTGCTGGCATTGGCGGCGACCGTGGCTGAAGCGCAGAATCCGATGCGCATACGCGGCACCATCTCGTCGGTGGACGGCGATCTGCTGATGGTCAAGACACGCGAAGGCCGCGACGTCAAGATCGAGCTCGATCCAAAAGTGACGTTCGCCTACCCGAAAGCGTTGAAGACCGCAGACCTCAAGCCGGGAGCTGCGTTGGGCCTGGTCGCCGTGCCCGGCCCTGACGGCAAGCTGGTCGCACGCGGCATGCAAGTGTTCCCTGCCGATCGCGGGTTGCCGAACGAAGGTCACCGGCCGTTCGACTTCGAGCCGAATTCGAGCATGACCAATGCGGTCGTTTCAGGGGCGGTCGAGTTGGGCAAGGGCCGCGAAGTCACGCTGACGTACAAAGGCGGTTCGCAGATCGTGGTTGTGCCGGAGAACACGCCGGTCGTGATGTATGTCGAGGGCGACCGCACGTTATTGAAGCCCGGTGAGTACGTGTACATTCAGGCGGGCATGAACAACGACGGCAAAATCATCACTTCGCGCGTCCAGGTGAGCAAGGACGGGGTACGGCCGCCGCAGTAAACCTTCTTACTGAAAACCAATTTCAAAAAATTGAAAAGCGTCAATCAGCCGCAGATAACCGCAGATACATTC
This sequence comes from Bordetella parapertussis, assembly GCA_945870465.1. The sequence goes on along the minus strand of CAMBSS010000027.1, from coordinate 9,107 downwards.
TTTTCAATACCCCCTTGAGGGGTACGCAGATAAATACTCAGGGTTGCCTTACAGCTGATGCCAAGACCTTTGAACTTATCTGCGTTCATCTGCGGCTACAGACGTTTTTTAGAGAATCGCCGAATCACGGGTGATTGCTACTCCAGCTTGAAGCCGCTTTCCTTGACGACTTTCGTCCAGCGCTCTTTTTCCTCGGTCAGCCAGCGGCCGGTCTCCTGCGGGCCGGTGGCGAGCGGCGTGGTGCCTTGCGAGGTCAGCACTTCCCTAACGTCGTTCAATTTCAGAACACGTGCCACTTCGTTATTGAGTTTGGCGATGACGTCCGGCGGCGTGCGCGCGGGAGCGAGTATGCCCTGCCACGAGCCGGTGACGAAGCCCGGCAACGACTCCGCAACGGTCGGCGTGTCCGGTAGATTCGAGAGACGCTGCGCGCTCGATGACGCGATCAGTTTCAGCTTGCCGGAACTGATGTGGGTCAGCGTCTGCAGAATACCGAGAAACAGCACGTCCGCATCACCGGTAGCGACCGCGTAGCTCGTGGCTGCCCCGCCCTTGGTCGGGATATAGACCCAGTTGATGCCGGTGCGTTGCGCGAACATGAGCCCCGCGAGGTGAGGCGTGCCGCCAAGGCCGGCCGCGTAGTTGAGCTTGCCCGGTTTGGATTTGGCCAGCGCGACCAGTTCCTTGACCGTTTTTACCGGCACGCTCGGATGCACGGCCAGCAGATGCGGCGAATATGAAACGGTGACCACCGGCGCAAAGTCGCGCAGCAGGTCGAACGGCAGCTTCGCGTAGAGTATGGTGCTGGTCACGAGATTGCCGATATCGGTGAGCATCAGCGTATAGCCGTCCGGCGCCGCGCGCACCATCAGTTCCGCGCCGATATTGCCGCCCGCGCCGGTGCGGTTGTCGGCGAGTATCTGCTGTCCCCACGCTTCCGTCAGCTTGGCGCCGACCAGTCGCGTGAGTATGTCGGACGTGCCGCCCGGCGGGTACGGCACGATCACGCGTATCGGCTTTGTCGGATAATTTTGCGCAGCAGCCTGCGTGCTGACCAACAGCACCGCGAGCGACAACGCGGCAACCGAGACGGCCGCCGTCCTGCTCCTGCTTGTATTCATACCTGCTCCTCCTGATTTTTTTGAACTCATCTCAAAAATACAACACCGGCAAGCAACCGCCGATGAACGCCGATTAACGCCGATGTAATTGGTGATGAGCGAAGGGTAATGGGTAATGGGTAATGAGTTAAAGATAAGTTACGCATTGCCCTTTGCCCATTCCTCATTGCAATTTGAACTGTTTTCGATCTTATCTGCGTTCATCCGCGGTTCCAAACTGTTTTTGAGGCAGCTCTTGGTGTTGGCGACCGTTGCCGCGCATCAGCCCGCGCGGCGGCGGAATTTCTGGAACGCGTGGGGCTTCAGCGGCGCCATGCGCTTGACGGCGCCGGCCTGCTTGCAGACTTCGCCCACGTAGAAATCGCCGCGGCTGTCGGCCCAAATGCCGTGCGGTGCGACAAAATTGCCGGGCAGAATGGGATTTTCTCCGCCGATTTGCGCCGCGATCTTGCCGTCGGGGTCGCACACCGTCACGCGCGCGATCGGCGCATGGCCTTCCGGCGGGCAGATCATGGTCTGGTCGTGCTTGGGCAGCGGCCCTTCGGAGCGTTTGTGCATGTAGTTGAGGAAGCCGCCTTCGGCGATGTGCAGCATGTCCTGGTCATCGATGAAAATGTCGTAAGGGCGGTTGACGAAAGTCCACTCGCGCAAATATTCACCGGCGGGAGAAAAAATCTGCACGCGCGAATTTTCGCGGTCGGCGACGTAGACCAGTCCCGCGCTGTCCACGGCGATGCCGTGCGGCAAAATGAACTGGCCCGGTCCGCGGCCTGGTTCCCCCCAGGAGAACAGCAGCTTGCCCTCGGCAGAATATTTGTGAACGCGCGCGTTGCCGTAACCGTCGGCTATGTACATATCGCCGCTCGGCAGCACCGCGACGTTGGTCACCCGGTTGAACGGGCCGGCGGCTTTCTTGACCGGGCTTTCGCCGATCTTGTAGCCCGTATCGGCGCTTTTACCCGGCTCGCCTATGGTCATCAGCTTCTTGCCGTCGGGCGTGTACTTGTGGACGACGTGGTTCTTGTCGTCGGCAAGCCACAGCTGGTCGTTGTGGTCGATAAAAATGCCGTGCGGGCCCACAAAGGCGCCTGCGCCCCATGCGTTGAGGAACTTGCCTTCCTTGTCGAACACTATCATCGGGTGCTCGCCGCGGTTGAACACGTAGACGTTGTCGCGCGAATCGCACGCCACGCCCGCGACTTCGATGAAGCTCCAGCCTTCCGGCATTTGCTCCCAGCCTGCGATCACTTCGTATTCGATTTTGTGCGGGCCCAGCGCCATGCTTGCTCCTCCCTGGATGGCGTCCGGTCTGTGCGGCAGTGCCTGCCGGCCGGATCGCCTGATTTGAATTAGTGCCGAGGTTTCATTCTACCTTTGTCGCTGCGCATCGACGAATTGACGGATTTCGCTCACGCAGCGTTCGGGTGCCAGCAGGTTGATGCCGTGCCCGTAGCCTTCGAAGGTGACGAGCTTCGCCTGCGGCATATGCTGCTGCATCGCTTTCATTTTTTCCTCTTCCGCCAGCGGACTCTTTTGTCCGGCGAGGATCAGCGTCGGCACCTTGATGCCGGGCAGCAGCGGCCAGAAGTCGCCGCGGCCGATCATTTTTTCTTTTTCCACCGCGACCGGCACCGGCGTGCGGTCCATCTGCGCGATGTACCATTCGCACAGCTCGGGCGACGCTTTGGTGGTGTCGATTCGGTAGGAAAGCGTTTTGCGGCACCAGCCGCCGACGCCGTATTTGGCGAAGGCGGCGGCGCGGTCCGCTTCACCAACCGTGTATGTGGCGGCAATATTCGCGGGACGCTTGAACGGCGTATCGCACACCGTCAGCGTATGCAGGCGGTCGGGATGCGCCAGCGCGAACGCGAGGCCGGCGATGCCGCCGGACGATTCACCGACCCAGTGCGCGCGGCGGATGCCGAGCTTGTCCATCAGGCCAAGCGAATCGCCGACCAGCTCATCGAACGTCATGGTGCCGGCGGGCGGCAGGGACGATTCGCCGCAACCGCGCGCATCGAAGCGCAGCACGCGATAGTGGGCTGCGAGCAGCGGAACCCATTGCTCCCAGAACAGCATGTTGCGCGAATAACCGTGATAGAGCAGGAAGGTCTCGGGCTCGTCGGTGCGCCATGGCGCGGTGTAGTCGGCGAGTTCGTAATTGATGTTGATATCGCCGACCTGCATCTTGCTGAACACATGTTTCATGCGACGTTCCTTCGATTGCATTCGGTCCGCGCCGGAAATTACTCGGGCTGGACGTTGGCTTTGCGGATGGCCTGCTCGTATTGCGCGACTTCGGAGTGCAGGAATTTGGTGAATGCTTCGGGCGTGCTGCCGGTCAGCTCGACGCCCTGCTGCTGATAGGTTTTCTGCGCTTCCGGTGATTTCACGAAGCGCATGAGTTCTTCGTGCAGCTTCGCGTTGATCTCGGGCGGCGTGCCCGCCGGCGTGAAGAAGCCGTGCCATGCGCCGATATTGAATCCCGGGTAACCGGATTCCGCGATCGTCGGCACATTGGGCAGGATCGCGGAACGCTTTTGGGTGGCGACGGCGAGCACCTTGATACGGCCGTCAGTGAGGTGGGGCGTGACGGTGGTCACCGTGGCGAAGATCATCGAGCATTGGCCGCTCATGACGTCGATCATTGCGACGACCTGTCCTTTGTACGGCACATGCGTCAGCTTGATGCTGGCGGCGTTTTGCAGGAGTTCACCCGCCAGGTGTCCGGCACTGCCGGTGCCCGACGAAGCCATGATGACCTGCTCCGGCCTTTTGCGCGCCAGTGCGATAAGGTCGGCGACGGATTTGACGGGCAGGGTCGGCGCCGTGACCAATATGTACGGGCTGGTGGCGAGCAGCGTGATGGGCGTCAGATCTTTGAACAGATCGTACCCGAGCTTCTTGTACAGCGGCACGCTGATGGCGATGTTCGCCGGCGAAACGAGCAGCGTATAGCCGTCCGGTTTTGCCCTGGCCGCGAGTTCCACGCCGATGTTGCCGTTGGCGCCCGCGCGGTTGTCGACGATGGCAGCCTGGCCCCAGCGCGCGTTGAAACGCTGGGCGATGTCGCGGCCGATCAGGTCGACCACGCCGCCGGGTGGGAACGGCACCACGATGCGGATGGGACGTTCGGGATAGTTTTGCGCAGCGGCCGGCATGGCGGCGGCGATGAGAAGCAGTGCTGACCAGCGGTAAGGGCGGAACAAATTAGGTTTCTTTCCTTGTAAGTTTAAATATCGCAAGCGCTATTTTCCCAGCAAAGCGAACGCTTCGCCGAAGCGGCCGCGTGCTTCATCGTGCAGCGGCTTCACCGCGTTGACGAAAGCGGCGCGCTCAGCCGGCGTCAGTTCGACGACTTCGCCGTCTGCGTCCAGAATAGTCTGGCGCGCGATGTCTTCCTCGCGCACAGCGAGTTCGCGCTGCGCGAGGATGGCTACACGCGTCGCTTCTTTCATCGCGGTCTGCAGCGCCGCGGGCCAGCTCTCGAACGCCGCGCGGTTGCAGTAGATGCCGCGCGAGAGATAACTGTGGCCGGTGAGCGTGTGATAGCGGTGAAATTTGTGCACGTCGTAGTCGACGCTGTTCGCCAGCGGGTTCTCCTGCGCATCGATTTCGCCCGCCTTGATCGCGGCAATGGCTGGCTTGAGGTCCATGATCAGAGGCGTCGCGCCCAGCAATTCGTAGGTGCGCGCGTGCATCTGGCTCGGCAGCGAGCGGATTTTCATGCCGCGCATGTCGGCGGGCATATGCACCGCGCGCAGCCGGTTCGACACGTGGCGGTAGCCGTTCTCGAAATAGCCGAGCATGTAATAGTCCGGAATGCGTTCTTCGATTTTGCGGCTCAGGTAAGCGCCCAGCGCGCCGTCCATTGCAGTACGCGCTTCATCCAGGCTCGCGAACAGGAAAGGCAGGTCGGCGAATTCGAGTTCCGGCACGCGCTCGGTCAGATAGCTGGTGGACTGGTAGGCGAGCGTCAACAATCCGCGTTCGCTCATCCACAGCACTTCCTCGGCCTCGTAGCCGAAATCCATCACGTTCCACACGTACTTGATATCGACTTTGTCGCCGAATTGCGCGATCAGGCGGTCGCCCATCATTTTGATTGCACGGCTGTGCGTGGTGGTGGGCGGGCCGTAGCCGCCCATGCAAATCTGAAAAACTTTATTCATCTTTCATTCCTATCGAACGGATCAGTTTGCCGAAGCGCGCGTGCTCGACCTTGATGTAATCGGCAAGTTGCTGCGGCGTGGACACTTCGGGATCGTAACCTTGCGACGAGAGGCGTTCGCGCAGTACGGGAGAGTTGTTGCCGGCGATCAGTTCGGTGTTGAGGCGGTCGATAACTGCCTTGGGAGTGCCGCGCGGCGCCGACATCGCGATCCACTGCACGGTTTCAAAACCGGTTATGCCGCTTTCGGCGACCGTCGGCACGTTGGGCGCCGCCGGCGAACGTTTTGCGGAGGTGATGGCGACCGCCCTCAATTTTCCGTTCATCGCCTGCTGGTACACCGAACTCATCGTGGCGAACATCAGAGATACATGGCCGCCCATGAGATCGGTGGCCGCCTGCGCGCCGCCTTTGTACGGAACGTGCACGATATCGACCTGCGCCATCGACTTGAACAGCTCGGTCGACAAATGGCCGCCGGTGCCTATGCCTGACGACCCATAGATAATTTTGCCGGGACGCGATTTGGCAAGTGCGATGAGTTCCTTCACGGTGCGCACGGGCAGAGAAGGGTGAACGACCAGCAGGTACGGCTGCGTGGCCAGCATCGATACAGGCTCGAAATCGCGCAGCGGATCGTACGGCACTTTGCTTTTGAGGTTGGGCACGATGGCGAGCGTCGTCTGACTGGAGACGAACAGCGTGTAGCCGTCGGGCGGCGCCTTTGCCGCCAGCTCGGCGCCTATGATGGTGCTGGCGCCGGGGCGGTTATCGACGAAAAACTGCTGGCCGGTGCGTTTGGTCAGTTCATCGGTGACCGCGCGCGCGATGATGTCGTTGCCGCCGCCGGGCGGGTAGGGGACGATCACGCGCACCGTTTTCGCCGGATAGCCCTGTGCCCATGCCGATACGCTGGCGGCGGACGTCAGTAAAACAGCCAATACATATAGCGCAGTGCGCATGCCGGACATGGATTGCCTTTTGCGGCGGGATTATTGAATGCGGGCGGAGGCAAAAATGGTAGCACATTCGCAGTTTGCAGATTCTGAAAGCCCGCGCGCGGTTATGACACAATGCTAGAAGCTATCTTAAAAACAGTTTGGAACCGCCGATGAACGCGGATGAACGCAGATAAGCTCGAAAACAGTTCAAATTGCAATGAGGAATGGGCAAAGGGCAATGCGTAACTTATCTTTAACTCATTACCCATTACCCTTCACTCATCACCAATTATATCGGCGTTAATCGGCGTCTATCGGCGGTTACTTGTCTGCGTTGTATGTTTGAGATGAATTCTAATTACGATGACGCCGACCGCTGCCGGTATTAAAAAACAACATCGGAGGAGCTATGCCTGGATTTCTGCGCGTGAAAGGCTTGTCTGCCGTGATGGCAATGGCGTTATTTGTTTGCGGTGCGGGTGGCGTGCTGGCGCAAGCTTACCCGGCGAAGACGATACGCCTGATATTTCCATTCCCGCCCGGCGGGCCTACCGATCTCCTCGGGCGTGCCATCGCGCAAAAAGTGTCCGACCAGGTCGGGCAGCAGGTGGTGGCCGACAACCGGCCCGGCGCCGGCGGCAATCTCGGTCTCGAGCTCGCGGCGAAAGCGCCGCCCGACGGCTACACGATAGTTTTGAGTTCGCCGCTGGTCGCGATCAGCCCGTCGTTATATTCGAAACTCAACTACGATCCAGCGAAAGACCTGACGCCGGTCTCGCAAGTCGCGCTAATCCAGAATGTATTGCTGCTGCATCCCTCGGTGCCCGCGAAGTCGCTGAAGGAATTGATACAGCTCGCGCGCCGCAGCCCGGGCAAGCTCAACTTCGGGTCCGGCGGGGTCGGCACCACCACGCACCTCGCGCCGGAGTTGTTGAAGAGCCTTGAGAAGATCAACCTCGTGCACGTGCCGTACAAGGGTTCGGGACAGGCGCTGGTCGGCTTGCTTGGTGGCGAAGTTGATATGCTGATCATGGCAGTGCCAGCGGCGTCCAGCCAGATACTTTCAGGCAAGGTGCGCGCGCTGGCGGTGTTGTCATCGCAGCGCTCGCCGGTGATCCCCGAGACGCCGACTGCCGCGGAAGCCGGCGTCGAAAATTTCGAAGTGCCGATCTGGTACGGCATCCTCGCGCCGGCAGCAACGCCGCGCGATATCATCACGCGCCTCAATACGGAGCTCACCAAGGCGCTGACCGCGCCCGAGATGAAAGAGCGGCTGGGCTCGGCAGGCATAGAACCGATGACGAGCACGCCCGAGCAGTTCACCGCTTTTATTCGCAGCGAAACCGTGCGCTACGCCAAAGTCGTCAAGGATGCCGGCATCAAGCCGGAGTGACTTGCTTAAAAATCCAGAACGGTTTTAACCGCCGATGAACGCCGATTACGCAGATGCAAAACAAAGTAATGACCGACAGGACAATCATGGTATTGCCCGTGTGTTTTTGCATACTGCCTGTTATCGACCCTCCTGTTTTCGATCGTATCGGCGTTCATCGGCGGTTACGCATGAAATTTAAGCTCGCTTTTACATACGATGCTTGACGCCGCAATAGTCGGCCTTGGCCGCTGGGGACAGAACCACGTCAACTCGGTGCAGGGCGTGAGCGAGAAGGTGCGCTTCACGCGCGGCGTGGTGCGGAATCCGGAGAAAGTCAAAGAGTTCGCCGACAAACAGGGCCTGCGCCTGTCGAGTGACTACGCCGAATTGCTCGCCGACCCGTCGATCAAAATGGTTGTGCTCGCGACACCGAACTCACTGCATCCCGCGCAGATCATCGCGGCGGCTCAGGCCGGCAAAGCAGTGCTGTGCGAGAAGCCGCTGGCGCTCACGCGCGCAGATGCCGAGCGCGCGGTGCAGGCTTGTCAAAAGGCGGGCGTATTGCTAGGCATCGGCCAGGACAAGCGCTTCTGGCCGTCGATGCAGGAAATGAAGCGCGTGGTCGACAGCGGCGTGCTCGGCGAAGTGCTGCACGTCGAAGGGCATTTCAGCAACGAGAACGCGAGCAACAAACTACACTACGGCTGGCGCGAATCCCCCGGCGAGGCGCCGGGCGGTAGCATCACCGCGACCGGCATCCACGTGCTCGATGCTTTCGTCAATCTCATCGGCCCGGTGCGCCGCGTTAACGCCCAGCACATCCAGAAGCGCCCGCCGCCGGAATCGCTCGATACGCTTTCGATCACATTCGAATTCGCGAACCACGTGAGCGGCGTGCTGTGCGGCGTGCGTGCGACGCCGCTGTTTTGGCGCGTGCATGTCTTCGGCAACCAGGGGTCGGTTGAGGCGACCGGACCGACCGAGCTGGTTCTACGCATGAGCGGCGGCAAGGTAGAGCGGCTGGCGTTCGAGCCGGTCAATGCGTTGCGCACGAACCTCGAAGCATTCGCTGATGCGATCGACGGTAGGTCTGAATATCCGATTTCCACCGCGCAGATGATGGATGTGATCGCGGGGCTGGAAGGGATTGTTGCTGCGGTGGAGACGGGGAAGGCAGTGGAGATTAGCGTCTAGTCGGAAGTTTCTTGCACCCGCCGTTCGAGAAGTTACACTGTTTGCCTCGCGCCAAACAGGGTCAAGAATGTCGCCTGCTACGATCCGGCCGCAGGTTCCGGAACTCTCTTGATGAATCTCGCCCATGTCAGCGGATCAGGGCTTTGGCATGGTCCGCCCCGGTTCCTGGCAATGAGACAATCCGCAACATGCCATCCACGCCCTACCACCCGCCAGCAAATCGCGGGCTCGCCATTCTCCATCTCTCGGAGCAACTGATCGTCGTCGACAAGCCCAGCGGCTTGCTATGCGTGCCCGGGCGCGGC
>CAMBSS010000026.1 GCA_945870465.1 Bordetella parapertussis | reverse complement strand
CGCAGGAAGTGCGTGTGCATGTCCATGATGAACTGGCCCTTGAGCGATTTCGCGCGCTCGTCCGCCATTTCGGGCGTCGCCGCTTCGGCGCTTGAGACGCCGAACACCGGCCCGTAGGTGTCGTTCATGGCGACGAAAGATGCCGCCATCCCCGCCGCCGTCTTGAAAAATTTGCGCCGTGTCGTGCCGTGTTTTTTCGCCAACTCGCTGCCCAGTGCCTTGATGCGCGCTTCATATTCTTTTTGCTTGGCGGTCTGCGGCGACGGCATGTATTCGTCGTTGGACACGATCTGCGCCGGCACCGGCGAGCCGAAAGACGATGTTTCCGCAGGCAATAGCTGCGCGAGTTCTTCAGGATTCAGCATGGGTTCCCCTCCGTTGGTATGAGTACCGAAACACGCGCCGTATGCGGTCTGCGCCGCCCTGTCAAAAACCGGTTTATTGTTTTAGCGCCCAAACCACTCTCTGCCGTGGCGATTGCAGCTGTCAAACTCCTGCGGCAGCCAGCGCGCGGTCGAGAAAATCGAGCCGGTCCTGCCCCCAGTAGGGTACGCCGGAAAAATAATAGGTGGGCGAGCCAAACACGCCGTGCGCCACTGCTTCCACCGAGTTGCGCGCGAATTCCTGCTCTACCGCCGCCGTGGTGTCCGCGGCGAACAGCCTCGCGCCGTCCATGCCATTCTCCCCGGCGATTGCGATCAGCGTCGGGCGGTCGGCGCTGTTGCGCTCCTCCGCCCACAGCGCCTGCAGAATCGCGTGCGACAGGCGCTGTGCGTCGAGTCCCGCGAGTTGCGCCGCGATGACAGCGTGCGTCGCCGGGCGATTGTCCGGCGGGTAAAAGCGCGGCTTGAGATTGAGCGGCATGCCGAGAAACTGGCGCCAGCGGTCGAGCTCTATGGCGTGGTAGTCCTGGCGCGGCTGCGGGCGCGTGCGCAACGGTATGCCGCCGGTCTGCGGCACAACATTCAGAAAATCATAGGGGCGCAGCACGATGCGTGCCGCGTGTTTGCGCGCAATCTCCACCATGCGGGGCCCGCCGAAATACGCCCACGGCGAGGACAGGGTGTAAAAATATTCGATGACGGGCGTGGGGGACGGCTTCATCGTCGGCGCTTGTCGTGCCGCGCAACAGCGGCGATGCTGTTACTTGACGATCTGCAGCTTGGGCTTGCCACCGGGGGCGGGCGGCGTAGGCGCAGCGTCAGCCTCCGCCTCCGCGGCAGACGCCGGCTCCGGCTGGAAAAACAGGCCCTGGCTGTTTTCCTTGGCGAAAATTCCCTGCACCACGGCGACCGGAATCGAGCATTCGCGCGACACGCCGGAAAAACGCGCGGCGAACTGTATGGTGTCGTCGCCTATGGTCAGCCGGTGCGCGGCGTCCGGGCTGACGTTGAGCACGATTTCGCCGTTCTTGACGTGTTCCATCGGCACCCGCGTCTGCGCATCGACCTTGACCGACAGGTAAGCGGTGAGCCCGCTGTCGCTGCACCATTCGCAGATGGCGCGGATCAGGTAGGGTTTGGTCGAGCGCTCTTTGGCCATTGCGGCTGCCTTACTTGCGCATGACCTTTTCCGACGCGGTCAGCGAATCGATGAACGCGGTGCGGCTGAACAGGCGCTCGGCGTACTTCATGAGCGGTGCGGCCTGCTTGGGCAGCTGGATGTCGTAATAATCGAGCCGCCACAGAAGCGGCACGATCGCCACGTCGAGCATCGAGAACTCGTCGCCCAGCATGTATTTCTGCTTGGCAAACACCGGCGCCATCTGCGCGAGGTTGTCGCGGATCGCGGCGCGCGCCTTGTCGGCGATGCGCTGGTTGCCTTTTTCGAGCGTTTCGACGTGCGTGAACATCTCGTGCTCGAAGCGGAACAGAAAGAGCCGCGCGCGCGCGCGCATCACCGGATCGGCGGGCATCAGCTGCGGATGCGGAAAACGATCGTCGATGTACTCGTTGATGATGTTCGATTCGTAGAGCATCAGATCGCGTTCGACCAGCACCGGCACCTGGTTGTACGGGTTCATCACCGCCAGGTCTTCCGGCTTGTTGTGCAGATCGACGTCGACGATCTGGAAATCCATGCCTTTTTCATACAGCACATTGCGACAGCGCTGGCTGAAAGGACAAGTCGTGCCTGAGTAAAGAGTCATCATATGGGCACCGTTTTAGTGAACGTCCTTCCAGTAGGATTTCTTGAGGGCAAACACGAGTATGAACAGCAGGCCCAGCAGCAGCAGCGCGTAAAAGCCGATTTGCCGGCGCTCGAGGCGCGCCGGCTCCGCCATGTAGTTCATGTAATTGACGAGATCGGTCACCGTCCGGTCGTACTCGCGCTGCGACATGGCGCCGCCGCCCGCGGTCAGCGTTTTGAGCACGAAGCGCTCGGCCATCTTGCCGTCTTTCATTTCGTGCGACTCTTCAAGCTGGGCAACACCCTTGCTCGCGATCAGCGCCGCCTTGGCCGCGTGCTCCGATTCGAATACTTCTTCGTGCAATTGCTGCTGACCGCTCAACTGCCACAGCGCATGCGGCATGCCGACATTGGCGAACACCAAGTTGTTCCAGCCGGTCGGCCGCGACGGATCGCGGTAAAAAGAACGCAGATACGAATAGATCCAGTCGGCGCCGCTGCCGGCGCTGGAACTGCGCGAACGCGTGGTCACCGTGAGATCGGGCGGCGCGACGCCAAACCATTCCTTGGCGTCTTTTTTGTCCATCGCCGTCTGCATCAACTCGCCGACTTTGACGCCGGTGAATACCAGGTTGTCCCTGATCTGCTGCTCGTTCAGGCCCAGGTCCTGCAGCCGGTTGTAACGCATGTAACCGGCGCTGTGGCAGTTCAGGCAGTAGTTGACGAACACCTTGGCGCCGTTCTGCAGCGAAACGAGGTCGTGCGAATTGATCGGCGCGGTCTGCAGGCGCGGACCTTCGCTGGCGCGCGCCGCGAACGGCAGAAGCAGCGCGGCGCAAATCGCCACGCGCGTAAACATGCTGCTATAGGCGCTTACCATGTCAACCTCGCGGGTTCAGGTTTGCATTCATCGATTTTCGAATACCACGGCATCAGAATGAAGAACAGGAAGTAGATGGTCGTGCAGATACGCGCGACGACGGTGGCAACGTCGGCATTGCCCATCCACGCGCCGAACTGTCCCCACAAATTGGTCGGCTCGGTGCCGAGGTAGCCCAGCACCAAAAAGACGATGACGAAGATCGTCAGCGCGCCCTTGAACACGGGGCCTTTGTAGCGCACCGACTTGACCGGGCTGCGGTCCAGCCACGGCAGCAGGAACATGATCATGGTCGCCGCGCCCATCCCCAGCACGCCCGGGAACTGCGAATTGAAAAGCGGCGGTATGGCGCGCAGGATCGAGTAATACGGCGTGAAATACCACACGGGCGCGATATGCGGCGGCGTATTCAGGGGGTCTGCCGGAATGAAATTGTTGTACTCGAGAAAGTAGCCGCCCATTTCCGGCACGAAAAACATGATGACCGAAAACACGATCAGGAACACGACCACGCCGAGCGCATCCTTGACGGTGTAATACGGATGCGAATAGATGCCGTCGAGTGGCAGCCCGGTCTGCGGGTCTTTCGGCTGATTCTTGATTTCAACGCCGTCGGGGTTGTTGGAGCCGACTTCGTGCAGCGCGGTCAAATGCGCGGCAACGAGGCCCAGCAACACCAGTGGAATCGCGATGACGTGAAACGCGAAGAAACGGTTCAAGGTTGCATCCGACACCACGTAGTCGCCACGGATCCAGATCGACAGGTCTTCTCCGATAAACGGCACCGCGCCGAACAGGTTGACGATTACCTGCGCGCCCCAGTACGACATCTGGCCCCACGGCAGGAGGTAGCCGAAAAACGCTTCGGCCATCAGGCACAGGTAGATCAGCATGCCGAATATCCACAGCAGCTCGCGCGGCTTGCGGTACGAACCGTAGAGCAGCCCGCGGAACATGTGCAGGTAGATGCAGACGAAGAACAGCGAGGCGCCGGTCGAGTGCATGTAGCGGATCAACCAGCCGCCCCACACGTCGCGCATGATGTATTCGACGGAAGCGAACGCCTGCGCCGCATCCGGCTTGTAGTTCATGGTCAGAAAGATGCCGGTGGCGATCTGCAGCACGAGCACGAATGCCGACAGCGAACCGAAGTAGTACCAGAAGTTGAAGTTCTTGGGCGCTACGTACTTGCCCCACTGCTCTTCCCACATCTTCACCAGCGGGAAACGCGCGTCGACCCAGGTCAATACGCCGCTGAGCGCGCCATTGAGCGGGCCTGCAGAGGTAATCGTAACGGGAGTTTTTTTCGCTGCGGCCATGGTTACGCCCCCTTGCTGTCGTCGCCGATGATGATCTTGGCGTCACCGACGAACTTGTAAGGTGGCACGCGCAGATTCACCGGCGCTGGCGAGCCCGCGAAGACGCGGCCCGCAAAATCGAACTTGGAGCCGTGGCAGGGGCAGAAGAAGCCGCCGGTCCAGTCCTGTCCCATGTCGTTCTTGGCTTCGACCGACTTGAACTGGGGCGAACAGCCGAGGTGCGAGCACACGCCTTCCAGCACGATGATTTCCGGCTTGATCGAGCGATATTCGTTTTTCGCGTAGTCGGGCTGCATCGGGACTTCCGATTTCGGATCGGACACGCGGCCGTTATTTTTCTGGATGCCGTCGAGCATTTCCTTGGTGCGGCTCACGATCCACACCGGCTTGCCGCGCCATTCGACGATTTTCATTTCGCCCGGCGCCAGCGAACTGATGTCCGCCTCGACTGGCGCACCCGCCGCTTTGGCGCGTTCGGATGGAAACATGCTGCCGGCGAACGGCACTGCCGTTGCCGCTGCGGCGACACCACCGACAACCCCGGTGGCGGCCATCAGAAAACCTCGTTTACCCTTATCCACTTCCTGATCAGACATGGAATTCCCCGCTGGCGATTGGACAAAAAAGCGTTAGTTTAGCGACTTCCGCGCAAAAACTTAAGCGGAACGTGAAAATAGTCCATTGCTTCAGGTGATTGCGCGTGATTTCACCGGCCCGAAAGCGCCCAAAAACGGGCTATACGGGGTTGGCGATGTCGATGAAATGGTGGGCGACGCCAAAGCGCGCTGCGAGATGCTCACCGAGCGCCCGTATGCCGTAACGCTCCGTCGCATGATGGCCCGCGGCAATGTACGCGACACCGGACTCGCGCGCGAGATGTACCGTCTGTTCCGATATTTCGCCCGAAATAAACGCATCGACGCCGAGACGCACCGCGTCTTCGAGATAATTTTGCGCGGCGCCAGTGCACCACGCGACGCGGTGCAGCGGTTTCGTTTCGTTACCGATGACTTGCGGCGCACGCTCGAGACGTTCCGCGATGCGCCGGGCGAGTTCACCGAGTGTAATCGGGCGGGCAAAAGCGCCGTGCGCGCCGAGGTCCTGCTCGCCGAACCTGCCGGCATAGGGCAGTTCGAGCACGCGCGCGAGTTGCATGTTGTTGCCGACTTCGGGATGCACATCAAGCGGCAGATGAAAGGCAAAAAGGTTTAGTTCTTTCTTGAGCAGCAACGCCAGGCGCTCGCGGCGCGTGCCCGTCACGCGCGGGTCTTCGCCCCGCCAGAAATAACCGTGATGCACGAGCAGCGCATCGGCGCCGCGCTCGACGGCCGCGCGCACCAGGTCGAGCGAAGCGGTGACGCCGGTCACGATAGTGCGGACTTCGGCGCGCCCTTCCACCTGCAGCCCGTTTGGGCAATAATCGCGGAAACGGGAGACATCGAGATACTGGTTGAGATAAGTCTCGAGTTCGGTACGTTGCATGACGGATGATGACAATTGAATATCCCTTCATGCATTGTAACCCGCTTGAAACCTTGAACCACGCGGCCTGACCCTATGCGCAAACTTTGGCTCGTCTTCGCCCAGACCACCACGATCTGCCTCGGCATTTTGTTCGTGGTGTCGACTCTGCGCCCCGACCTGCTGGGACTGAACTCGCGTGCGAGCGTGGATGTCGTCACCACCCACGAAGCGGCAGTTACGCCAACCCGGCCAATCGCTTCCTACAGCGAAGCGGCCAAAAAAGCGATGCCGACGGTGGTCAACATCTACACCAGCAAGGAAACCAAGGTGCCGCGCCATCCGTTCATGGAAGACCCGGTGTTTCGCTATTTTTTCGGCGAGCAGTTCGACGCGCAGACGCGGCGCAGCTCCAGCCTCGGCTCGGGCGTAATCGTCAGCGACAAGGGCTATGTGCTGACCAACCAGCACGTGGTCGAAGCGGCGGACGAAATCGAAGTGGCGCTGTCGGATATGCGCCGCGCCAAGGCGCGCGTGGTTGGCAGCGATCCGGAAACCGACCTGGCAGTGCTCAAAATCGATCTCAAGAATCTGCCGGCGGCGACCTTCGCGCTGTCCGAGCAGGCGCGTGTCGGCGACATCGTGCTCGCCATAGGCAATCCGTTCGGCGTCGGCCAGACCGTCACTTCGGGCATCATCAGCGCGCTCGGCCGCAGCCATCTCGGCATCAACACCTTCGAGAATTTCATCCAGACCGACGCCCCCATCAACCCCGGCAATTCCGGCGGCGCGCTGGTCGACGTGAGCGGCAACCTGGTCGGCATCAACACCGCGATTTACACGCGCAGCGGCGGCTCGCAGGGCATAGGCTTCGCGATTCCCTCCAGCCTCGCCAAACAGGTGATGGAGCAAATCATCGAAAACGGCACGGTGACGCGCGGCTGGGTCGGCATCGGCGTGCAGGACCTGACGCCGGAACTCGCCGAAACGCTCAAGCTGTCGAAAGTCAACGGCGCGCTGATTACGGAAGTGGTCAACGCCAGTCCGGCCGACAAGGCAGGCATCAAGCCCGGCGACGTGCTGGTCGGCGTCGAGGACAAGGCGGTGACCGATTACGCAAGCACGCTCAACCTGATCTCGGCGTTGAAGCCGGGCACCGTCGCGACGCTCAAGGTGACGCGCGAAAAAAACGAAATAGCCGTGAAGGTAAGCGTCGGCAAACGGCCGAAACCGCGGCGCGACGAGAAATAACGCGCTAAAGCCGGTGCCGGATCAGTCCTTGCCCGGTTCGGCTTCAGGTTTGGCGGGTGCCGTTGCGTCGCCGTCCGCCGCCTGCGGCTTCGCCATCATGCTGGCGACCAGGATGCCGAGTTCGTACAGGACCCAGAGCGGCACCGCCAGCATCAACTGTGAAATTACGTCCGGCGGGGTAAACACCGCGCCGATCACAAATGCGCCGACGATTACATAGGACCTGATCTCGCGCAGCTTTTCGACGGTCACGATATTCATGCGCACCAGCAGGACCACGGCGACCGGCACCTCGAACGTAACGCCGAACGCAACGAACATGGTCAGCGCGAAACTCAAATACTTTTCGATGTCGGTCATCCACGCCACGCCTTCGGGCGCGATCGACGCCATGAACGTGAACACCACCGGGAAAACCAGGAAGTACGCGAACGCCATGCCGGCGATGAACAACAGCGTGCTGGTAATGATGAGTGGCAGCACCAGCCGTTTTTCATGCGTGTAAAGGCCGGGCGCGACGAACGCCCATATCTGAAACAGGACGTAGGGCAGCGCGATCACGAACGCGACCAGCAGCGCGACCTTCATCGGCACCAGGAACACGCCGACCACGTCGGTGGCTATCATCTGGCCGCCCTGCGGCAACACCGCAAGCAGCGGCTGCGCCAGCAGGGTGTACATGTCCTTGGCCCACGGAAACAGGCACAGGAACACAATCAATACGGCGAGGATCGCGCGCAGCAACCGGTCGCGCAATTCGACCAGATGGGAAATGAAAGTATCTTGTGTGCTCATGGGGGTTGCCGCGCGTCTGGTGCGCGGCGTCGTGTTCAGGCTTGCTTGCGCGCCGCCTGCGCCGCCGCGTCAAGCCCGAGTTCGAGCTGCGCGCTGGTCGCCGGCGTGACAATGGCGTCGGCGCCAGCCGCGACCGCCGGCTCCACCGCCGGCTGCACGGCTTCCTGCGCGGTTGTCGCGATGCTGTTCAACTGCGATTCGGTGGCGCTGACTTCCTTGGTCACCGTCTGCTCGATGGCGTGCGCCGCGTCCTGCACGCTCGCCTGCAGCTTGCGCAGTTCATCGAGTTCCATTTCGCGGGAGATATCGGATTTCACGTCGTTGACGTAGCGCTGCATGCGTCCGAACAGATGGCCAAGCGTGCGCGCCACTTTCGGCAGGCGCTCGGGCCCGATCACGATCAGCGCGACGACCGCGATAACGACGATTTCGGAGAATCCTACGTCGAACATGAAATGGGGAGCGAGGGGCGGGAAACGGGGAGACCATGCTTTGCCCCGTCGGCCTTGCGCCTCACACTTTCGACTGCGTTTCCTTCTTCACTTCGCCTTCGATGGTCTGGCCGGCGGCGGGGTGAATTTCCGCGTGCGGCTGCGGCTTGTCGTCTTCCGGCTTCATGCCGTCCTTGAAGCCCTTGACCGCGCTGCCGAGGTCACCGCCCAGGTTGCGCAGCTTCTTGGTGCCGAATATCAGCACCACGACCACCAGCACGATCAGCCAGTGCCAAATGCTTAATGAACCCATGTTCCCACTCCCCTGACTTGAAAACGCCCGCGCTCTCGAGCGCGCGGCTTTTCGTGTAGTTTCTTTCGTCTGCGCCTAACTTTGACCTGTTTGCGCGCCGCCGCCGATGCGCGCGGTCACTTGCGCGACTTTTTCTCGTCGACGCCCGAAATGCCTTCGCGCCGGTGCAATTCGGCCAGCACGTCGTCGCTCGTCAGTCCGTGCCACGCCAGCAACACCAGGCAGTGAAACCACAGGTCGGCGGTTTCGCGCACGACGTGCAGTTTATCACCGTCCTTGGCCGCCAGCAGCGTTTCGGCGGCCTCCTCCGCGACTTTCTTGAGTATCGCGTCGTGGCCTTTGCCGAACAGCCCGGCGACGTAAGAACTCGCGGCGTCGGCGCCCTTGCGCTCGGCGATGGTCGCGGACAGGCGCCGCAGTATCGTGGGGTCAATCATTTTTTGTAGATGTTCCGCGGATCTTTCAATACCGGCTCCGTCTCCACCCATTCGCCATTGACAAGCTGCTGATAGAAACAACTGTGGCGGCCGGTGTGGCAGGCGATGCCGCCCGCCTGCTCGACTTCCACCAGTATCACGTCCTCGTCGCAATCCAGCCGGATGCTGCGCACTTTCTGCACGTGGCCGGATTCCTCGCCCTTGTGCCAGATCTTCTTGCGCGAACGCGACCAGTAGTGGACTTCGCCGGTTTCGACGGTCTTTTTCAGCGCTTCGCGGTCCATCCACGCGAGTGTCAACACGCGGCCGCTCGCCGTTTCCTGGGCGACTGCGGGCACCAGCCCATCCTGCGCCCAGTTTACCTTGTTAAGCCAGTTGTCCGACATATGCCGTAAGCGCCGCGCGATGAAGGTTGAACATGTAACCGCCAGCCGCGATTTTACTCCGTCCGCCTTACAATCTCACTTCGACGCCGCGCGCGGCCATCAGTTGCTTGGCCATCGCCACGGTGAATTCACCGTAGTGAAAAATACTCGCGGCGAGCACCGCACTCGCATGGCCCTCGACAATGCCGTCAACCAGGTGCTCGAGATTGCCGACCCCGCCGCTCGCAATCACCGGAATTTCAAGCGCGTCGGCAAAAGCGCGCGTGAGTTCGAGGTCGAACCCCGCGCGCGTGCCATCGCGGTCCATGCTGGTGAGCAGGATCTCGCCGGCGCCGAACTCCTGCATCTTGCGTCCCCACTCCAGCGCGTCGAGGCCCGTCGCCGTGCGCCCGCCATGGGTGTAAACCTCCCAGCGCGGCGGCCCATCTCCCGGCTTGCGCTTGGCATCGACGGCGACAACTATGCATTGCGACCCGTAATGCGTGGTGGCGTCGGCAACCAGTTGCGGATTTTGCACCGCCGCGGTATTGATGCTGACTTTGTCGGCGCCGGCGTTGAGCAGGCGCCTGACGTCTTCGACCTTGCGCACGCCGCCACCGACGGTGAGTGGAATGAAAATCTGGGTGGCGACGGCTTCGACGATGTGCAGTATCAGGTCGCGGCTGTCACTGCTCGCGGTAATGTCGAGAAACGTGAGTTCGTCGGCGCCCTGCTTGTTGTAGCGCGCCGCGACTTCGACCGGATCGCCGGCATCGCGCAGACCCACGAAGTTGATGCCCTTGACGACGCGCCCGGCGTTGACGTCAAGACAGGGGATGATGCGCTTGGCGAGGCCCATCGGGCGACAGGAGAAGGGAGAGAGGAAAGAGGGAACTAGCTGGAACCGCCTCACGCCTAACGCCTCACGCCTCTCCTTTCTTTTGCGATAGTTTGTCGGCGAGCTTCTGCGCGGCGGCGAAATCGAGCGTGCCCTGGTACACCGCGCGCCCGGTGATCGCGCCTATGATGCCGTCGGACTCGACCTTGCACAGCGCCTTGACGTCTTCGAGATCGGTGATGCCGCCGCTCGCGATCACCGGCACCGACAGCTGGCGCGCGAGTTCGACGGTGGCCTTGATATTGACGCCCGTCAGCATGCCGTCGCGGCCGATATCGGTGTAGATAATGGCTTCGCTGCCGTAATCCTCGAATTTCTTTGCGAGGTCGATCACGTCGTGGCCGGTCATTTTCGACCAGCCGTCGACCGCGACCTTGCCGTCCTTGGCGTCGAGCGCCACCATCACGTGGCCAGTGAACGCGGTGCACGCGTCATGCAGGAAACCCGGCGTTTTCACCGCGGCAGTGCCGATGATCACGTAACGGATGCCGCTGTCGATATAGCGCTCTATGGTGTCGAGATCGCGGATGCCGCCGCCGAGTTGCACCGGTATGCGGTCGCCCACCGCAGCCATGATGGCCTTGATGGCAGCTTCGTTTTTCGGCTTGCCGGCGACCGCCCCGTTCAAATCGACCACGTGAAGGCGGCGCGCGCCCTGCTTCACCCATTGCTCAGCCATCGCGCCGGGGTCCTCCGAAAAAACGGTGGCGTCCGTCATGTCGCCTTGTTTCAGGCGTACACACTTGCCGTCCTTGAGATCTATCGCCGGGATTATCAGCATGCTGCGCGGTAACTGGTTACGGGAAGTCGTTCGGAAAAGCCGGGATTAGTCCTGCCGGAGGAAGGGGCGTTATGCGAAAGCGCAGCTGAGGAGGACAAAGGCTGGTGAAATCACGGTTGAAAATCATCATACTACACGCGGCGGCGGTTCGCATAGCGCCTCAACCCGCAGCCACCGTACGGCGCGGACGCTGGAGCCGGCCGGCGGGCTGCCACTGCACGAAGTTCTGCAACAGCTGCAGCCCGTCCGCACCGCTTTTTTCGGGGTGAAACTGCACCGCAAACACGTTTTCGCGCGCAATCGCGCAGGTAAACGGCTGCGGATAGTCGCTGCTACCGGCCACCAGCCCGGGTGCGGCGGTTTCCACGTAATAGCTGTGCACGAAATAAAACCGCGTCTCATCGGGCACGCCGCCCCACAAGGGGTGCGGCGCAACCTGGCGCACACGGTTCCAGCCCATGTGCGGCACCTTCACGCGCTCACCGGCGGCGGTGACCATGGCGCCGGCGAACCGGCGCACCCGTCCCGGCAGCACGCCGAGGCAGGCGACGTCGCCCTCGTCGCTGTGGGCGAACAACATCTGCAATCCGATACAGATGCCGAGAAAGGGTTTGTTGTACGCGGCGTCGAGCACCGCCTCGCGCAAGCCATGCGCGTCGAGTTCACGCATGCAGTCGGGCATCGCACCCTGCCCGGGAAACACCACCCGCGCGGCGCGCGCCACTACCGCGGGATCGCCGGTGACCGTGACCTCAAGTCCGGGCGCCGCCTGTTTCAAGCGGGTCGCGACGGAATGCAGGTTGCCCATCCCGTAGTCGATGACGGCGATATCAGTCATATGCGAAAGCTCGGCGCGGCGCTGCCAGAAGGCCGGCCGAGAGTGCCTAACACCATGAAACACGTGTGCGTTGCTGCCAGAATTGGTGATAGCAAGGCGCCCGGTGAAGCGAATACTCTATGTATTCGCAAGACGAGCAACGCAGATAGCGCCGATTCTGGCTGCAACCCTTCGGACTGGCACGAGTTTTGGCACATGGCGTTGTCGAAAGCCCCTTGCTTAGAATGACTAAGCCGCGGGACTTTCTTCTAGCCCTGAGCCAAAATCGTGACAGCACATCGCGCGTTTCATGGTGTTAGGCACTCTAGAGACTGCCCTTGGTCGACGGCACGCCCTTCATCCGCGGGTCGAGCTCGACCGCCATGCGCAAGGCGCGGCCGAATGCCTTGAATGCGGTTTCCGCCTGGTGGTGCGCGTTGTCGCCCTTGAGATTGTCGACGTGCAGCGTGACCAGCGCGTGATTGGTGAAGCCCTGGAAGAATTCATGCACCAGATCGACGTCGAACTCGCCGATACGCGCGCGCACAAAGTCGATTTTCAGCGACAGTCCCGGACGGCCCGAGAGGTCGACCACCACGCGCGACAACGCTTCGTCGAGCGGCACATAGGCGTGGCCGTAACGGCGTATGCCATCCTTGGCGCCGAGCGCCTTGACGAAGGCCTGGCCGAGCGTGATGCCGATGTCCTCGACGGTGTGATGCGCGTCGATGTGCAGATCGCCCCTGGCTTCGATTTCGAGGTCGAACGCGCCATGGCGCGCGACCTGATCGAGCATGTGATCGAGAAACGGCACCCCGGTCGCGAGCTGGCTCGCGCCGCTGCCGTCAAGATCGAGCTTGACGCGGATCTGCGTTTCTTTGGTATCGCGTTTGATTTCCGCGCTGCGCGTGGCCATGGTCGGTTCAGCTATGTAAAAAGTCAGGACATGAGCGCGGCAAGTGCCGCCAGGAATTGCACGTTTTCTGTGGGCGTACCCACCGTTACCCGCAGGCAATCGGACAACAGCGGATGCGTGCCATGCATACTTTTGATCAGGACCCCGCGTTGTTTGAGCCCGTCGAAAATCTTGTCCGCCCCGGCCACCTTGAACAAAATAAAGTTCGCTTCGCTGGCGTAGGCTGTGACCCCGGGAATGCGCCGCAGTTCGGCGGTAAGACGCGCCCGTTCGCCGCGGATGGTGGCGGCCTGCGCGTCGAACACTTCCGGGTGCCGCAAAACTTCGCCCGCCGCGAGTTGCGTCAGGACATTGACATTATACGGCAATCGCAATTTGGCTATCTGCTCCAGCCATGAACTGCGCCCGGCCAGCAGACCGAGGCGCAGCCCCGCGAGTCCCAGCTTGGACACCGTGCGCATCACCAGCAGGTTCGGAAACTCGGCCAGGCGCGGCATGAAGCTGGCCGACGCAAAAGCGTGATAAGCCTCGTCGACCACCACGATGCCGGGCGCCGCCTTGATGATGCGCTCGACCACGGCGGCGTCGAACAGATTGCCGGTTGGATTGTTCGGGTAGGTAATAAAAATCAGCGGCGGTTGATATTGCTCGATCGCCGCCAGCGTTGCTGCCGCATCGATGTTGAAGTCATCGGTCAGCGGCACGCTGACGTAATTAAGCCCGGCGACGGTCGCCAGTATGCGGAACATCACGAACGACGGCTCGAGGCCGACCATTGCAGCCCCTGGCCGCGCGACCGCGAGCATGAGCATCTGGATCAATTCGTCGGAGCCGTTGCCGAGGATGATGTCCATGCCGTCAGGCACGCGCATCAGCGCGCGCAATTGCGCTTTGAGCCCCGGCGCTTCGAAATCCGGATAGCGATTGAGCGCGGCGTCCGTCACGCGCGCCGCGACCGCCGCCATCAGGTCCGCGGGCAGGCGATACGGATTCTCCATGGCGTCGAGCTTGATCATGCCGGCGTGGTCGGGCACGCGATACCCCTTGAAAGCCAGTATCTCGCTGCGAATGATGTCTTCAGGCGTTTTCTGCATGATCAAACCATCACTTCATCCGGTACTCGGCCGCCTTGGCATGCGCGGCAAGGCCTTCGCCGCGCGCGAGTTCCATCGCAATTGCGCCGAGCCTGGCCGCGCCTTTTTTCGACACCGCGATCACGCTCGAGCGTTTCTGGAAATCGTAGACGCCCAGCGGCGACGAAAAACGCGCAGTGCGCGACGTTGGCAGCACGTGGTTGGGCCCGGCGCAGTAGTCACCGAGCGCCTCGGAGGTGTAGGCGCCGAGGAAAATCGCGCCGGCATTGCGTATTTTCGGCAGCAGCGCCTCGGGATTCGCGACCGACAGTTCCAGATGCTCGGGCGCAATCTTGTTGACCAGTTCGCACGCCTCTTCGACATCGCGCACTTCGATCAGCGCGCCGCGCTTCTCGAGAGCAGCCTTGATCACGTCGCGCCGCGGCAAGCCCGCCAGCTGGCGCTCCATGCTGGCGGCGACCTGGTCGATATAGTGCGCACCCGGCGCGAGCAAAATCGCCTGCGCCAGTTCGTCGTGCTCGGCCTGGGAAAAGAGATCCATGGCGATCCAGTCGGGATCGGTGCTGCCGTCGCACACGATGAGGATTTCCGACGGGCCCGCCACCATGTCGATGCCGACGACGCCGAACACGCGGCGTTTGGCGGCGGCGACGTACGCGTTGCCGGGGCCGACGATCTTGTCGACCTGCGGCACCGTCGATGTGCCATAAGCGAGCGCGCCGATTGCCTGCGCGCCGCCGATGCCGAACACGCGGTCCACACCCGCCAACGCCGCAGCGGCCAATACCAACGGATTTTTCTCGCCACCCGGCGTCGGCACAACCATGATGATTTCGCGCACGCCCGCGATTTTGGCCGGCAACGCGTTCATCAATACCGACGACGGATAAGCGGCCTTGCCGCCCGGCACATACAGCCCGACGCGGTCGAGTGCCGTCACCTGCTGGCCGAGACGCGTGCCGTCGTCATCGGTGTAACTCCACGACTGCGCCAGCTGACGTTCGTGGTAAGTGCGTACCCGCGCTGCCGCCTGCTCCAGCGCCGAGCGCTGCGCCGGCGAAATCGCCGCCAGCGCGCTTTTCATTTCGTCCTGCGTGAACTCGAGTTGCGCCACCGAGGAAGCGCGCACGGAGTCGAAACGCAAGGTGTATTCGAGCACCGCCGCATCGCCGCGCTTTTTCACGTCATCCAGTATGCCCGCGACCGTCGTATCGACCGCGGCATCCTGCGCGCCCTCGAACGCCAGCAACGCCGCCAGCTGCGCCGCGAAATCCGGCGCGCCGGATTTCAACCGCCGCAACGCAATCATTTGACCGCCCGCGTCAGGTCATCCAGCAGCGGCTTGATCTCGGCACGTTTCAATTTGAACGCAGCCTGGTTGACGATCAAACGCGCGCTGACCTGCGCGATTTCCTCGACCGCAACCAGGTTGTTGGCTTTGAGCGTATTGCCGGTGCTCACCAGATCGACGATCGCGTCCGCGAGCCCGGTCAAGGGTGCCAGCTCCATCGAACCGTACAGCTTGATGAGGTCGACGTGCACGCCCTTGGCCGCGAAATGCTCGCGCGCCGTTTGCAAATACTTGGTGGCCACGCGCAGCCGCGCGCCGGAGCGCACCGCCTGCTCGTAGGCGAAATCCTTGCGCACCGCGACCATCAGCCGGCAGCGCGCGATTTTCAGGTCAAGCGGCTGATAAAGTCCCAGGCCGCCATACTCGGCGAGTATGTCGCCGCCGGCAATGCCGAGATCGGCGGCGCCATACTGCACGTAAGTCGGCACGTCGGTCGCGCGCACGATGATGAGCCGCACCTGCGGGTGCGACGTCGCGATGATCAGCTTGCGCGACGCCTCGGGATCTTCGGACGCGACTATGCCCGCCGCCTTGAGCAAAGGCAGGGTCTCGTCGAGGATGCGTCCCTTCGATAAGGCAATACTGATCACGGCGCCAGCCCAACCACGAAAAAGGAAAACATTTTACCGCAAAGGACGCAAAGGACGCGAAGGACGCGAAGAAAGAACAAAGCCGACAGCCGCTAAATACAGCAACCAATTAGGATGCGGATTTTCCTCTGCGGCAAAGGCCTGGTGTTGTTGCTTTTCCTTGGCGTCCTTTGCGGTTCAGCTTCGCTCTAACGGACGCGGCTGATACGCGCCCCCAGACGGGAGAGTTTTTCTTCGATTGATTCGTAGCCGCGGTCGAGGTGATAGACGCGCTCGATGGTGGTTTCGCCGCGCGCAATCAGGCCGGCGATCACGAGGCTCGCCGACGCGCGCAAATCCGTGGCCATCACGGTCGCGCCATCCAGATGGTCAACGCCTGTCACCACTGCGGTATTGCCTTCGACTTCGATGCGCGCGCCGAGCCGGCGCAATTCCTGCACGTGCATGAAACGGTTTTCGAAGATGGTTTCGGTGATCAGGGCCGTACCCTGCGCCACGGTGTTCATGGCCATGAACTGCGCCTGCATATCGGTCGGAAACGCCGGATAAGGCGCAGTGCGCAGGTTTACCGCGCGCAGCGCGCCCGGCATGCCGAGGCTGATCCAGTCGTCGCCGGACTCGATATGCGCGCCCGCCTCGCGCAGTTTATCGAGCACGGCGTCGAGTATGTTGGCGCGCGTGTCGCGCAGGCGGATCTCGCCGCCGGTGGCAGCGGCAGCGGCCAGAAACGTGCCGGTCTCGATACGATCGGGCATCACGCGATAACTCGCGGCCTGCAAACGCGGCACGCCGGTAATGCGGATAACGTCGCCGCCGGCGCCTTTGATTTTGGCGCCCATCGCCTTCAGGCAGTTGGCCAGATCGACGACCTCTGGTTCGCGCGCCGCGTTTTCGATGGTGGTCTCGCCGTCGGCGAGCGTTGCCGCCATCATGATGTTCTCGGTGCCGGTCACCGTCACCAGGTCCATGATGATGCGCGCGCCCTGCAGACGCGGCGCGCTGGCGTGCATATAGCCGTGCTCTATGGTTATTGTCGCGCCCATCGCCTGCAGCGCTTTCAGATGCTGGTCGACCGGCCGCATGCCGATGGCGCAACCGCCGGGCAGTGACACGCGCGCTTCGCCGCAGCGCGCGAGCAACGGCCCCAGCACGAGTACCGAAGCACGCATGGTTTTCACGAGTTCATACGGCGCAACCGGGTTGGCGAGCGCCTGCGCATTGAGTTCGACGCCCAGCTTGTCGTCGACCGACACCGCAACGCCCATTTGCGCGAGCAGGCCCAGCATGGTCGTCACATCGCGCAGATGCGGCACGTTGGCAATGCGCAGCGGCTCATTACTCAGAATTGACGCGCACAGGATCGGCAACGCCGCGTTCTTGGCGCCTGAAATCCGCACCTCGCCGTTGAGTGCAACCCCGCCTTCGATGACCAGCTTATCCATACATTAAGCCGGCGCGGCCTGCTGCCTGGCCCAGTCTTCGGGCGTGTGCGTTTGCATCGACAATGCGTGTATCTCTTCGCGCATGCGGTCGCCCAATGCGCGATAAACGATCTGGTGCTGCTGCACCTTGTTCTTGCCCTGAAACGCGGCGCTGACGATCACCGCCTCGAAATGATGGCCGTCGCCTTCCACGCGCACGAACTCGCAGGCGAGCCCTTGCTCTATATAGGTTTTGACTTGTTCGGGATTGACCATGGGGAACTCCTTTGTGCCGCAGTTTATACCGGCTTTTGATTAGCCACGGCACCGGCGCGGAAACGGCCGCCGCAGCGTTTGACGATGCGCTCGATTTGAATCACAGGAGTCATGCAGAAGGCAGCACACCGGTCAGCGGCGGGCGCGCCAGCGGGGCGGTGCTTCAGGCGTCCGCTGCAACCAGGTCGGCAACGCCGTACAGCGCCGCCAGACTTTTCATGCTGTCCGGCAGATTGCGGAATGAAACATGCAGGTTTTTTTGCTGCGCGGCGCGGCGCCATTCAAACAGCACGCTCAGCGCTGTGGAGTCGACCTCGGTCACCGCGGCAAGATCGATCACCGTATCGGCGCTCAACTGCTGCTTGCCCTCCTCGCAGAGAGTAACGGCATTGGCCAGGGTCAGCGCACCCGAGAGGCGCAACTCGTTGCCCGCGCGTTCGATCATTTCTTGGCGACCGGATGGACCAGCGTCTTGTTCTTCGTCGCCAACGTTGTAATCAGGCCGTCGATGCCGCTTTTCTGCATCTCCGACGCGAAACTGCTGCGGTAATTCTGGACCAGGCTCACGCCGGCGATTACCACGTCATAGACCTTCCAGCCGGTATCGGTCTTCGCCATGCTGTAATTGATGTCGATCGGGTCGGCGCCGGTCTTTTGCTTGATCAGGGACCGCACCACCACCTCGGTATCGGCCGGCGACATTTTGAACGGCCGGTACTCGATGACCTGGTCGCGGTACTGGGTAAACGCGGTCGTATACGTATTCACCAGCAGGGTGCGAAATTCGTTCGTCAGGCTTTGCTGCTGCGCGGGTGACGCCTGGCGCCACGGCGCGCCGACGGCCAACCGCGTCATGCGTGCGAAATCGAAATGCGGCAGCACCCTGGCTTCCACCAGTTCGAGGACCTTCCTGGTGTTGCCGGCCTGGATATCTTTGTCCGCGCGCAAAACGCCGATGACTTCGTCGGTGACTTTTTTGGCCAGCGCGTCCGGCGCCACGTCCTGCGCCCGCGTCAATGCCGGCACCGCCAGCACCATTCCAAGCAGAAAACCGCTTATGAGCTTGTTCATTACACTTGCCTCCGTGTCACATTGACTGCGTTATTTGCTGCCGCTGCCGCCTTCGGCCGCTTTGCTGTACATGAATTGACTGATCAGCTTCTCCAGCACCACCGCCGACTGCGTGAGCTTGACGGTATCGCCGCCGGCCAGTATCGCGTCCTCCGCGCCGCCCTCCAGCCCGACGTACTGCTCGCCGAGCAGACCGGCGGTCAGGATGGAAGCCGAAGTGTCCTTGGGAAACTTGTAACGTTTGTCTATGTTCATGGTTACTTTAGCCATGAACTTTTCGTTGTCAAACGTGATTTCGGCCACGCGGCCGACCACCACGCCCGAGCTTTTCACGGCCGCGCGCGGCTTCAGGCCGCCGATATTGGTAAACGGCGCCGATAACTGATAGGTCTCGGTGCCACCGATCGTGCCCATATTGCCGACTTTAAGCGCCAGTATGGTCAGCGCCACGAACCCTACAATGACAAACATGCCGACCCACAAATCGAGTGTCGAGCGTTCCATTAAGCCCCCTGAAACATAAATGCAGTAAGTATGAAATCCAGCCCGAGTATCGCCAGCGACGAGGTCACGACTGTGCGCGTCGTCGCCCCCGACACGCCTTCCGCGGTAGGCAGCGCATCGTAGCCTTCAAAAAGTGCGATCCAGGTTATTGCAATGCCAAAGACTACGCTCTTGATGACGCCGTTCACGATATCTTCACGGAAATCCACCGCACTTTGCATCTGCGACCAGAACGAGCCCTCGTCGACCCCGATGATCACGACGCCGACCAGGTAGCCGCCGTATACGCCCATCGCGCTGAACATCGCGGCCAGGAGCGGCATCGATATCACGCCCGCCCAGAAACGCGGCGCGACGACGCGCGCGATTGGATCGACTGCCATCATTTCCATGGCCGACAACTGCTCGGTGGCTTTCATCAAGCCGATCTCGGCGGTCATCGCGGAACCGGCGCGGCTTGCGAACAACAGCGCCGACATCACGGGCCCCAGTTCGCGCACCAGCGACAAGGCCACCAGCACGCCGAGCGCCGATTCGGAGCCATAGGTATTGAGCGTCTGGTAGCCCTGATAGCCGAGCACCATGCCGACGAACAGCCCGGAGATCAGGATGATGATCATCGACAGCACGCCGGTGAAGTAGAGTTCGCGGATAATCAGGCGCACGCGCAGAAAACTGTTGCCCGAGTTGAGGAGCGTCAGCGCGATAAAGCGCGTGGCGTAGCCCAGCCTCAATATGCTGTCGACCGCCTGATGCCCGACGTTGCGCACGTTGATAATGGCGCCGCGGTTAAACAAGCTCAAGCTCCTCGTTGAATTTTTTGCTCGGATACTGGTAAGCGACCGGGCCGTCGGGCTCGCCCCACACGAACTGGTGCACCAGCGGATCGGTCGACGCGCGCATTTCCGCCGGCGTGCCATGCGCGACCATCACGCCTTCCGACAGATAGTACACGTAATCGACGATGTCGAGCGCCTCCTGCACGTCGTGCGTGACGACGATGGAGGTCGAGCCCAGCGCATCGTTCAGTTTGCGCACCAGGTTGCGGATCACGCCGAGAGAGATCGGGTCGAGCCCGGTAAACGGCTCGTCGTACATCATCAGCATCGGATCGAGCGCCGTCGCGCGCGCCAGCGCCACGCGCCGCGCCATGCCGCCCGAGAGTTCCGACGGCATCAGCCGGTGCGCGCCGCGCAGGCCCACCGCGTGCAATTTCATCATGACCAGGTCGTGAATCATCTCTTCCGGCAGATCGGTGTGCTCGCGCATCTGGAATGCCACGTTGTCGTATACCGACAAGTCGGTAAACAGTGCCCCGAACTGAAACAGCATGCCCATGCGCCGGCGCATGCGGTAGAGTCCCTCGCGATCAAGCTCGTGCGTGAACTGCCCGTTGATTTTGACCGTGCCCTGGGTCGGCTTCAAAGCACCGCCAATCAGGCGCAGCAGCGTGGTCTTGCCGGACCCGCTGATGCCCATGATGGCAACGACCTTGCCGCGCGGAATGACCATGTCGATCCCGGTCAGGATAGTGCGCCGCCGGTCATAGGAATAACCGACGCCGCTAATTTCTATCAGATTGTCTGCCGCCACGCTCACCGGGATGCCGCCGCAAAAACGATGAATTCTAAACAGTTAGGCCGATTCCCACAATCAGCGTTCAGGCGCCGCGCCGGGCGCGAAAAAGGCGGTGCCGGTGGTGCGTGAATTGGCAGCCCCGCGCGCATCGTCGCAGCGCGTGTCGCGGCACGCAGAGGCGCGAGCGCGCGAACCCGTGCAACGAATGTTATAAGATACCGCAATCCCACCATCCGGATCGCGCTTGCCATGCCTGAATTTGCCTTGCGCTTTGCAGGTGTCGTCAAGAACTATGGCCGCGCGCCGGCCTTGCGCAACGTGACGTTCGAGGTGGAGCGCGGCGAATTCTTCGGCCTGGTCGGCGTCAACGGCGCCGGCAAAACCACGCTGCTGAAGTGCCTGCTGGATTTCTGCGACATCAATGGCGGCAGCATCGAGATATTCGGCACGCCGCACCATCAACCCGCCGCGCGCAAGCGGCTTTCATTCCTGCCCGAGCGCTTCACCCCCCCCTACTACCTCACCGGCGAGGACTTCATCCGTTACGTGCTCGACATGCAGGCCGCCCCGTACGACCGCGGCGCCACCGAGCAGATGCTGCGGCGGCTGGACCTCGACCGCGCAGTGCTCGCGCAGCCCGTGCGCGCCTACTCAAAAGGCATGACGCAAAAGCTGGGGCTTGCGGCCTGCGTGCTCGCGCGCAAGGACCTCTACATACTCGACGAGCCGTCGAGCGGACTTGACCCCAGGGCGCACGCGCTGCTCAAAGCGCAGCTGCTGGAACTCAAACGGGAGGCGCGCACGGTGTTGTTTACTTCGCATGCGCTCGCCGACGTCGCTGAACTATGCGACCGCGTGGCGGTCATCCACGCCGGAACCCTGCGCTACTTGGGCACGCCGGCAGCGCTGTGCGCGCAATACTCATGCAGCGACCTTGAGCAGGCTTTCCTGCGCTGCATCGACGGCGCGGCACAACCCGCGTGAACCCGCAACCCGTCATGGCTATCAGGCGGTAAGACTATCTGGCAGAATACCCGGTCAGGTTAAGGGGGTTCTTTGGAAACGCCACAGGCCAAGCCGGATTTGCTTATCGTTGACGACGACCCGCTGATCAGTGACACGCTTAACTTTGTCTTGAGCCGCGATTTCAACGTTTACGTTGCCGAATCGCGCACCCAGGTCAAAAGTCTGCTGCGCCAGATCGACAATCCGCCGCAACTGGCGTTGATCGACCTCGGCCTGCCGCCCACGCCGCACCGTCCCGACGAAGGCTTCAAGCTGATCAACGAGCTGATCGCGTACTCGCCCAACATCAAGATCCTGGTGCTGTCGGGGCAAAACGAAGAAACCAACGCACGGCACGCCCGCACCCTCGGCGCGATCGAGTTCATCGCCAAGCCATGCGAGCCGGAAAAGATCAAGGAGCTGCTGCAAAAAGCGCTGCAGATCCGCGATGCGGAGTTGACCGCGCAGGCCGGCGGCGGCGCCGGACTGATCGGCAAAAGCCTGCCCGTCGACAAGCTGCGTCAGCAAATCACCCAATACGCGAACGCGCCGTTCCCGGTGCTGATCGAAGGCGAGTCGGGCAGCGGCAAGGAACTCGTCGCGTCCGCATTGCACAACCAAAGCACGCGCGCGTCCAAGCCGTTTCTCGCTCTGAACTGCGCCGCCATCTCGCCGAACCTGGTCGAACCGACATTGTTTGGCTACAGCAAGGGCGCGTTCACCGGCGCCACCACATCGCGCGCCGGCTACTTCGAGGACGCCAAGGACAGCACGCTGTTTCTCGACGAAATCGGCGAGCTGCCGCTGGAACTGCAGGCGAAATTGCTGCGCGTGCTCGAGAACGGCGAGTATCAGCGCGTCGGCGAAACCCAGAGCCGCGTCAGCCATGCGCGCGTGATCGCCGCCACCAACCGCGACATGCGCCAGGAAATACGCAACGGCCGCTTCCGCGCCGACCTCTACCACCGGCTGTCGGTATTCACAATCGACATGCCGCCGCTGCGCGATTTGGGCGAAGACAAGCGCATGCTGCTGGATCATTTCAGGGATTTTTACGCGCGGCAGGCCGCCGTCAAGACCTTCGAGCTCGACAGCAAGGCGGCGGAACTGTGGCTCGAATACAGTTTTCCCGGCAACGTGCGCGAACTGCGCAATATCGTCATCCGGCTGACCACCAAGCACGCAGGACAGACGGTCAACGCCGAGCAGCTGCAGGTCGAGCTCGACATGGAAAGCATGGAACTCGACCTGCCGGGCCTTCCGCTCGGCCAGGATTTCAAATCGATACTCGAAGCCGCCAAGAAGCACCTGCAGCTGCAAAAGAATTTCAATCTGGACCTGACGCTGCAGCAATGGGAAAAAGGCTACGTCGAAGCCGCTCTCCTGATCACCCAGGGCAACCTGTCACAGGCAGCCAAGCTGCTGGGCATACATCGCACCACGCTCTACAGTCGCATGCAGAATTACGGCACGGCGGAAGAACCGCCGGGAAATGCGGAATAACCGTTGCGACGCCATACACGCCTCTTGCCGGTGACCGGATGCCAGGCCGAATGAAGCGGGCAGACTGATGTATTACACCCATTTCGGACTCGCGCAACCGCCGTTCCGCATCACGCCCAACACCGAGTTTTTTTACGGCGGCGGCAACCGCGGCCCGATACTCGAAGCGCTGATGTACGCCATCAGCCAGGGCGAAGGCATCATCAAGGTGACCGGCGAAGTCGGCAGCGGCAAGACCATGCTGTGCAGCATGATGCAGGCGCGGCTGCCGGCGAACATCGAGAGCGTATACCTCGCCAACCCCAGCGTCTCGCCCGAGGAAATTCTGCACGCGATCGCGCTCGAACTGCACCTGAAACCGGCGCGGGACGCCAGCCATCTCGAAGTAATGCAGATGCTGAACAACCACCTGATGGAACGGCATGCTGCCGGCAAGCAGGTGGTGATGTTCGTCGAAGAGTCGCAAAGCATGCCGATCGCGACGCTTGAAGAGATCCGCCTACTATCGAACCTCGAAACCTCGCAAAGCAAGCTGCTGCAGATCGTGCTGTTCGGCCAGCCGGAGCTTGAGGAAAATCTGCGCCAGCCGCAAATCCGCCAGTTGCGCGAACGCATCACCCACAGCTTCCGGTTAAGCCCGCTGAAGCCCGATGAAATCCGCGACTACCTCAACTTTCGCCTGCGCGCGGCCGGCTACCGCGGGCCGGACCTTTTTTCGCCGCCGATCGTCGCCGCCATTGCCCGGTCATCCGACGGCTTGACGCGGCGTATCAACCTGATCGCGGACAAGGCGCTGCTCGCGGCGTTCTCCGAGAACACGCACACGATCAGAATCAAACATATCAAGGCGGCGGTCCGCGACAGCGAGTTCAGTTATTACGAACCGCCCAAACCCAGGATCAAGTTCGGGCTGGCGGTTTTGCTGTTCATGGTCGGCGCCGGGCTCGGCATCGCGCTGTATGCGATGTTCACGGCGTATCAAAACGACGCCGCGATGCCGCAGGAGCCGGTGGCCGTCGCGCCGCCCCCACCAACGCCGTCGCCGCCAGCAGCCGAACCCGTGGCAGTAGCGGCAGCGCCAACTGCGCAATCCGCAACACCACCTGCAAACGTCGCCAAGCGGCCTGCCGAGATCGTCGCTCCCAGCGCCCCGGCTGCGCCAGTCGCGCCACCACCCCCGGCCGCGACCCCGACGGCGGCTGCCAAAGTTGCCGAACCGAAACCACAGGTGGAGTTGGCGAAACCCGCATCCAAGACAGAAGTAGCGGTAGCAGGCACTAACTCACAAGTGCCGCTCAACACCACGGACGAGGTCGAATTGCGGATGGCGGCGACCAAGGAATGGTTAGCGCAGAAGGGTAAAAACTCCTACAGTATTCAGTTGCTTGGCACCGACAATCCCGCTCAGCTAAAGAATCACCTGAATTTCATTCGCAAATATGTTGAAATTAATGATATTTTTGTGTACCTTACTATTGCTAAACAAAAACCGTCGCTGACGGTGTTGTACGGTTCTTTCAAAGATCGGCGGTCCGCGCAGGAAGCGCTGGCCAAATTGCCGGCGTCATTGAAAACGTACAAACCCGTTTTGCGCACGATGCAGGGCGTACGCGCCGAGATCGCTCGACACCGGTCTTCCTGATAAGAGCGGGTCACGGCCGCAAGGACGTGGCGTTGCGGGTCTACTTACAGGGGATAGCACCATGGTGGGATTCTTGGCTTCCGGCAAGCGGATATACGATGGCGTCCTCGCTGACGGCCGCGCAGCCGCCGCACAGAGGATCTGCTCCCCCGCACAAGTTGCGCTGGTCTGCGCGCTGACGGCGGTCTCACTCGCCGGCTGCTACAAACGCTCGGTGATGCCGCAATCCGAAGGACACGTCTCAACGCCGGCCGCGAAACCGGCCCTCGCAGATGTGCCGCCGCCCGCGCGCGTCAGCGACTTCGTACCCCCACCCCGGCCGGCGATCAAGCCGCCGACCTATAGCGTGGTCGTCAACGAAGTGCCGGTAAAAGAGTTGCTCTTCGCGCTGTCGCGCGACACCAAGCAAAACATCGATATTCATCCCGGCCTGCAGGGCCTGGTCAGTTTGAACGCGATCAACGAAACACTGCCGGCGATCCTTGACCGCGTCTCCAAGCAGGTCAATATGCGCTACAAGATCGAAGCCAACAGCATCATCGTTGGACCGGATACGGCGTATATGAAGACGTACCGCGTCAACTACGTCAACATGACGCGCGAAACCACGTCGACCATCGGCGTATCCGGCCAGATCTCGGGCGGCGCCGGCGGCGGCGCGAGCGGTGCGGGCGGCGGCGCGAGCGGCGGCTCCAGCAGCGGCGGCGTCAACTCATCGAGCACCATAGTCAAGACCGTCAGCAACAACAATTTCTGGGATTCGCTGCGCGACAACATCCGCGCCATCCTCGTCGCCACCCGCAGCCAGAACCTGAGCGCGGAACAGCGCGCAGAACGCGCGGAGTCGCAGCGCTCGGCGCGTGAAGAACGGCTGCAGCAAGCCGAAGCCGTTGCACGCGCGGGCCAGGCGGCGCCGCAGTTGTTCAACAGCGTGTTCGGCAACCAGGCCGCGCCGCTGCCCGTCGCGGGCGACGTGCGCGACGACATCGTGGTCAATCCGGTGTCCGGCACCATCAGCGTGCTCGCCACCGAGAAACAGCATGCGCTCATACAGCAGCACGTCGACAGCATCACCCAGATGTCGCAACGCCAGGTGCTCATCGAAGCGACGATCGCCGAAGTCACCTTATCCGACGCCTACCAGGGCGGCATCGACTGGAGCCGGCTGGCGACCAGCGGCGGTCTCAACATTACCCAAATCCTGAACGCCGGTGTCGCCAATGCGTTCGCCGCCGGTGGCGTGACGATTGGCTACACCAACACGAATACAAACATAGGCAACATCAGCGCATCGATCAAACTACTCAGCCAGTTCGGCAACACGCGCGTCCTGTCGAGTCCCAAGCTGATGGCGCTCAACAATCAGACCGCGCTGCTGAAAGTCGTCGACAACATCGTTTATTTCAACATCGAGGCCACCACCACCACTGCCGCCAACGTGGGCACCAATACGACCTTCAACACCACCGCGCAGACGGTGCCGGTCGGGATGGTCATGACCCTGACGCCGCAGATCAATGAAAACGGCCAGGTCACGCTGACCGTGCGGCCGACCGTGACACGCATCAACGGCTTTGCCAATGATCCGAACCCCAGCCTGTGCAGCACGGTAATTGCCGCCTCCAACGCCGGCAAATGCCTGACCAACCCGGTGCCGCAGGTGCAGACCCGCGAAATGGAGTCGGTACTTCAGCTGGTGAGCGGACAGACCGCGGTACTCGGCGGGCTCATGCAGGACAATCAGCAATACAACCGCAATGCGTTGCCCGGCGCGGGCTCGGCCGCCAATAGCGGGATGTTCAGCGAACTGTTCGGCATCCGCAACGACGCCATCACCAAATCCGAGCTGGTGATTTTCCTGCGCTCGACGGTGATTACCAACCCGTCGCTCGACAGTGACGAACTCAAGTTCTTCCAGCGCTTCCTGCCGCAGCAAACGCAGACGCCGACCGAAACCACCCCGGGCGAAACGGCAGGCATACCGAAATGAGCCTGTTGATGAAGGCCTTGGAAAAGGCCGCCAAAGACCGCGTCGACACCGCTGGCGAGCCGGCGGCGCCCGCCACGCCGGCTGCACCTGGCGCTTCAAGCGCTGCGAGCAGCCCCGAACTGACGCTCGAACCGGCCATCGCAACGCCGCGCGCGCCCGCGCCGCCGCCTTCATCCGCCAAATCCGCCGCCGCTACCGGGGCTCCCGCCGCGCGCGAATCGG
Source organism: Bordetella parapertussis (assembly GCA_945870465.1). The sequence continues at coordinate 5,730 of CAMBSS010000026.1, read as the reverse complement.
CGCAGGCCGCCGCCCTGATCCGCGCCGCCGGACACCGCGAGCCGACCGGCAATATATTTTCCTACCTGCGCGATCGTCCGCTGATGGTATTCGGCGTTCTTGCGACGTTGTTCATCATCGGCTTCGGTGGCTATGTCTACGTCGAGATGAATCCCGGACTATTCGCCAAACAAGGACCACGGCCAACGCCGGTTGCGCAAGCTCCCGCTCCTGCAACGAGCAGCAACCCCGCGCCCGCCGCGCCGCAGCCGGCCCCGCTCACTTCGCTGTTGCTGCCGCCGGCGCAAACGGGCGGCACAGAAAAATCAACCGTGCCGCCTGCTGCCGCTGCTCCTGCCGCCGTGGCAGCGGCCAGCGTTGCCGCTGCGCCGGTGCCGGCACCCGCCCCGGCGCCCATCGTTTCTTCGGCGCCGCGCGACAACATCAAGATCGTTGCCGGTAGCACTGCGCCGACTATTAACCCGGTTTTGTCCGAAGCCTACACCGCGCTTACCACCGGCAATCTGGAATCTTCACAACGGCTTTATAACCAGTTGCTGAAAAGCGATCCGCGCAACACCGAAGCGCTGCTCGGCCTCGCCGCCATCGCAACCCAGCAGGGCGATCGCGACGCCGCGAACAAGCATTACGTCAAAGTCCTCGAGTTCGACCCGCGCAACGCGTTCGCGCAGGCTGGATTGATCGGCATGCTCGGCCGCGCCGACCCGCAGTCGGCGGAAACGCGCGTCAAACAACTGATTTCACGCGACCCGTCGGAAGCCTATCTGCATTTCACGCTGGGCAATACCTACGTCGACCAGAACCGCTGGCCCGATGCCCAACAGGCTTTTTTTCAGGCCCATCACCTGCAGCCCGACAATCCGGATTACGCCTACAACCTCGCCGTTGCGCTCGAACACATCGGCCAATCCAAATCGGCGCTGGATTTTTACCGGCGCGCGGTAGCGCTCGCGGCCGCCAAAGGCCACGCCAATTTCAGCACCGCCGCCGCCCGTGACCGCGTAGCGAAACTCGAGAAAACCGCGCAGTAGCGGCCCAGGCCAGATACGACGGTGGCTTTACGGCAGGAAGAAGGAAGCGCGATGCGGTGCAAATCACTGTCCGTAACCAATTAGAACCCGATGGCTGAACAGCGCAAAAAACTGCGTCTAGGCGAACTGCTGGTACAGCAGGGGCTGGTCACGCCCGACCAGCTCGGCATTGCTCTCGCCGAGCAAAAGCAGAACAACATACCGATCGGGCGGCAACTGGTGCGCCTGGGGTTCGTCACCGAAGCGGCGATCCGCGACATCATGGCGCGCACCGTCGGCCAGGAATCGATCGACCTCGCGCAGGTGGTGGCCGACCCGGAAGCGCTGAAACTGGTGCCGCAGGATTTCGCCCGCCGCCACCGCCTGCTGCCGATCGCGTACGACGCGGACGAACGCCAGCTCAGCATAGCGACGACCGAGATCTTCAACGTCGTGGCGCTCGACCAGTTGCGCGCGACCCTTGGCCCGACCGTCGAGATCAAGACCCAACTCGCCGGCGAAGCGCAGCTCGAAGATTACATCGATCAGTTCTACGGGCACGAACTGTCGGTCGACGGCATCCTGCAGGAAATCGAGACCGGCGAGATCGATTACCAGAGCCTGGGCTCGGGCGGCGACGAATATACGCAGCCGATGGTGCGGCTGGTCAACGCGCTGCTGGTCGATGCGGTCAAGCGCGGCGCCTCTGATATCCACTTCGAACCGGAATACGCCTTTCTGCGCATACGCTACCGCATCGACGGCGTGCTCGAAACAGTCCGCAGCCTGCACAAGACCTACATGCCCGGCATCACGGTGCGCATCAAGGTGATCAGCGAAATGAACATCGCCGAGACGCGCGCGCCGCAGGATGGCCGCATTTCCCTCACGCTGAACGGCCGGCCGATCGATTTCCGCGTGTCGACGCACCCCACGGTGCACGGCGAAAACATCGTGCTGCGCATACTCGACCGCGAGAAATCAATCATCAGCCTGGACAAGATGAACCTTCCCGCGGCGACGCTTACGCGGCTGAGCCTGATGCTGGCGCGCCCCGAGGGTATTTTGATAGTGACCGGCCCGACAGGCAGCGGCAAGACCACCACGCTGTACTCGCTGTTGTCACAGGTCAACGACGAAACCGTCAACATCATGACGCTCGAAGACCCGGTCGAGTATCCGCTGACGCTGATGCGCCAGACCTCGGTCAACGATGCCGTAAAAATGGATTTCGCCAATGGCATACGCTCGATGATGCGCCAGGACCCGGACATCATACTGGTGGGTGAAATCCGCGACCGCGACACCGCCGAGATGGCGTTTCGCGCGGCCATGACCGGTCACCAGGTGTTTTCCACGCTGCATTCGAACTCGGCGCTGGGCGCGTTTCCGCGCCTGCTCGATATCGGCATCCAGCCGGACATCATGGCGGGAAACATCATCGGCGTGATCGCACAGCGCCTGGTGCGCGTGCTGTGCGTGCACTGCAAGGAAGCCTATGTGCCGACGATCGAGGAGCGCAGGATACTCGGCGCCGCGGCGGCGGACGTCGCCCAGATCTATCGCCCGACCGGCTGCGTAAAATGCGCCAACAAAGGCTACAAAGGTCGCAGTTCGGTGATGGAACTGCTGGTCATGGATGGCGACCTCGACGAATTGGTCGCGCGCCGCGCCACCGCCAAGGAATTGCGCGCCGCTGCGCTGGCCAAAAACTTTCGCCCGCTGGCGGAAGAAGGCGTGGCGCTGGTGCTGAACGGGACCACCAGCATTTCGGAAATATCACGCACGGTCGATTTGACCGGCCGCTTTAACTAGACGCTGATCGCACAAGCCGGCCAACCGTGCCTTCCTTCCAGTACAAAGCCGTCGATAAAACCGGCAGCCCCGCGCGCGGCGCGCTCGATGCGGTAAACGAAGTCGACCTCGAACTGCGGTTGCGCCGCATGGGGCTCGATCTCATCACGTTCCGCGAAATCGAAAAAAGCGCCAGCGGCTTCGGCGCCGGCGGCAAAATCACACGCCGCGACCTCATCACGTTTTGCTTCGACATGGAGCAGATCACGCGCTCGGGGATTCCGTTGATGGAAGGCATCCGCGACCTGCGCGATTCGATCGAAAACCCGCGTTTTCGCGAAGTGCTGGCGACGCTGAACGAAGATATGGAAGGCGGTCGCATCCTGTCGCAGGCGATGTCGCAGCACTCCTACGTGTTCGACAATGTGTTCGTGAGTTTGATCCGCGCCGGCGAACAGGCAGGACGGCTGACGGATGTATTCGCCAACCTGGGCGCCACGCTGAAATGGCAGGACGAACTCGCATCGCAAACCAAGCGCCTGTTGATGTATCCCGCGTTCGTGCTGGTGGTCGTAGTCGCGGTGATGCTGTTCATGCTGATTTACCTGGTTCCACAGGTCACGCAGTTACTGAAGGCCATGGCCATTGCCCTGCCGGTGCAGACGCGGTTGCTGATTTTTCTTTCCAACAGCGTGATCGATTACTGGCCGTTTATTTTCGGCATACCGATCGCTGCGGCGGTCGGCGTGGTCATGATGGTGCGGCAAAGCCCAAAGGCGCACTACCTGTGGGATTACACCAAGCTGCATCTGCCGGTCATCGGCCCCATCATGCAGAAAATCATCATGTCGCGGTTCACCAATTTTTTTGCGCTGATGTATCAGTCCGGCATCACCATTCTGGAGGCGATCAAGACCTCGGAGGAAATCGTTGGCAATCGCGTCATTGCCGACGGCCTGATGCGCGCGGGCGCGCAGATCAATGCCGGCGACAGCCTGACGGAAACTTTCCAGAATCTCGGCATCTTCCCGCCGCTGGTGATCCGCATGCTGCGCGTGGGCGAAGCCACCGGCGCGCTCGATGTCGCGTTGATGAACGTGACCTACTTTTATAACCGCGACGTCAAGGAATCAGTCGACAAGGGCATGGCCATGATCGGGCCCGTGCTGACGGTAGTTCTCGGCGGCATGATGGTATTCATCATGTGGTCGGTGCTGGGTCCGGTTTATGATATTCTGGGCAAGATCAAGTTCTAGTTAACCGTTTAATCACAAAGGGAAATCGACCCCGTCATGGCAGATAAGCTGCTGTTTTCGGTGTCGGCCAGCCAGGTCAGTTCGGCACGCTGGCTGGGCGGCCGCCTGGGCATGAGCACCGTCTTCGAAAACAGCGAAGCGGGCTTCGCGGCGTTCAAGGAACACCTTGCGCAGGAGCCGAACCTGCCGGCACACATGATCGTCGACGCAGTTGAGGAAGACTATCGCTTCGAATCCCTGCCGCACAGCTTCGGCAGCGACCGTGGCGAAATGATTGCACGCAAATTAAAACAGCATTACCGCAATACGCAGTACTGCAACGCGCGCATCCAGGGGCGCGACCCCGGCAAGCGACGCGACGACCGCTACCTGTTTTGCGCGCTCACCAATCCGGAACTGATCAACGGGTGGCTGCAGGAGATCATTGAACGCAAACTGCCGGTTGCCGGCATCTTCCTGCTACCGACCGTCAGCGCACAGCTGATCGAAAAGCTCAAACTCAAGCAAACCAACCTGCTGGTTGTATCGATCCACGGCGCCGGACTGCGACTGAGCTTTTTCCGCGACCAACAACTGCGCATCAGCCGGCTGGCGCGTATCGATGGCAGCGCCAGCCAGGCCATCAAGAATTACGCCGAGGAGATTTCCAACACGCGTCTCTATCTGCACGCGCTGCGCGTGATGACGCTTGACGAACATCTGTCGGTGCTGATCGTCGATCGCAACGACTCGTTAAAAGATCTCGAGCAAACGATAGGCCGCGACAACCCCAACATCGAGTGCCGCCGTCTCGGCCGCCAGGAAATCATTTCCAGCCTCGGCATCGCCGCGCCGGCGCTGGACTCGTCGAGCGACGCGCTGTACCTGCATCTGCTCGCACCGCGCCCACCGGACAACAATCTGGCGCCTGCGAACGTCACCCTCGGTTACCGCCAGCATCAAATCCGCCGCGGCATTTATGCGATGACAGCAGTCACTGTATTTGCCGCCGCCACCTGGTGCGCGATCACTCTTTATCAGATATTCGATGCGCGCATCGACACCGAAAGCGCGAAGCGCCAGACTGTAGATCTGCAACGGCAGTATCAGGAAGCCACCCTGCAGTTCCCGGCGGCGCCCACGACCGCGGAGAACCTGCGGCGCGCGGTCGAGATATCGCAGAAAATCGGCGCCACCACGCGCACGCCGGAAGTTACGATGGGGCTCGTCAGCCAGGCGCTGGACAGCCATCCGCAGATCGTCATGAAATCGTTCGCGTGGAAATACGGCACTACTGAAGTCGAGGGCGGCCGCGAGGGCAACCAGGCGCCAACCGCGGCGGTGCCGGTCGTGCCGCTGCCAAATGCGCCCGCCGGCGCCAAGCGCAAGGAAAGCGCGCTCGTCGAAGGGGAAGTGCGCCCCTTCCGTGGGGACTACCGCGCCGCGATCGACGCCATCAACCGTTTTGCCGAAACACTCGCGCAACAGCCCAACGTGGCCGAGGTCAGGGTCGCCAAGCTGCCGCTCAACATCAGTCCGAACCTGACGCTGGCCGGCAACACCACCGACAGCCGCGAGCAGGCCGGCAAGGCTGAATTCACCATCATTCTTGTGATGAAACCTGCCGCATGAACGCCAGCGAATTACGCGCGCTGCAGACGCCCCTCATCCTGCTGCTGATCATCGTGGCG
>CAMBSS010000025.1 GCA_945870465.1 Bordetella parapertussis | reverse complement strand
TCCTGCCACTAACAACGGCCAAGGGCCAGACGTCGATCTCGCTCGGCTGTAAAGGCAATCGGACATTTACCGGCCTACCGGACGAAGAAATGTATGTTGCCATTCCCGGCGACAAATGGGACGTAGTGATTGAAAAACTTACCGAAACGCACGCCGCCAATTTGGCGATGGAAAAGTGTTACTTGAGTCGAAAGACCCAGTTTGCTGCGCCTTAGCCCGCTGTGGGTGGCGAATTCGTATTAGCCCTATGGTCAAAAGTTAGGAAACTACAGAAGCCGCGGTAGTTTTGGGCTGCGAGAGTGGTGCCGTCGAGTGTCATGAAGGGCTTGGCGGACTCCTGCGCTACTACCACCGCAAGACGGCCTGAGTTTTAGGTCGGAGCGCGGTGGTGAAGCGCAGGGCGGGGGTGTTGTCACTGTAAGTGGGGGTGAGTGCCACGATTGGGTCCCGGTCGTTTCGGCGTAGCCAGGATGTGATCTGCGGCGTAAATTGCGCAGTTTTTTGGGTAATACCGGTTTACAATCAAGGTCGCATTGATGAAAACATTTTTTTTCTGGAAATCAATGCCGATGCTATTTTTGACCATACGGGATCGCGGCGACCAGCAGCACATTGTCGGAGAGCGGCGAGAAAAACTGCGCCGTCATGATGATGTAAAAGTCAAAAGGGCATGAAAAGGTGGGATGCTCTGTGCGGGGCTGTCATTTGTGCGCAGCTTTATACCGTACAGTGAAATGTGGTTGATACCAATATATTTTCTGACAGAGGAGAGGCGAGAGGAGAGAGGCGGGCGGCGCGAAAAACCGATGACGGTGGCGGCTCGATCGCCTTTCGCCTATCACCTCCCACGCAAACGCACATGGCTGATCGCAGATTGCAGGTTTTCTATGCTGTCGCCAGGCAATTGAGCTTCACCAAGGCAGCGGAGCAAGTCTTCATGACGCAGCCGGCGGTGACGTTTCAGGTCAAGCAGCTCGAGGAGCAATTCAACACGCGTCTCTTCGACCGCAGCCGCGGCAAGATCGCGCTTACGCTCGCGGGGCAACTCGTGCTCGAGTACGCCGAGCGCATCCTCGGGCTCTCGGACGAACTGGAGAAGCGCGTCGGCGAATTGACCGGCGCGATCAGCGGCCCGCTGCTGATCGGCGCGAGTACAACGATCGCCGAATTCATCCTGCCGCGCGTTCTCGGCGAGTTCAAGGCGTGCCATCCGCAGGTGCAGACGCACATGACGGTAGCCAACTCCGAGACGATCGTAAATCGCGTCGCCAATCACACCATCGATCTGGGACTGATCGAATCGCCGTCGCATCTGCCGAGCGTGCATATCGAGGTCTGCTGCGACGACGAACTGGTGATGATATGCGCGCCGAATTACAAGCTGGCCGCGCAGAAGGTAGTTACGCCGCAGCTGATCGCGGGCGAGCCGTACATCAGCCGCGAGAGCGGGTCCGGTACGCGCGATTTCGCTGACAATTATTTCCGGCAATCGGGGATTGCCCCCGAGGATTTCAATATCGTGATGGAGCTCGGCAGCCCGGAGGCGGTCAAGGGCGTGGTCGAAACCGGGATCGGCATCGCGATCATGTCGCGCGCGACGGTCGCGAAAGAGCTCGAGTTGGGGACGCTGGTGGCAATACCGCTCGAGCCGTGTCTGATCCGCACGTTGTCGCTCGTTTACCCGAGTGAAAAATTCCGTTCGCGCCTGCTGTCCACTTTCGCCGAGTTTGCCGTTCACAAGATGCGCGAGATGGCGGCTCGGTCCGGGTCGAACTCAGAGAGCAAGCCATAGTGTGATTAGCGGTCCTTAGTTGCTGATTGTGATAAATGGTTACCGAATGCACGGGGCTGTCTATTCCCTTGCGATTCAGGAGATATCATGACAATACATTTTGCGACTTCAGCTGCACAAGCGCTGCTCAAAGCGTTTGATGCGCGGATTTTGCAAACGGAACTAAAGGGGAAAATCACAACATGGGGAAAAAGTGCTGATGGGAAGTTTGGAACTTCGTTGAATTCGCTGTGATTCATTCGTAGCTCATTGTCAGGTCTAACTTTCCACAATGAAACAGAATCCTTGCACGGTAGTTGGTGAAGTTGCGAAACCCACGCGCATTGGCTTTGATGAGTTGGATGGCACTGTTGAAGCCTTCAGCACAGGCGTTGCTGATTCTGTGTTAGCTGAAGCTCAGCAGTCCTTGCTCATGGCGCCTGAGCATCTTGACGACCTTTTTGACCGGCTCCTCATCGCGTTGTTCGCCCATGCTTTGAAGAATCGCTTCGCCGCCCCCTTGTAGCGGTACTTGCCCAAGGGTACCGATTTGAGCGGATACACTCCGGTGTAGCTCGATGTCATTGCCTGGCAACTGAACACCCGACCACGCAAGTCGATGGGCTACCGTTGCCCCGCTGAATCGTTTACGCCTGAAGATTTCGATTTCATGCGGCATCATGCTGTGCTTTTTGCACCTGGTCATTGAAACGACCAATCTTTATCACTCATGCAAAACGAACGTAAACATGCGCACACATGAATTTTTTATTGGGGTTATAAAATTATTTATACTGTTTTTCGAGGTCGTAATTGTTAACATCGAATTGAATTTGCAAATCTGAACAACGCTAAGAGTAAAAGCTCTGGACAAAATGCTGGGCCGTAGACGGTCTGGCCAGAAGGAGTCTTCAATGGTCAAGAAATCCGCACGGCGCACCCGCAGCATGAATACTTCAATATTAAAGGCACTAATGCCAAAAATGCGCGCGATCGGGGTGCCGGTCAATGACTATTGTGTTGAAGAGTTTGTGGATATTCCAAAATTTCGTTACAACAAAATCCCGCTCCAGACGGTCACCAAGGATAAAGACGGTTTTAGTTTGAGACTCGATGAAAAGGATCACCCGGAATATTTCATTGCCCGGAAATACGTTTCTGCCCCAGTTTCAGGCGGCAACACCACAAATGTTTTCCTCGGCCTAGTGGCGCTTTATTCCGCGATGCGGGTGGATATACAGTTTAAAATCATATTACCCGAAGACCAATCGTCAATCGCCCAGCAGGAAATTACCAATCACATCTATAACGACGTCAACATCGTTCAGATACATACGCCTATCTGGGGCCCGCGCGAGTGTTATAACGGCAATGCGCACGGTCGAACGTACCTGCTGGTCTCGCCGCACCCGCCGATCGACACCCTGGATGATGAAATCAAGACGAGGTTCAGGAGAATGGATGACATTCCGATCATCACACCGGGATACCTGAACAGTTACCTGGGCCCGCAGATCATTGTACCCACGGGCATCGGCTTCGAGACGATCAAGCCGCGTGTCGGCAACAAAGACGTTATTGTCTGCCTGAATGATGACGAATTGATCGAAAAGTTCGGCACGCAAATTGTCCCAGATGAAATGTCGAATGAGGTGCTGTTGAATATCACCGAAAGATTCACCAAGAATCATAACCCGCACATGGACCCCAGCATGACCTTTGCGCTGGGCTTCTCGAACGGTGGGTCATTGACATGTTATCAATACCAAAATAAACAGTACCTGATACACCTTCCTCTGGATACACAAGAATCTACGAGAATAGCGGAAGCGTTCGAAGACGAGCGGGTCGACCCCGCGCTAGACGGAAAATACCAGGTTGGACGTGGGGATGCGCGTATTACAGGGCACCTGTTCTACCCTTACTTTATTGATGTCATGAAAGACGGCCTGTCAGCCGCGTTTGCTGCATCTGAGCTGGGTGCCGCCTTGTCAGCGTTAATGCATCATTCCAGAAAATCGAATATCACGACATTTAACCAAGATGCGTTGAATAAACTGGTGATGAGGTGCATCGACAAGATTCAGCGTAATGAATCCAGGAGCAAAAACCTGACCTCCTCGAGTTAGCGAGCGCGCGAGCCAAGTTCTGTGAGTAATAGAACGCCTGGTACAAACTAGCACGCGACCAGCGCCGAATTTGTCCGCGATCGCACCAGCCAAGGGCTGTCCTAGACCCTAAATCAGGTTCTGTAGAGCGAAGGCAAATGCGAATGTTTCGCGACCCCAGCCAAGGTCACTCGTCATTGGTTGCAAAAAGAGCCCGAACGTTTGCAGAGTGCCCAGCGATAGCATCAGTATTGCTCCGCCGCAAAGCAGAATAAGCGTGGCACGGTAGCCGGGAACCATTCCGTCCTCATTACCATAAAGAACACAATTATATTGATTGGGGCTGCACGCTACGTGCAAGTCCTGGCACAGCAATGCTGATGACCTCATAAGAAAATACGAATTATTGCGCGGCACGTTAATGCTAGAGTATAAAAAGTTATTTATTCGAGCTTTTGATTGTCGATAAGCCCTATCCGCATTCATCCGTGCTCGCCTGCAGCCGAAACGCAGGATATCGTGTGCGTATATACTAGCGATGGTGGTCTTTCCAAGTAAGCAAGAGACAACGGTATATGAGCAAGCGATCTGAAAGCCATTGGAATTCCGTATATTCAACCAAGGCCCCGGATGCCGTTAGCTGGTATTCCCCCCACCTAGATACGTCGCTGCAGCTCATTAAACGGGTTGCCTCAAAATGGCCCACAATCATCGACGTGGGCGGCGGCGAATCGACGTTGGTTGATGATCTACTCGCAGAAGGCTACCGATATCTAACGGTGCTCGACATTTCAGCCGAGGCCATCGAGGTCGCAAAGAAGCGACTCGGTGTGCTCGCCACGTATATCAACTGGCGCGTGGCCGACATTACGAAAGCTGATCTGCCCCGCAATTATTACGATGTGTGGCATGACCGCGCCGTGTTTCACTTTCTCACCAATGAAGACGACCGCCGCGCCTACGTTGAACGAGTAGCTTTCTCGATGAAACCCGGTGGCCATGTAATTGTTGCCACATTTGGCCCCGAGGGGCCAACCGAATGCAGTGGACTTGAGGTAGTGCGGTACGACGCGGACTCACTACATGCAGAATTCGGAAAAGCGTTCAGATTATTGAAGAGCCGCACCGAGGTTCACAAGACCCCGTGGGGCGCGGAGCAGCAATTCCTCTATTGTCTCTGCCGAGTCGAAGCCACAACCTAATCCTTAAGCGTAACTTGGAACGAATTGTCTTTCTCATGTATATATTTTCCACGTAGCACGACTGCAAATCCAAAATGCAAATATTATTTTGTTGGACATCGCGAGTTGCTACATCGTTTATTTGAATGCTAATTTCGTCTGGAGCGTGACATGAATTTCGACAAGAAATTAGATGCGAGCGGCCTTAATTGCCCGCTTCCGATACTGCGCACCAAGAGATCATTGAATGACATGGCGTCAGGGCAAGTGCTCAAGGTCGTTGCGACCGACCCTGGGTCAGTCAAGGACTTCCAGGCGTTCGCCAAACAGACCGGCAACGATCTCCTCTCATCCGAGACCGCCAACAATGAATTTATCTTCTTCATGAAAAGGAAATAGCCTCAACGCAGCGTGATCGCCTTCGCCCGGTTTGCTAAGAGAGGTTAGGGATCGACCGCAAAGGAATGCCCCCGGACGATCTTGCCGCTGTCGCCGTACGGCAATGTAGAGGTTTTTATCCTTTGGTCATCTCGCTTCAAACCGATCCTGAGCCGTATCAGGTTGCCAGAGTTATTTATGCGCCATACGGTGCCCTGATAATGGTAATGTATTAATTTCTAGAGTGTGCAGACCCTCTCTGTCGACGAGACGCAGCAGTCGTGTCGAATTCGGGGATGCAGACTGTGGTGCCGCGTCTGTTAGCGAGGATTGTATGGCTGATCTGTTCATAAAGGTTTCCGAAGTCGACGCAGTTCCCCCTGGCAAGATGCGGCAGGTCGAGGTCGCGGGGAAACGCATTCTGCTGGCGAATGTCGATGGACATTTTTACGCCACCGACGACACTTGCACCCATGAGGACGCCTCGCTGTCGACGGGTTTTCTCAAGGGCGAGTGGGTGAAGTGCCCGCTACACGGCAGCCGTTTCAATGTGCGCAACGGCGAGGTTGTCGACGAACCGGCCGACGTTAACCTCAAGACTTATGCTGTGCGCATCGACGGTAACGACGTCTGGCTCAGTCCAGAATAGTGATTGCGTATGAATAGTGCTGCACCAATTGTGGATACCGGACCTGTCGCAATGATGAGTTCGATCATTCGGCGCATCGCCACCGGCCCCGAGTTGAGCAAGGATATTTCACGCGAGGAGGCGCGCGCCGGAATGCGTTTCGTCCTCGACGGCGACGTCGATCCGGTGCAGGCCGGAGTTTTCCTTATCGCCCTGCGCATGAAGCGCGAGACCGACGACGAAATCTGCGGCGTACTGCAGGCGATTCGCGACGTTACGCACAGTGTCACCGCGTCGGTGGATGAAGTCGTCGATATCGCCGACCCGTACGATGGCTTTAACCGCACGTTGCCGTCATCGCCGTTCCTCCCGGCGGTGCTTGCCGCATGCGGAGTTGCGGCGGTTTCGCATGGCGTCGAGAGCATGGGCCCCAAGTACGGCGTTACGCACCGGCAGGTGCTGCGCGCTGCCGGCGCGCCCGTCGATTTGTCGGTGGAGCAGGCGGCGGCGCGCCTCGGCGACCCCGCGTGCGGCTGGGCCTACGTGGACCAGCGCGTGTTTTGCCCCAAGCTGCATCAACTCGTGGCGCTGCGCACGCTGATCGTCAAGCGGCCCTCGATCACCACGACGGAAGTGCTGACCGGCCCCGTGCGCGGACGCGTAAGGACGCACCTAGTCACCGGCTATGTGCATAAGCCCTATCCGCGTATCTACGCGCTGCTGGCGCGCGACGCGGGTTTCGATTCGGCGCTGCTGGTGCGCGGTGTGGAGGGCGGCGTGGTGCCTTCGCTACGGCAAAGCGGCAAAGCGTTTTATTACCACGCACGCGGCGATGAACAGTCAATGGACTTCAATCCTGCGGATTGGGGCATCGAGCAGACGCTGCGGGCACCGCAGATACCGGGTGCGAACGATGCAGATACGGGTAACGAGGCCGCCCCACCCACTAGTGCCGCAATTGCACAGGCCGCGGCACACGCGGGTCTAGAGGCAATGCGCGGCGCGCCAGGCGCGACGCGCGATGCATTGGTATGCGCTGGAGCGCTGTGCCTTCGGCATCTGCGCCAGCGCGACTCGCTCACGGCTGCGGCGCAAGCGGTAAGAGAAGTGCTCGACAATGGCAAAGCCTTGGCCCACTTACAGCGCTAGACGCGGGAGGGCCGTATCGACGGCGAGTCCCGGACTGCGCGGCAACGCTGCGGGTTCCTGGGTTTAATCGCGTGCCGCAGTTGCTGACATTGTCCCGCGCCGCCCGCTTGGTCGGCATTACACGCGGGGCGCTGCAAAGCAGAATAAAAGCCGGGGAACTTGCCGCGTTTGAGGGCATGGTGTCGGCGGAAGATCTGCTGCGTGCCTATCCCGAAACGCGCCTGGATGACAATACCGCTTTCGAGCGGTTTGCGCAGATTAAGGACAATGCGTTCTCCCGGCGCGTACGCGAGCACGTGCTGCCCAAACCCGAGGTGCTGGTTGCACGGTTAACTGATATGAGCAGACGCTTGGCGCAATCCGAGGCGGGGCTGGACTATTACCGCAGTATCGTCGAACATCTGCAGACCAAGTTGCACGAATGCGATAATTCCGCAGCGGCATCGGCGGCCATTAAAGGCCTGCGCGCGTGGCTACAGCACGCGCTGGAGCCCGACGCTGACGCCAACGCGCCGCAATCGTTGTTGGTACAGGACAGTTTCATGAGGATCATGACCGCACAGGTAAAGGTCCAGCCGGGCGGGAGCGAATTTTTCGTCGAAGGCAACGATACGCTGCTGGAAGCGGCGCTGCGCGCCGGGCTGTCGTTCAGCTATGGATGCAGCAATGGCAACTGCGGGCTGTGCAAGGCCCGTGTGCTGGCGGGGCAGGTGCAGAAAACGCGCCATTACGACTACGTTCTGACCGCAGCCGAGAAAAATGCCGGCGTCGTATTGATGTGCTGCAATACGGCGGCCGTCGACCTCGTGATCGAGGCGCGCGAGGCGCATGGCGTGTTGGACATACCGTTGCAGAACATCGCGGCGAAAGTAAAGTCAGTGGACCTGCTGGCTGATGACATGCGGCTGCTGCGTCTGCAAACGCCGCGCAGCAACCGGCTGCGCTTTCTCGCGGGACAATCGGTCGCGTTGACGCTGGACGGCGGGGCCACTGCCGACTTCTCGGTGGCAAGTTGTCCGTGCGACGATCGTAATCTCGAGTTCCACGTCGCGCGGCGTCCCGGCGATGCCTTTTGTGATGGCGTGTTCACCGGACTATCCGGCGCGGACACCGTGCGCGTCGAAGGGCCGCGTGGCGACTTCGTTCTGAACGAGACTTCGGCGCGACCGCTGGTCTTTATTGCTTATGGCGGCGGATTCGCGCCGGTCAAAAGCTTGATTGAACACGCGATGGCGCTCGATGTGGCCGAAACGCTGCAGCTTTACTGGATAGCGGACGGGAAATCCGGCCACTACCTGAATAATCTGTGCCGCTCGTGGGCGGATGCGCTTGACAACTTCCGTTATATCCCACTGACCGTGGACCACGACCCGACGCAGGACGCCGCAATGCGCGACGCGCTCGCGCGAGTGCTGCCGGCGCAGGCCGAACTGGCCGGGCATGACGTGTACGTCGCTGGAGCCGAGTCGTTCGCGAATGCAGCGGAATACCTGCTTCTCGATCGTGGGTTGCCGCGTGCGCAGTTATTGGTCAATCGTCTGCCTGCGGCGTGAGCGTGGCGACAATTCAATCTGCGCGCTTAATCCGCGGTCATGCCGCGCCGCCCGGCTTGAAGATTGATGCAAATTGACATCGTATTCCCCCTGGGAGAAGCCAGATGCCTATCGAGATGAACGAAAAAGAGATTGCAACCGACGCGGAAGGCTACCTCGTCGACCCCGTTGAGTGGGACGACAACGTCGCTGCGCTGCTCGCACAGCAGGAGGATATCGAGCTGGGCGACGAACACTGGAGAATAATCCGCTTCATGCGCAAGTACTATGACGAACATCAAATCGCGGCAGATGCGCGTTTCGTCAAGAGGCTCGTGGCAGGCGATCTCGGGTATGGTAAAGACGCTGGGAGCCGGTTATCCGAATTATTTCCCTATGGCTACGTAAAACAGGCGTGCAAAATCGCCGGCATGAAACGACCCCGGGCCTGGAGCACCGGATGATGTCGGGTATGAGTAACCAATTTTGCGATCCGCACCTGCGCCCACTTTCGCGGCTGTTCTAGCTTACGCTGCCAAATCCCCTGTCGGATGCGCCGGGCGGCGTGTGTGGAAAGGTCGGATCTCGCGCACTACCATCGCTGTTTTCGGTGATCGCGTTAATGAGGCTAATGGCTTTAGTCTCCGTTGACTGACCGCGGGGGCGGTCATGACGCAGTGCTAATCGCCGGTTCGGGCAACGTCGACCTCGACAACTTCGTCGACCAGTTTTTTGATCAAACGCACCATTTCCGGCGTTTCAATCTCCATCATCTGCTCGAGGACCCACTTGTTGTCGCTCTCCGCCATGGCGTCGGACACCTTGTTGCCAAAGTAACGCACGCAAGCGTAACCGGGATCGCGCTCAACGTATTTAAATTGCGCGTAGTCGTCGAACCGGTCGTTCATCGTTTGAATGAATGGCGCGCGGTAATCCCCCGGGCCGAGCAAATCAAGCTGATTATTTTCCATGGTTTTGGCCAGGTGCGTGGCGACCCCGTTGATGAGTTCCGCGCGCTCTTCGTCGCTGCTGCGGCCATGCACGTTGCGATCGGTCAACTGCACGAGAAACGCGATGAACTCCGTGATAATTACGGTCACCTGGCGATCGGCGCCGAAGCGGAAGCCGTCTTTTTCGAGGTGTTTGAAGATCTCGAGCGAAATCTTCCAGATATTCGCGCCGATGACGCCGGCGCGTTCTTCGACCGTGCGCGGCGCCTTCTTATTGCGCCAGCGGGTCTTGATGAGGCCTATTGATGGACGAGTGCTGATGATCGCCATGCTCACGCTGCCTGCAAGTTGAACTCACGCCGCACCGCTAATTCTCCGCGGCGATGAGTGTAAAATGAACCTGATACCCGTACATTCCGATTTAATCCTTCAATCGACTATTGCCGGAGCCCCAGATGTCAGATTTAGACATGGATTTAACCAGCGGAATTGCCGCATTCGAAGCCAAGGAATTCGCCACCGCGCGGCAATTGCTGCATCCGCTCGCCGAGCAGGGCAACGCCCACGCCCAGTATCGCGTGGCCATTATGGCGCAGGTTGGATTGGGCATGGTGAAGAACTGTGCAACCGCCGTGAAATGGATGCGCGCCGCCGCCGAGCAGGGACTCGGCCTCGCCCAGCACGGGCTGGGATTCATGTATTTTCAAGGTGAATGTACCAAGGCTGATCCGGTGGAGGCTGCGCGTTGGTTCCGCTTGGCCGCGGATCAAGGTTTCGCGGGTTCCCAGTCGACGCTGGCGATGATGTACCAGCAGGGCGTCGGTGTCGAACGTGATCTTGCGCAAGCCCAGGCCTTGCAGGATCTCGCCGCCAAGAATTATTGACCGGCGATTCGGATTCGCGCCGGGTTTAATTAAACGCCGCGTAGCCGTCGGTCTTTTTGTCCCAGCCGTCTGCATAGCCGGCTGCGTACGCTGCATTGATGCGTTGTTCTTCACGCTTGGGATTGTGCAGATAGCCGCTCGCCCAGCCGTTGATGTATTCAGCGTCCACGCGCTGCTTTTCCATTTTGTCGATCATTGCGTAATATTCGTTGCTCATTCCGACTGCCTCCGCTCACCAAGAATGCGCGTATCTTAAGCCAGGACTCGGGCACATCCAAGCGCTAGCAAGCAATGATTGTCGCGATACCTGCGCGCAACCGTCTGAAGCATCGCATGGTTTTAGTGTACCCATCCCCGCGTGGATAGGCGGATCTATCTCTTAATTGATAGTGGCGCGCAGACCCGACAGATGCGTCTTGCCGGCATCATCGCAGCGTGTCTAGAATGAGCCTGACGAAGGCATTGAAAGGGCGGATGCGATTCAAAGTGATAGTCGGCGACGATGTCTACGCGGTTGAGGTGCCGGTCCAGGTGCTGGAACGGGCCATGGATTTTTTTGCCAGACTCGATCGCGACATGGATCGCGGTTGGCAAATGAGCCGCGAGTACGTCGAGCGGCCCGATTCCACGCAGCGCTGCCAGATCGCCGCCGACCGACTGCTCACCAGCATCATGAACAACAACGAAGCCACCGCCACGATGATGGCGGCCTATATTGTCACGCGCACGCCAGGGGTCATCGGTGTCGACGTGGACACGACCGGCGAGATGCAAAATACCGCGTTGCTGTACGCATAATGATAGTGCTTGCGCGACGTCATCAAAACTTATGACGGCCGACAGCCATACAGCGTTTGCAGGCGCGCGGATCAAAGAGGTCACGCCGCTTAGTTTCATCTACGCGGTCGAGCGCGCGCTGGAGCCGGACGTCTGCCGCGAGGCGATTCGCCGTTTCGAGGCCCATCCCGATCAGCAATATCCGGGGCGTATCGGTCAGGCCGGGCTCGCGGCGGAAAGCATCAAGAAATCGACGGATCTGCGCATCAGCGGGCGCGACGATTGGCGCGATATCGACGGCATACTTTCAAAGTCACTGCTCACCCAGTTCAACGAGTTGGCGCGCGAGTTTCCGTTTTTCGCCGCCAATTCGTTCAAGGATATCGGGTATAACCTGCAGCGCACGCTGCCGGGCGAGTGTTACCATTGGCACGTGGACGGCGGGCCAGGTTCGTTCAGCCAACGTCAGTTGGTGGCGATCTGGTACCTTAACGATGTCCCTGGGCCGGGCGGCGAGACGGAATTTCCGTTACAGCAGACCGTCGTCAAACCGCAGGCGGGCAAGCTTCTGCTGTTCCCGCCGTTCTGGACCCATGTTCATCGCGGCACCGTACTCGATCAGGGTGTCAAATACATTGCCACAACTTGGATTTGTTTCGTATAGCGTATGCTGCTGCGACTGCGCGGAGTGTTGAAGAACGACGAGCTCATGCTCGTGCGAGAGTGGCTCGCCCACGCAAACTTCGTCGACGGACGGCTATCCGCCGGCGCTGTCGCGAAGCGCGTCAAAAACAACGAGGAGCTCGACAGCCAGGCCGCGGAGTTCGAGCGACTGAACACTCTGCTGATGAGCCAGCTCATACGCCATCCGGCCTATCGCGCCGGCGCCCTGCCGCTGCACGTCGCCAGTCCGTATTACGCGCGCTATCAGCCCGGCATGGCTTATGGCAACCACCTGGACGATCCGATCATGGGCGCGGACGGGGTGAAGTACCGTTCGGATATCGCGATCACAATTTTTCTGAATGCGCCGGAGGATTACGCCGGCGGTGAGCTGGTGATCCAGACCGCGTTCGGCAGCCAGCCAGTGAAGCTGCCGGCCGGAGATGGCGTGCTGTACCCGGCGGGCAGCATCCATCAGGTCAATCCGGTGACGCGCGGCGAGCGTTGCGTGGCGGTCACCTGGGTGCAAAGCCTGGTGCGCGACCCCGCGCGGCGCGAGTTGCTGTACGATCTTGGCCAGGCGCGCGAGAAGCTGTTGCAGAGCGCGCCCGATGCGGCGGAAACGGCGCAAGTCAACGCCGCGTACCTGAATTTGATTCGCATGTGGTCTGACATTTGACCGGGAGTTGCTTACCGTGAGGGACTTTTGAGCATGCCTAATCCAACCTCGCAGATGGCGGCGGGCGGTTGCAGCGAACTGGAGCCGTACGCGCTTCAGGTCACGGGCGACAGCATGGCGCCCGAGTTCTGGGACGGCTGCGTCATCATCATCGAACCGGGCAGCGCGGCACGGCACGGCAGTTTCGTGGTGGTGGATCATGACGGCGACACGCTGTTCCGGCAATTGCAAATTGAGAGCGAGCGGCGTTTTCTCAAGCCGCTGAACGCAAGCTATCCGGTGATTGAACTGACCGGTACCTACAACATTCGTGGCGTGGTGGTGCAGCGCACGGGACGTCGCCGCTCACAACACAAGCATTACGGGTAGACCGATTCAGGAGTATTTCAAGAGTATGCAACCATGACTGAATCAGCGCTTTCCAAGGAACAACGCATTTTGCGCGCCGTGAAACTGACGCTTGCCGGCGTCATCAAGGATACTGCCACGCCCCACGGCATGCGCCATCCTTTGTCGGACAACACGATTGAGGATTTGCGCCAATGCCTGGCGCTAATCAGCGCGCGCGAGCGCGAATTGGCGGAGGCCGCCGGCAGTGCGCAGAGCTTGCGCCCCCGCTATGTGGACGAGCCCGCCGCGCGGAAAGAGGCGGTGGTGTGGTTTCACAAGTCCGGCAAGGACAAGCCGCAGGACAGTTAACGCTGCCGCCGGTTAGTAGCCGCCCTTGCGCATGCTCTCCGGCAGGCCGGCGATCTTGCCCGCCTGCTTGGAGGGATTGCCGGGAAACAGATCGAACAGCGTTTTGTTGTCGATCTTGCGGTCCGGCCATTTGTCCTGCATGGCTTTGAGCATGGCGCGGTTGTTGGGCAGCTCACCATTGTGATTAAAGTAAGCGTCGCGCAAATATTCAATAACGTCCCAGTGGTCCTGGGTAAGCTCCAGTCCTTCCACCGTTGCGATCGCTGTGCCGGCTTCGTTGTTCCACTCCTCGGGATTGACGAGATAGCCCGTGTCGGTCGTCGCCAGCGTTTTGCCATTTACCTCATATGCCATGTTTTCCTCCGATCCATGTGATGTGTTGATTAATTTCAAAGAGCATTCAAGACGCCGCGCTCGCCACGCGCTTATTCCGGCTCGCGCCGCAGATCGTTAATGTTTTTATGCGGTATAAAGAGGCCGCAACCGAGTTGACGCTGCGGCCCCAGGCCCCGTTGTTGCAGCAGCACCGATTCCGCGGTCGCGAGCCCGGCTATCATCAGGCTGCGCGTGTGCAGCGTACGCGCCGGGATCGCGATCGGCGTTGTGAGGCCGCACAACATTTTCCGCGGCTGGATGCCGAGCGCGCCGAGCTGGTCGGCCGCGGCCGCCAGAAAACCGGCCTCGTCATCGCCGGCGGCAATTACCACGTAGCGCGAAAACAACGTCGTGATCCGCGACAGCGGACGCAATGAGATTTTGTCGACGCCGAGCGCGTGGCCGTCCACGTCCAGTGTCCGGTTGACCAGCGCGCCCGCGTCGGCGATGCGTTCTTTTGGAATGCGCAGCGCGAGTTTGGTGCGGCGCGAAAGATGCAGGAGCGCCCGTGGATCATCGGGACGCCGCCAGCCGTTACCGGATCCGGCGACGTGGATGAGGTGCAGGCCCGCTTCGTGCGCGAACCACGGCAGCGCGCACTGTATGGCCTGCGACAGCGCGTAGGAGTGATCGACGGGCAGGCTGCGGCACGAAATATCGAACACCGCGTCCACGATCGTGTCGGGGATCGCGTATTCTTCAGCCGATGTGCTTTCCTCCCAGTGCATCGCGTCTCATTTACGCCGGCAGTTTCGCTTGCAGCGTCGCGCGATCGAACCACCAGTCATCCTGCACCAGCACATCCACCACGTTACGCAATCGCGGCAGGAACAGCGCGGGATCGTTCAATTCCATCTCCAACAGCCACTGGTCGAACGCCTGCTGGCCGTCGACGCCGCTGTGCCGGCGCGCCACGGTGGCGAGCACCTGGTTGGTGTAAATCAGCAATTGATCGCGCTGCGGTTGCGTGCTGCGCAGATCCGCCAGGTAGTGCGCGGTGATAGCCGCTACCGCGGCGCCATCGGCTTCGGGCGGCGTTTCGTCCACGACATGCTGCAGCATGGCGACGCTCAATTCCGGATCGACCGGGTAAGTGACCGCGAGCCAAATCCCCTGCCCGAGCGCGGGCAGCGACAGCGTCTGTTCGGACAGGAACAGGATATCGCAGGTCTGCACAGCACCCTCCCACGCATCTTCGGCGAGATACAGATCAAACGCGGTGCGCGCCGCGCCCCACGCCTCGGGTTTTTGTTCCAGGCGCACGAGGGCGCGGCTCAACTGCAGCAACAGATCGGCGCGCCGCAAGGGCTCGGCCCGTGGGGACAGTTCGCTCAATTGCTGGCGGATATCGCTGACGAGGCGCTCCAATAACTGGGTTGAAACCTTGGCGTCCTCACTGCTGTCGGCATTGCCGACGGACGGGTCTTCCTTGATAAACTTGAGCGGGATGTATTTCATGGCCTTAAGTATAGTCCGATGCGAATGTGGCGCTGCGTTCCGCACCGGCAGCGGTAGCGGCGACGCGATCGCGGTAGCGCGCGCGGTAGATGAGCCGGCCGGGTTGAGCCTCGGCGGCGAGCGTGAAGGCGGTGCGGTCATGCAGCACGTTGTTGCATACCAGGCCTTCGCCGCCAGCCAGGCGATGCGTGAAAACATACGGCGAATCGCCGGCCATTAATTGTTCGAGAAACTGCAGTGCGGCGCGCGTGGCTGCGTCGGAGCGCCACGTAATACTGCGGGTGCGCGCGGTATAACGCATATGCAGGCCGCCGTCTGTTGCATCAACGGC
Source organism: Bordetella parapertussis (assembly GCA_945870465.1). The sequence goes on along the minus strand of CAMBSS010000025.1, from coordinate 17,360 downwards.
AAACACCGGACCGGAACGCGCCGCGCGGGTTTCCACGCCTGGCTCGGTGTTGGCCGGGATGGTCATGGCGTCGGCCACTGACAGTGCGCGGACATAGTCGGGATCGGCGTCGCGCATCAGTATGTACGCGATCTCGTGGTCGAGCAGGCGATTGACGCCGCCGGCGGCGGGGTGCACGCAGTGCAGGATAAATGCGCGAACGCAGCCCGCCATCTCGTTGTAATACCCATCGGTATGCCACAGCAGGCGCTGGTTGGAGTAGGGGATATAGCCACGCGCCATTTTGCCCGGCATGACCGCGAGCGAGCTGATGCCGTCGTCATCGGCGAGCGGATTGGCGACGGGGTGTTCAAGTCCCAGTTGCGCGCCGAGACGGCGCGGGAGGTATTTGTCGGCGACGCCGGCGAGCGGACTCGCGTAGATCGCCATATTGGCGATTGCGCAAACGCGGCGCAGCTCCTCCGCCTCGCGCGCGCCCAGGTTGCACGGGTCATGCACTTCGACCATCAGGTCCTCGACGCGGCGCGGATAGCGCGCGAGTTTCTGCTCGCGCCAGCTTCGATACGTCCGGTCATCATCCAGCGCAAACGGCCCGCCGCGGGCGGCCGGGGGGGCCGCATCAGGCAGTGGCATATCCATGATCATGTCTGGGTCACTCGCATGTGCATCAGTATTAGCTCGCGCGCGACGATTGATTTTTGTGCGCCAGCAAGAATGTACTAGATTGTGCGCAGTTATTGAATCGGCCGCGATACCGGCCGGGCACCGCGCTGACGCGGTTCGCGGCGTGCCGCGTATTCAATAAGCTCATGTTCTAATGCCGGTTTTCATGCGTCCCCGCGATGGATCTATTCCTAATGGGGGGTGTCTTTGCGGGGCCTCTATCCCCAATAACCGCGAATTGATCGCGTGGCTGCCATTAGACTTGCGAAACAGTACCGTGACAGTTGGTTTTAGACGAGTTTTACAGGAGGAGATCCCATGTCCGAGCGGCCGAAGCCGGTAGTTCCTGAACGCCATAGCAGTTATCTCCCGCACGAGAAAAAATCCACCAAGCCGTTCCACCAGACGCCCATGCTCGACCAGCTCGAGGACGGCCCGTGGCCGAGCTTCGTCACCGGATTGAAGCGTCTCGCCCACGGCAACAACATGATGGTCGATCTACTCGGCCAGTTGGAGCATTCATACAAGACGCGCCTGGGCTACTGGAAGGGCGGCACGGTGTCGGTATTCGGTTACGGCGGCGGGATCATTCCGCGCTTCTCGGAAGTCGCCGCCATGTTTCCCGAGTCCAAAGAGTTTCACACCCTGCGCGTGCAGCCGCCCGCCGGCAATCATTACACCACGAAGATGCTGCGCCAGCTCTCGAATTCGTGGAACAAGTGGGGCTCGGGGCTCATCGCGTTTCACGGCCAGACCGGCAACATCATGTTCATCGGCGCTACCAGCGAGAACACGCAGCATTTTTTCGACGAAATCAACGAATACGGTTTCGACCTCGGCGGCGCCGGCCCCTGCGTGCGCACGGCCATGTCCTGCGTGGGCTCGGCGCGTTGCGAGCAGTCGAATTGCAACGAGATGAAGATCCACCGCACGCTGGTCAACAACTTCATAGACGACATGCATCGTCCGGCGCTGCCGTACAAATTCAAATTCAAGGTGTCGGGGTGCCCCAACGACTGCATGAGCTCCATCCAGCGCGCCGACTTTGCCGTGATCGGCACCTGGCGCGACGACATCCAGGTCGATCAGAAGGAAGTTAAGGCCTACGTCGAGAGCCACGGCCGCAAGTACACCATCGACAACGTGATCGCGCGTTGCCCGACCAAGGCGCTGTCGTTGAACGACGACGACACGCTCGCGATCGACAACCGCAACTGCGTGCGCTGCATGCATTGCATCAACGTCATGACCAAGGCGTTGTCGCCCGGCAAGGACAAGGGCATCACCTTGTTGATCGGCGGCAAGCGAACCCTCAAGATCGGCGACACCATGGGCACCGTGATCGTGCCTTTCATGAAGCTCGATAGCGACGAGGACTACGAGAAGCTGCGCGAGCTGGCCGCCGCGGTCATCGACTACTGGGCGGAGAACGGCCTCGAGCACGAACGCTGCGGCGAGATGATTGAGCGCATCGGCCTGGTGACCTTCCTCGAGGGCATCGGCGTTGACGTCGATCCGAATATGATCAGCCACCCGCGCACCAGTTCCTACGTCCGTTTGGACGAGTGGGACCAGGAGGCCGCGAAGTGGATGCAGCGCAAGCAGCCGGCGACCGCCTGAGTGGCTGCCGGGTTTTCGCGGAGGTAAAGATGAATCAACAAGCACAGCCAGTGGCAAAGATGAAAATGCGCACGCCGATCGAAAGCGGCTGCCCGGACGGCATGCAGTACATGCATCCGCTGATGATCAAGAATTTCGGCAACTGGAAATATCACGACCGTCCGCGTCCTGGCGTGCTGCATCACGTGGCGCACTCGGGCGACGAGATCTGGACCGTCCGTCTCGGCACCCAGCGCCAGCTCGGCCCCTACGAGATTAATCTGCTGTGCGACATCATCGACGAGTATGGCGAAGGTCATGTGCGCTTCACCATCCGCTCCAACATGGAGGTGATGGTCTCCAAGTGGGAAAAGGTCGCGCCGCTGATCAAGGCCATCGAAGCGGCCGGCTACCCGGTCGGCGGCACCGGCAACTCGGTGACGATGATTTCGCATACCCAGGGCTGGCTGCACTGCGACATTCCCGGCACCGACGCTTCCGGCGTCGTCAAGGCGCTGATGGATGAACTGCACACCGAGTTTGTCAGGGAGGAAATGCCCAACCGCGTGCACATTACGACATCGTGCTGCCAGATCAACTGCGGCGGCCAGGGCGACATCGCGATCAACGTGCAGTACACCAAGCCGCCCAAGATCAACCACGATCTGGTCGCTAATGTGTGCGAGCGCCCGTCGGTGGTCGCACGCTGCCCGGTCGCGGCGATCCGCCCGGCGATCGTGAATGGCAAGCCCTCGCTTGAGGTCGACGAGAAGAAATGCATCTGCTGCGGCGCGTGCTATCCGCCGTGCCCGCCGATGCAGATCAACGACGCCGACCACTCCAAACTCGCGATCTGGGTAGGCGGCAAGAATTCCAATGCGCGCTCCAAGCCCATGTTCCACAAACTGGTGGCGGCCGGCATCCCCAACAACCCGCCGCGCTGGCCGGAAGCCGCCGCAATCGTGAAGAAGATACTGGCCGTCTACAAGAAAGACGCCAAGGACTTTGAGCGCGTCGGCGATTGGGTCGAACGCATAGGCTGGCCGCGGTTTTTCGAACTCACCGAGCTGCCATTTACCAAGTTTCACATCGATAACTGGCGCGGCGCGCGCAACAGCCTGAATGCCTCGACGCATATCAGGTTTTGATGTGCGGGCTGATGCGACGCGACTGGCGCGTTGTGGCTGGATACGTTTTGAATATGACATAGAGGAAGCGCGGGTCGGCGTATGAAGTTAGGCATACTGGTTAACGAAGGGCCGTACACCCACCAGGCGTCGGATACCGCCTTCCAATTCGTCACGGCGGCGCTGCAGAAGGGGCACCAGATTCACCGCGTGTTTTTCTACCACGACGGGGTCAACAACGCGAACCGCCTGACCGAGCCGCCGCAGGACGACCGCCATATCGTGAACCGCTGGTCGAAACTTGCGGAACAGCACGGCATTGATCTGGTTGTGTGCGTGGCCGCTGCGCTGCGCCGCGGCATCAAGGACGAGATACTGGCCAAGGGCTTTCGCATTTCCGGCCTCGGCCAGCTGGTGGAGACGGGCATCGAGGCCGACCGCCTGGTGGTCTTCGGCGACTGACGGGAATGCGTTATGAATGAGATGACGGAGGGCGGCGACATGCAGGAAGCATCTTCCGGCACGATCAAGAAGTTCATGTTCGTCAATCGCAGGGCGCCTTATGGCACGGTCTATGCGCTCGAGGCGCTGGAAGTGGTGCTGATCAGCGCGGCGTTCGATCAGGACGTCAGCATGGTATTTCTCGACGACGGCGTCTATGAACTGGTCAAGGGCCAGCAGACCAAGGCGATTGAGGTGAAAAATTTTTCGCCGGCCTACCGCGCGCTCGACGGTTACGACATCGAAAAGCTGTATGTCGACGCGGATTCGCTCGCTGCACGCGGCCTGACCGCGGACAACCTGCTGGTGCCGGTTGAGGTGCTCAACGCGGCGCAAATGGCCGAGTTGATGGACGCACAGGATGTCGTGATCAGTTTCTGAGGATGAGCATGCTGCATATCGTTAACAAATCCCCGTTTGAAAGAAATGCGCTCGACAGCTGCCTGCGCTTCGGCCGCGACGGCAGTGCGGTTCTGCTGATCGAGGACGGCGTCTACGCGGTGACGCGCGGCAATATCGCGGAATCGAAGGTCAAGGCGGCGCTCGGCCAGATGAAGATCTACGCGCTGCGCCCCGATCTGGAGGCGAGAGGCATGCAGGATGCGGTGATGGAAGGCGTGCAGCTCGTGGACTACGGCGGTTTTGTAGACCTGGTGACCGGCCACGCCACGGTGCAATCATGGCTTTGACTTTGCAGGCGCGCGCGCTTCGCCGCGTCATTTGAAATCCATAAGGAGATTACAGCATGCCAATCGTAGTGAACGAAAAAACGATCGAGACCGATGAAGAGGGTTATCTTGCCAGCCGCACCGATTGGAACGAGGACGTGGGCCAGGAGATGGCGCGCATCGAAGGCTGCGAACTGGGAGAGAACCACTGGCAGGTGATCAACTTCCTGCGCGAGTACTACGAGGAGTATCAGATTGCTCCGGCGGTGCGCGTGCTGACCAAGGCGATCGGCAAGAAACTGGGTCCGGACAAGGGCAACAGCAAATATCTCTATGAGCTGTTCCCCTACGGCCCCGCCAAGCAGGCATGCAAGTACGCGGGCCTGCCCAAGCCGACCGGTTGTGTCTAGCGTTAATGCCGCGCGCCGGCGGCAGGCCGCCGTCTCGTCGCAATCGAAGTCATGCCGGTGCTGACCCTCTTCTTCGCGATCCTGTTCTACACGGCTGCTGCGATCCTGGCCGGCGGCGTCGCCTATCACGTCTGGTTGTACGCGCACACACCTCAGCCGCTGAAAATACCGGTCACACCCGCGCCCACGACGCACGCGGGCGTCATGCTGCGCATGGTGAAAGAAGTCACGTTGTTCGAGAGTCTGTTCAAGGCCAATAAGTGGATCTGGCTCTTTGGCTGGATTTTTCACTTCGCGCTGTTGCTCGTGGTCTTGCGCCATCTGCGCTATTTCACCGAACCGGTGTGGAACTGGGTGGCGCTCATCCAGCCGTGGGGCATCTACGCCGGCTTCGCCATGCTGGCCGGCCTCGGCGGGTTGTGGGCGCGCCGGTTCCTGGTCGACCGCGTTCGCTACATCAGCAGTCCCTCGGATCATTTGATGCTCGCCCTCCTGGTTGCGATTGCAGCGAGCGGGCTTGCCATGAAATATGTCGCGCACACCGACATCGTGTCGCTCAAGGCGTTTTTTCTCGGGCTTATGGTCTTCGACTGGCAGCCGCTGCCGGCGGATCCCGCGCTGTTGGTTCATCTCTCGCTGGTCGCCACACTCATGATCGTGTTTCCCATGAGCAAGCTGCTGCACGCACCGGGTGTCTTCTTCAGCCCGACGCGCAATCAAGTCGATAATCCGCGCGAGCACCGCCATGTGGCGGGGTGGACTGCGCGGATCGACAATGCTGGCGCCCGCGCGCGGTAATCGCTATGGCCGAATTTGAAACGCCCGCGCTGCGCGAATACCCGGTGATCCCGCTGGTGCAGGAAGGCAGCATGGCGCACAGCAAACCTTTCCTCGCCAAGGCGGTTCATCAGGAGCCGCTCGGTTTCCCCGGCGAGCTGGTGCCGGACTGGGAGAATGTTGCGGTCAAAAAACTTGGCACGCTAGTGTCGCAGTCCCGCGCGCTGCAGGTATTTCTGGATACGTGCGTGAAATGCGGCGCGTGCACCGACAAGTGCCACTATTTTCTCGGCACGGCGGACCCGAAAAACATGCCGGTCGCGCGCCAGGATCTGCTGCGTTCGGTGTACCGGCGTTATTACACGGTTGCCGGAAAATTGTTCCCGTGGCTGGTCGGCGCGCGCGACATGACCAAGAAGGTACTTGATGAATGGTACAGTTATTTTCACCAGTGCTCCCAGTGCCGCCGCTGCGCGGTCTTCTGCCCGTACGGCATAGACACGGCCGAAATCTCGATGGCAGCGCGCGAAATAATGGACACCGTCGGCGTCGGCCAGAAGTATTCAAACGAAATTATCGCCAAGGTCCACAAGATCGGAAATAACCTCGGGCTTCCCGCGCCCGCGCTGCGCAATACCCTGGAGGGCTTGGAGGAGGACGTCAAGGAGGACACCGGCGTTGACGTTAAATTCCCGCTCGACGTGAAGGGCGCCGAGGTTCTGGTCGTGGTGCCAAGCGCGGATTTTTTCGCCGAGCCGCATATCGACGGGCTGATCGGCTATGCCAAGGTGTTCCACGCCGCCGGCATTTCGTGGACGCTGTCGTCGCACGCGTCGGAGGCGGCGAATTTCTCTATGTTCATCGGCAATCGCGACAATTTGCAGAAAGTCGCGGTGCGCATCCGCGAGGCGGCGATCGATCTGGGCGTCAGGCGCATCGTGGTTGGCGAGTGCGGCCACGCGTGGCGCGTCGCCTACAGTTTCTGGAACACGCTCATCGGGCCGTTCGATTTTCTCGACCCGGCTTATCCGGTGCCGCAGCACATTTGCGAGGTGACGCACGACCTCATCGAACGCGGCGTCATCACGTTCGACAAGAGCGCCAACGACGGCAAGATCGTGACCTTCCATGATTCGTGCAATGTCGCGCGCGCGTCACGCATGGGCGACAAGCCGGGCGGGCAGTTCTCGATTCCGCGCGCGATCATCAAGGCCTGCGTCAACCAGTTTCACGACATGGCGGCGGACACCATACATGAAAGCACTTTTTGTTGCGGCGGCGGCGGCGGGCTGTTGACCGACGATCTCGTCGAGTTGCGCGTCAAAGGCGCGTTGCCGCGCATGCAGGCGCTGCAGCAGGTGGTCGACGAGCACGGCGTCAATTATATGGCCGCAATCTGCGCCATCTGCAAAAGCCAGTTCACCAAGGTGCTGCCATATTACAAGCACCCGATGGACATGATCGGCAGCGTGCACGGCCTGGTGAGCACCGCCATCGTGTTAAACGCAAAAACATTATTTAACCGGAGATAGATATGTCAGCCCCCGCCAATAAGCCGGATGCGAAAAGCACGCACACTTTCCGCAGGTTCAAGGACGGCGATCATGCATGGCGCTCGCCGCAGGAGCAGATCTTCAGCGCCGACGCGACGGATAAATGCCCGACCTATGTGCATAAGACGCCGCCCTGCCAGGCAAGTTGCCCGTCGGGGGAGGATATCCGCGGCTGGCTGAATATCGTGCGCGGCATTGAGAAGCCGCCGGCAGGCACGAGCATGCAGGAGTATGCGTTCCGCCGCTCGACTGCGGCCAATCCTTTTCCGTCGATGATGGGACGGGTGTGCCCGGCGCCCTGCCAGATTGGCTGCAATCGCAACGTGGTCGAAGACTTTGTCGGTATCAACGCCGTCGAGCAGTACATCGGCGATTTCGCTCTGACGCAGAATTTTTCTTTTCAGGCGGGGCCTGACAGCGGCAAGCGGGTCGCGATCATCGGCGGCGGTCCCGCCGGACTGTCCGCAGCTTATCAATTGCGCCTGAAGGGCCATGGCGTGACGCTCTTCGACGACCATGCCGAACTCGGCGGTATGGCCAAGTACGGCGTGCCCGGCTACCGCCTGCCGCGCAAGCACCTCAACGGCGAGATCGACCGCATCACCGCCATGGGCGTCGAGGTCAAGACTAATACGCGCATCGGCACCGATATTCCGCTGCGGGACATTCAGGCGCAATACGACGCCGTGCTGTTTGCGATCGGCTGCAAGTCGGGCCGCGGCCTTCCCGTGCCCGGAGCGGACGCACCTAACTGCATCAGCGGTGTGGCGTTTCTCGAGGCGTTCAATCAGGGCCGGCTGCAATCGGTGGCCGGGCGGGTGGTGGTGGTCGGCGGCGGCGATACCTCGGTCGACGTCGTGTCGGTGGCGCGCCGGCTTGGCTATGTCAAGAACATGCAGGACAGCGAGCGTCCGGAGTTTGTCGTCATGGGATATACGGCACACGACGTGTCCACCATGGCGGCGCGCGAAGGCGCTGAGGTGATGCTGATCTCGATGCAGCCGATCGAGCAAATGAACGCGGCCAAGCACGAGATCGAGGACGCCCAGCGTGAAGGCGTGAAAATTCGCGGCAGCCTGCGGCCGCTCAAGGTCATACTGGACGATGCGACCGGACGCGCGAAGGCACTGCGCGTAATCGAGCTCGACTACACGAGCGGCAAGCCGGTCGAGAAAGCGGGCAGTGAGATGGATCTCGAGGCCGACCTCATCGTGTCCGCCATCGGCCAGTCGGGCAATTTCACCGGCTTCGAGGCATTGGACAACGGCAAGGGCCTGATCGTCGCCGACAAGTTTTATCAGATACCAAACCAGCAGGGTGTTTTCGTATGCGGCGATATCATCCGCCCGCATCTGCTCACCACGGTGATAGGGCAGGGCTCGTTTGCCGCCGACAGCATAGACCGTTATCTCAACGGGAAAGACATGGCCAAGCGTCCGAAGGTGGACGTTCATCACTTCAACCTGCTCGACAAACTGCGCGAAGTGAACCTCGAGCCCGCGTCATTCGCGCCGGTGAACGACGCGGCTATGCGCGAGATCGACCGCGGTGTGCGCGGAACGTCACTTGACGGCAAGGCGGTGGGCGGATTCGCCGTGCACAATTACGAAGACCGCGGCGCCTCCGAAGTCTGCCAGTCCGACGAGCTGTTCCTCGGTCATTACCCGTACCAGGAGCGCACAAAACGCACTGACGTCGGTCCGTCCGCCGAGGAAGTGCTCGGCCATTATGCCGAGCGGATGACGGGCCTCGACGATCAGCAGGCGGTGACCGAGGCCAAGCGCTGCATGAGCTGCGGCATGTGTTTCGAATGCGACAACTGCGTGATCTACTGCCCGCAACTGGCGGTCAAGCGCACGCCCAAGTCGGAGTCCACGATGGGCCGCTACGTTTATACTGATTACAGCCTGTGTATCGGCTGCCATATCTGCGCCGACGTGTGCCCGACGGGTTACATAAAAATGGGCATGGGGAACCACTAGTCCCCGTCTACCCGTGAAATCCAAACACGACATGCCAGCCTGCGCCATCGGCGCGTCTGCCATCCTGCTGATCATGGCGGGCCTGGCGGCCGCCGCGGACAGCCGGCTTGCGCCCACGGTAAAGATTGAAAAACCCGGGCAGTGCGTCGAGCCGGTCGCTGAAATGCGCCGCGACCATATGAACATGATTCTGCATCAGCGCGATGCGACCGTGCATCGCGGCATCCGCACCAGTCGGCACAGTCTGAAAAACTGTATCGATTGCCATGCGAACTCCAAGACCAACAGCGTGCTGGGCAAAGACGGGTTCTGCGAGAGTTGCCATACCTTCGCCGCGGTTCGCATGGATTGCTTTGAATGCCATTCGCCATCGCCGCGGGTAGCGGCGAGCGCGAATAAGCCCGTCGCGCGACGAGCCGGCGCAACTGCGGAATCCGCGCCGCGCGGCGCGCCGGTCACCCCCGCCCGGGTTGAGGGCAGAGCGCCATGAGCTTCGATCGACGCGATTTTCTTGGGCTGGGGGTGGCCGCATTGGCCGGCGCGACAATAACGCCGGGATTAAGGCTGATTGAATTGGTGCAGGCGCGGTCGCCGGAGGAAGCCGCATCCACGCTCAGGCGCTGGGGATTGCTGATAGACACCACCCGCTGCACGGATTGCGACGTGTGCGTCACCGCTTGTCACACCGAGAACGGTGTGACCGGGAACGGCCGCCCGGCGACCGACGCGCAGTGGATCCGCAAGGTAAACCTGAGCGATAAACGCACCGGCCACGCGCAGACACTGCCGCTCATGTGCCAGCACTGCGAACACCCGCCTTGTGTGGATGTGTGCCCGACCGGCGCGTCGTTCAAACGCGCGGACGGCATCGTGCTGGTGGACAAACATTCCTGCATCGGCTGCCGTTATTGCGTGATGGCCTGCCCGTATGGAGCGCGCTCCTTCATCCACGAGGCGGTCAGCGGCCAGAAACCGGACGTGCCGCGTGGCAAGGGCACGGTGGAGTCGTGCACGCTGTGCGTGCATCGGATCGATCGTGACGAGCAGCCGGCTTGCGTCGAGGCGTGCACCGCAGACGGTGGCAAAGCGATGGTGTTTGGCGACCTCAATGAGGGCGCTGGCGAACTAAGCCGGCGCCTGCGCCAGGAGCCGTCGAGCCAGTTGCGGGCAGATCTCGCGCTCAATACCGGTGTGCGTTACCAGGGACTTTAGCGGAGCGCATCATGGCCACTATTCATTACAGCGAGATCGACGGCCGCAGCGCGTGGTTTTTCGCGCTGCTTGCGCTGCTCGGGGTGGTGGTCGCGGGCGGCCTCGGGGCCGCCTGGTACATGGAGCACGAGGGTCATTACGTGACCGGCATGAGCAATCAGATCGTGTGGGGCACGCCGCATGTATTCGCGGTGTTCCTGATCTTGGCCGCGTCGGGCGCGCTCAATGTCGCTTCGCTCGCCTCGGTATTCGGGCGCGAACTCTACAAGCCGCTGGCACGGCTCTCGGGCCTGCTCGCGATCACGCTGCTCGTCGGCGGTCTTTCAGTGCTGGTGCTCGATCTCGGACGTCCCGACCGGTTGATCGTCGCCATGACGCATTACAATTTCAAGTCGATATTCGCATGGAATATTTTTCTCTACACCGGATTCATCGCAATCGTGGCCACGTATCTGTGGGTGATGCTGGAACGGCGCATGAACGACTATAGCAAGCCGCTCGGTCTGCTCGCGTTTCTGTGGCGGCTGATACTCACCACCGGCACCGGTTCCATATTCGGTTTTCTGGTGGCGCGGGAGGGCTATGACAGTGCGCTCTACGCGCCGATGTTCGTCATAATGTCGTTTTCGTTCGGTCTCGCGGTATTTATCTTGGTGCTGATGGCCGCTTGCGGCGGAACCCGCCGTTCACTGGGCGACGTAATTGTGCTGCGGCTCAAAACCCTGCTCGGCGAATTTGTGGCGGCAGTCATGTATTTCGTTGCAATCTATCACCTGACCAATTTTTATTTCACCCGCCGGCACGATTTTGAGCGCTTCATTTTCGTCGACGGCGGTATCTACACCACGCTCTTCTGGTTGGGGCAGGTGCTGATCGGCGGCATTTTGCCGCTGGCGCTGCTGTTCCATCCAGTTTGGAGCCGGTCGCGGCGAATCGTTGCGGCAGCGGCGGGCTGCGTGATCGTGGGCGGATTCGTGCAGACTTACGTGATCATCATCGGCGGGCAGGCTTATCCGTTAGTCATATTCCCGGGCAAAGAAGTCGCCAGCAGCTTTTTCGACGGTGCGGTCGCCGCTTATGCGCCGAGCCTGCCGGAAATTGCGCTTGGCACTGGCGGGATGGCGCTGGCGCTGGCGCTCACCGCCGTGGCGCTCAAGGTGCTGCCCTTGCTGCCGCGTAGCCTGGCGGATGGCGACATCGCTCCGGTCTCCTCAGGAAATGCATGAATCGTGTTTTTATCTCAGCTGCGCACAAATCCTCGGGCAAGACCACCGTGTGTATCGGCGTATGCGCGGCTCTGCGCGCGCGCGGACACACCGTGCAACCCTTCAAGAAGGGACCCGATTACATCGATCCAATGTGGCTGGGACTTGCAGCCGGCAGGCCCTGCTATAACCTGGACGCGTATTTGATGAGCGAGAACGAGATCTGCGACGAATTCGCGCGTCGCTCGCGAGGGGCCGACCTCGCGGTCATCGAAGGTAACAAGGGTCTCTACGACGGTCTCGACTTGGATGGCAGCAATAGTAATGCCGCGTTGGCCGCGTTGACCGGTACGCCCGTGGTTCTTGTGATCGACGCGCGCGGCATGACGCGCGGCATTGCTCCGCTCATACTCGGCTATCAGGCTTTCGAACGGAACATCCGCATCGCGGGAGTGATCCTGAATCACCTTGGCGGCACTCGTCACGAGGCGAAATTGCGCGCGGTAATCAAGCATTACACTGACGTGCCGGTGTTGGGGGCGATCCAGCACGATGAACGCATGGCGATAGCCGAGCGTCATCTGGGATTGATTCCAAGCAACGAGGCGCAAGCCGCCAGCGCGCGTATCGGCGACATCGCGGCGTACATCGCCGCCCAGGTCGATCTTGATCAGTTGTTAACGCTCGTCGGGCAGGCAGCGCCGTTGCCAGCGCTTTCGCCGCTGCCGAGCGCCATCAATAGACCGCGAGTACGCATTGGCATCGCGCGCGACGCGGCGTTCGGCTTCTACTATCCGGGCGACCTCGACGCCCTGCAGGCCGCCGGCGCTGAATTGGTGAATTTCGACACATTGCACAGCGCGGCCCTGCCCGCAGTCGACGGGCTATTCATCGGTGGCGGATTTCCGGAAACGCAGATGGACGCGTTGTCAGAAAATCGTAAATTGCGCCGCGGCGTACATGACGCGATCGAAGCCGGTATGCCGGTGTATGCCGAATGCGGCGGGCTCATGTATCTCGCGCGCAGCATCGAATGGAACGGGCACTCGGCTGCAATGGTGGGGGTGATACCGGCCGATATCGTCATGCATCCCCGTCCGGTCGGTCGCGGCTACGTGCATCTGCGCGAGACCGGGCAATGCCGGTGGCCGCGCACCGGGGCGGCGGGGGCGCCGCTGATACGCGCCCATGAGTTTCACTATTCGAGCGTGGAAAACCTTCCGCCGGATGTCGAGTTCGCCTACGACGTGGAGCGCGGCCATGGAATCGATGGTCGCCACGACGGCATTGTTTACAAGAACCTGTTAGCATCGTATTCGCACCTGCGCGATGTCGGCAGCCATCAGTGGGCGGCGCGGTTCGTGGATTTTGTCCGCCGCTCGAAAGTGGACCGCCGGCCACGCATGAGTCTCGCCAACAGCGCCTGACATGATGAGACAACGCGCCCTAAAGGATATGCATGATTAACATTACGCCCGAGGCCGCTGCACAGATACTCAAATCCGCTCAACCAGCCGGTGGCGGCGAGATTTATCTGCGGCTTGCGGCGCGCCTCGATGCCAAGGGAGTGGTCGAATACGGCATGGGCCTCGACGACAAAGCCGACGGCGACCAGCTGGCGGTGTCGCAGAGCATCAACGTGCTGGTATCGCCCGGCAGCGTGGAACTGTTGACGGGCGCAACACTGGACTTCGTCGAGATCAATCCGGGCGAGCAAAAATTTATTTTTATCAACCCCAACGATCCCTCGCACAAGCGGCCATCAGCGGGCGCATCGGCCCGCAACGGGCCGGCCGCCCGAGAATAGAGCAAGCTAAACGGCGCCGCTCGATTATGACGAAACAGGCCGACGGCAGCAGTCCCGGACAACCGGCCGCGAACAAACACGCTGACGAGCGCGCGCAGACGGTACGCCTCGCGCGCAAGACACAATCGCTCGACGTGTTGTACGCGATTGCCACCAGCCTGAGCCAGCCCGGCAGTCTCGACCAGTTACTCGACAGCTTTCTCGACACTTTCATTGAATTGATCGACGCACGCGCGGCGAGTGTGCGCGTGGTGACCGACAACGGCCACACGCGACTGATCGCGAGCCGCGGTCTCGATGCCGCCGTAATGGAGAGCGACCGGTGCATGGCGCTTGGGCGCTGCCATTGCGGTTGGTGCGCGACCACAGGCGGCATCCGCATTCAGCACGGCACGCGCGAATGCGCGCAACTGATCGGCCGGCCGATGCTCGAGCGCGACTGCCAGGAGTTCGTGGTGGTGCCGGTGCAATACCGGGATCGCATATTGGGCGTCTATAACCTGTTCCTGGACCGGCCGCTGGCGGCGATGGGCGAGGACATGCACGATCTCTTAATCAGCGTCGGCCGCCATCTGGGGCTCGCCCTCGAAAAAGCGCGCCTGGACAACGACGCGCGACGCCTCGCCCTGATGGAGGAGCGCACGCTGATCGGCAATGAATTGCACGATTCGCTGGCGCAGGCGCTGATCAGCATGCGCCTGCAGCTCACGATGATGGACGAGTCGCTGCAGCGCAAAGACGTCAGCGCCGCCGAGAGTGAGATCCGCAACCTGCGGCAAGCGATGGACGAGGCGCACGCCAACCTGCGCGATCTGCTCGCCAACTTCCGGTTGCGAATCGGTGATGAGGGGTTTGCGCCGGCGATCGCCGGCATGGTCCAGCGCTTCCAGCAGGAGACGGGCATCGCGACGTTTTTCCAGAACGAATGCGCGGCACATAATCTGACGCCCGCGCAGGAGGTGCAGGTGTTCTATATTATTCAGGAAGCGCTCACCAACATCCGCAAGCACAGCAGTGCGCGCAATGCGCGAATTTTATTCAACAACGAGGACGATTTTTATACCGTGTTGATCGAAGACGACGGCCTGGGCATGGCCGGGGCCACCGTCGGCGCCGCGGGCGAGCACGTGGGTTTGTCCATCATGCAGGAACGCACTGCGCGCCTGCCAGGCCAGCTGGTGATCGAAAGCGAGCCCGAGGAAGGCACGCGCATCGTGCTGATGTTTACCGCGCCGCCGCCCGCGGCGCGCGACCAGCAGCCGCGGATTTGAAATGCGCGTGCTGTTGATCGACGATCACGCGCTGGTGCGCAAGGGCATCGAGGGATTGCTGCGCAGCCGTGGCGTCGAAGTGATCGCGTCAGTCGGCTCCGGCGACGAGGGTGTGCGCCGCGCGCTCGAGTTGAAGCCGGACATTGTCCTGCTGGATATGCGGATGCCGGGAAAAGACGGCATCGAGACCCTGATCAGTTTGCGTGTGCACGGCGTCAGCACCCCGGTGCTGATGCTGACGATGAGCAGCGAGGACGCGGATTTGAGCGCCGCCTTGCGCGCCGGCGCGCAGGGTTATCTGTTAAAGGACATGGAGCCGGAAGAACTGGTGCCAGCGCTCGAAGCCGCCCTGCGCGGCGAGAACGTAATGGCCAAGGAGTTGCTCGGCACGCTCGCGCGCATCGTGCGCAACGACGGCGGTGCGGGCGACGCGGTTGCGCCCCCCAGCATATCGTTTGTCGACCTCACGCGGCGTGAAATGGAAATTCTCGAACAAGTCGCCAAAGGCCTGAGCAACAAGCTGATCGCGAAAGCGCTCAACATCACCGATGGCACCGTCAAGCTGCACGTGAAGGCTATCTTACGCAAACTCGGGGTCGATTCGCGCGTCAAGGCGGCGGTGCTCGCCGTTGAGCACGGCCTGGGAAAACGCAAAGGCCCGCCTTAATCACGCCGGCGCCGGCGCCGGCACGACGCGGTATTTGAACTTTACGCGGCAGACTCGAACCAGTTGAGCTTGTCGCGCAGGCGCACCACGTCGCCCACTATGATCAGCGTCGGCGCCTTGACGTCGCTTTGCCGCACGGTCTCGGGCAGCGTGGCGAGATCGCCGGTCAGTACGCGTTGCTGCGGAGTCGTGCCTTGTTGTATAAGTGCCGCCGGCGTGGTCGGCGCGAGGCCGTGCGCGACGAGTTCCCGGCACAGAATGTCGATGCCGAGCAGGCCCATGTAGAACACGATGGTCTGGCGCGGTTGGGCGAGCACTGTCCAGTTCAGATTCATGCTGCCGTCCTGCAGGTGGCCGGTGACGAACACCACCGACTGCGAATAATCGCGGTGGGTAAGCGGAATCCCCGAGTAAGACGCGCAGCCGGCAGCGGCGGTGATGCCGGGCACCACTTGGAACGGAATGCCCTCGTCCATAAGCGTTGCAATCTCCTCGCCGCCGCGTCCGAAGATGAAAGGATCGCCGCCCTTCAGTCGCACGACGCGTTTGCCTTTCTTGGCAAGGCGTACCAACAAGTGATTGATGTCCTCTTGCGGCAGCGTATGCGACGCGCGTTCCTTCCCTGCGTAGATGCGCTCTGCTTCCAGGCGCACCAGGTCGAGTACCGGTTGCGACACCAGGCGGTCGTACACCACTACATCGGCCTGCTGCATCAAGCGCAGCGCGCGGAAAGTCAGCAAATCCGGATCGCCGGGGCCGCCGCCTATCAGATAGACCTCGCCGCCGTGCAACGTGAGGCGCGGGTCGTCGATCGCTAGCCGCAACGCTTTGCGCGCGTCCTGATCGCGCCCGCCGAATACCAGTTCGGCGATCGGGCCTTGCAGCACACGTTCCCAGAAGCGGCGCCTCTCCGCTGGCTTGAAGCGAATCTTGACCTGGTCGCGAAACGAACCCACCAGCGCGGCGAGCCTCCCGTAGCCCGCCGGGATCAAGGTTTCCAGTCGCGCACGCAGCAGGCGCGCAAGTACCGGTGACACGCCGCCGCTCGACACCGCGACAATCACCGGCGAGCGGTCAATGATCGAGGGCAGGATGAACGAACAAAGTGCGGGCTGATCGACTACATTCACTGGGATGTGCCGCGCTTTGGCGGCGGCGGCTACTTCGCGGTTGACGGCATCATCGTTGGTCGCGGCGATGACAACTGCATATTCGGTTACGTCCTCAGCGTTGAAACTCGCGACGTAATGCGCGACTTTGCGTGCGGCAACATAGTCATTGAAGGCGGCGTGCAGCACCGGAGCTAAGACAGTGACCTGTCCGCCGGCGCGGAGCAAAAGCGCGGCCTTGCGCGCTGCGACCTCGCCGCCGCCAACTATCAAGCACGGTTGCGCACGGATATCGAGTAGTATCGGAAGAAAATCCATAGATTTTTCGAACTGCGAAGGCCCTGTTTTTGCAGAGCGACCGGAATACGTCACTTTCTATTCAAAACCTAGTGTTATCAATGCATCTAGTAATGATACGCGAGGTATGTGCAGGGTCATAGGCCTATGCTTCACGCTCCCGCCATGGAGCGTAAACTAACTTTAGTCGGCACCAATGCAGCTCCACCTGCCAACGCGGGAACCGGATCTGTAACTGCCTGGCGAGCGTGAATTTTCGCGAATGTGATATGTCCCGATTTTTGGGGCGATGATTTGCAATGTCTGTGCCTGTCACCGCATGACAGTACATTCCAATCCAACTATGAGTCTGAACGGGGCTGGTTTTGAGTGGTTTCAGGCTGCCGTTTTCGATCGGTTAAAAATGGTTTTAAACAGCGCAACGCGTGCGTTGTTGAGTCGCTCTGCGGCTTGATTATCGCTCATAGCAGTGGCAAGCGCATCGAGCTGCGAGAAGGTGATACCTGGTTTGA
>CAMBSS010000024.1 GCA_945870465.1 Bordetella parapertussis | reverse complement strand
GGGCCGGGCGAATGCAAGATCCTCCCGGGTGACAATGAAATCGCTCCGCAGGCCTACTGTATAGCGTGGGCGAAGAAAGCCTGATTTTTCCCGGGCGCGGCCTGGGAAATTGGGAAAGACGAAGAAGCGGGATAGACGATAGACGGCGTTTTAGGACCCAGAGAGTCGAAGTCGCAGGATAGACGATAGACGGTGATTTAATGCTTTTACGTCTCTCGTCTCTCCCCCGGCGTCTCTCGGCGAAGCACGCTTCTCGCCTCTCGGCTTTTAGTCCGCCTTGATCCCCGCTTCTTTCACGATCTTTGCATATCGCCCCATCTCCGAGCGGATATGAGCATTGAACTGCTCGGGGGTGGACGGGGCGGGATATAGTCCCTGCGCAATCAGATTGACGCTGACCTCAGGCAGTTTCAGAACACGCCCGGTGTCGGCGCTGATCTTCGCAACAACGTCGGCAGGAGTTCCGGCCGGCACCATGAATCCCCACCAAGTGATCACTCCCAAGCCACCCCGAAGAAAAATAGCGAAAAGTGATAAAGTCGCAGATCTGTTAGTCGCAAAGCAACGAGGAGCATCAAATGAAAGAAGTCATGGGCGTAATCAGCCCCGAGGGGCTGCCGCAAGGCGCGATCAGTAACGTCGCCCGCCATCTCGACACGCTCGACGGCAAGACCATCGGCGAGGTGTACAACAACCACTTCAAAGGCGAGCTGATGTTTCAGACGTATCGCCGGTTGTTCAAGGAAAAATACAAGAACGTCAAAATAATTCCCTTCACCGAATTTCCGATCGTGTACGTGGGCGGGGACGCGGAGTCGCAAAAGAAGATCGCCAAAGAGATCGCGGAGCTCGCGAAGCTGAAAGGCGTCGACGCGATCATCACCGGCAACGGGGGTTGAGGGACCTGCACTCCGTCCTCGGTGAGGCCGGCGGTAGAGTTGGAAAAAGCGGGGATCCCCAGCGTGGTGATCACCACGACCGGGTTTACGACCATCGCCAAGGCGATGGCGAAGGCCGAAGGCATGGCCGACGTGAGGATAGGCGAGTACCCGGGCACGGTGGGTGTGCATCCCGAAGAGCTCGTCATCAAGAATGTAGAGGACGTCCTGTTCGGCCGCATCGTCGATCATCTGACCAAGCCGCGCGATGGCGGCAGCGGCGTAGCGCCTGCCGTTGCGCGCAAGGCCGCCGAAATCATTTATGAAGGCAGCTTCGAAGACGTCAACGAATACTTTCGCAACCAGGGCTGGACGGACGAGTTGCCCATCATCCCGCCGACCAAAGAGCGCGTCGAAGCGTTCCTGAAACACACCGACCGCGCGCCGGATGAAAAAATCGCGGTGCTGCCGCAGGCCAACCTGGTGGCGACGCCGCGGAACATCGCGGCCAACGGCGTGATGGCGGGCTGCAGCCCTGAATGCATGCCGCTCTTGATCGCGCTGGTCGAGGCGATCGCGGACAACACTTACAACCTCGCCAATATCGGCACGACGTGGGGCGTATTTCCTTTCCTGCTCGTCAACGGGCCTGCCGTCAAAAAAATGGGCATAGAGAGCGGCGCGCACCTGATTTCGAAAGGCAACAACCCGGCTATCGGCCGCGCCATGGGCCTGATCATCAAGAACATCGCCGGCTACCGGCCGGGCCGCAACTACATGGGCACGTTCGGTTACCCGCAGAGTTTCACGGTGGCCGAAAACGACGACGAGAACCCGTGGGATCCGTTCCACGTCGAGCAGGGCTTCAAGAAAGAAGACAGCACGGTGACTGCATGCGCGAGCGTGACCTGGGGCTGGGCGCCGGCGATCTACGGCACGCCCGACAAGACGGCGGCGCAGACCGCGCTTGAATTCCTCAGTATCGAACTGACCAAGAAACCCTGCCTTGCCCGGTTTGCGGAACGCGGGCCGCGGGGTTTCAAGAATATGGTCACGATCCTGATGGCCCCGTCGGTAGCAAAAGCACTGGCCGGTGCCGGCTACACGAAACAGATGATCCGCGAATATATCTACGAGCATGCGCGGGTCACGTACCGCGAGCTTGAGTTCCTACTCAAGTACGGGCACTCCGAGGCGTTCACGATTCCC
The DNA here is from genome assembly GCA_945870465.1 of Bordetella parapertussis. The sequence continues at coordinate 32,437 of CAMBSS010000024.1, read as the reverse complement.
GATGCGGTGGAGCGCGGCATTTATCCGAAGGAATACCTGGTGGGGCCGGATGACCTGGTGCGGGTAGTGCCGAGTCCTGACGTGATTCACATCGTGGTGTGCGGCGATCCCAACCGCAACAGGACCATGGTGCTGTGGGGCGGTTACGTCAATCCGGTCACGAAGAAGATGACGTTTCCCGCTTAGAAGGCATCTCAAAAGCACAACTCGGACAAGCAACCGCCGATGGATGCTGATTAACGCCGATATAAATCCAGACCTGATCTGGAACCGACGCGGAATCCCTTGAGCTTATCTGCGTCCATCGGCGGTTCCAAATTGATTTTGAGAGCCGCTTCTAAAGCCAACTCTAAAACACGACACCGACAAGCAACCGCCGATGGACGCCGATTAACGCCGATATAAATCCAGACCTGACCTGGAACCGACTTCAACTCTCTTGAGTTTATCTGCGTTCATCTGCGCTCATCGGCGGTTCCAAATTGATTTTGAGAGCCGCTTCTAAAGCCAACTCTAAAACACGACACCGACAAGCAACCGTCGATGGACGCCGATTAACGCCGATATAAATTCTGACCTGACCTGGAACCAACTTCAACTCTCTTGAGTTTATCTGCGTTCACCGCGTTTATCGGCGGTTCCAAATTGTTTTTAAAATCGCTTCAGGCTTTTAAAAACGCACTCAACTCGATGTAGACCAAGTCCGGTACCTGTTCCGCCGGATAGTGCCCGCACGGCAGTGGAACGAACTTCTTGATGTTCGCCGCGTAAATCGGCCACGCGGCGCGCGCGTCGAACCATTTGTCGGTGTGGCTTTTCGCGCCCCAGGTGACGAGCGTCGGGCACTGGATCTTGCGCCCTGCCTTGAGGTCCGCCTCGTCCATCTCGAAGTCGAGCGTCGCGCCGGCGCGGTAGTCCTCGCACACCGCGTGCAGGTTCTCCGCGGTGCAGCAGCGCCGGTATTCGGCGAGCGTCTCCTCGGTGAAGCCGCCCTTGCCGATGCCCATGGCGGTGAGTTTCTTGTCGATGTAGTAGCGCTCCTTGCCCTCGAAGAATTTCTCCGGAATGTCGTAAGGCTGCGCCATGAAGAACCAGTGATAGGAGTTGACCGCCCACTCGCGCGTGATGTGGGTGAGGATGTAGTGCGTGGGAATGATGTCGAAAGTCGCAAGCTTCAGCACGCGCTCGGGCTTGTCGAGCGCCATGCGGTAGGCGACGCGCCCGCCGCGGTCGTGGCCGCCCAGGTAGAACTTGTCGAAGCCGAGATGGCTCATCACGTCGAACTGGTCTTCGCCCATGCGGCGGTAGGTGTAATTGCTGTGGTCGGGCAGGCCGCGCGGCTTGCCGCTGTCGCCGTAGCCGCGCAGATCGGTGGCCACCACGGTGTAATCCTTCGCCAGCAGCGGCGCGACGATATGCCAGTGCACGTGCGTGAGTGGGTTGCCGTGCAAAAGCAGCAGGGGCGGGCCGTTGCCGCCGATGACGCCGTGGATTTTGACTTGCGGGTCGCTGGTCTGGATGTCGAACTTTTTGAAGCCTTCGTACACTGTGAACTCCTGGCAGAAAAATCCGATTGGATTTGTGAACCGTCGAAGCTACCTTTACCGCGGCATTGCAGTCAAGCAGTCCAAACTGTGCAGTCGGACAAGCAACCGCCGATGAACGCCGATTAACGCCGATATAATTCCAGACCTGACTTGGAACCGATGACAAGCCCTCTCAGATTATCTGCGTTCATCGGCGGTTCCAAATTGATTGAGAGACAGCAGCTAGTAGTGCGGCGGGATTTCCTCGCGCGGATCCTGCGGATCGGCGGACGCCGAGTTTGCCTGATCGCGCAGCGCCGCCAGTTCACGCTGCAACTGTTCGATCTGCGACTGCTGGCGATAAACGGTCTTGTTCAGTTCTTCGAGCATGTCTTCAGCCAGGCTCAGCTTGGCTTCTATTTCTTCGAGGCGGGATTCCACGGCGGCTCCACAGGGGATTCGGTTGAACGCGAGTTTAGACTAGCGCGGACCGGATGATTCGTCTTTGTCGTCCGGCGCGGCGAGACGATCGACGTTCCACAATTCCGGAAACCAGCGAATCCACAGCGCGACGACCAATAGCGTGCCCAGTCCACCCGTGACAACCGACGCCACGGCGCCGAGCCAGGCCGCGACTACGCCCGACTCGAACTGGCCAAGCTGGTTCGCGGAGCCGGTAAAGATCGAATGCACCGAGCCGACGCGGCCGCGCATGCCTTCGGGCGTCTGCAACTGCACCAGCGACTGGCGGATCACCATGCTCACCATGTCGGAGCCGCCGAGCACGACGAGGGCGGCGAACGACAGCGCGAAGGAATGCGACAGGCCGAACACTACGGTGGCGGCGCCGAACACCGCTATCGAGGCAAACAGGACGCGGCCAACGCGATGGTCGAGCGTGATGCGTATGAGCATGAGTGAAACCACCACCGCACCAATCGCAGGTGCGGCGCGCAGCAGGCCGAGGCCGGCCGGACCGACTTCGAGTATGTCGCGTGCGTAAATCGGCAGCATCGCAGTCGCGCCGCCCAACAGCACGGCGAACAGATCGATCGACATCGCACCGAGGATCACCGGCCGCTTGCGGATAAAAGCGATGCCGCCGAACAGCGACTCCATCGTCATCGGCTCGCGCGTCGGCACGGCGCTTTGCGCGAGGCGTATGCGCGCCAGCAGAATACCGGCGCCGAGAAAGCACAGCGCGCCTGCCCCGTATGCAGCAACCGCGCCCAGCAGGTAAATCAGTCCGCCCAGCGCGGGGCCGGCGATGGTGGCGGCTTTCTTCACGCCTGCCGTCCATGCGATGCATTGAGCGAATTCGCTGCGCTCGACCAGCGTCGGCATCAGCGCGCGTAGGGCAGGCGACTGAAAAGCATTTGCAACGCCAAACGCGAAGGTGCAGGCGTAGAGCATCGCGACCGGGACTGCACCTGTATAGCTGCCCGCTGCAATCAGCGCCACCGACCCGAACTTGACGAGCTGGCACAGGAGGGAAACGCGCCGGCGGTCGAAATTGTCCGCAACGTGGCCGGCGGGGAGTGCCAGCAGAAACTGCGGCAGGAACTGCGCGAGCCCGATCAAGCCGAGGCTCAGCGCGCTGCCGGTGAGCTCGTAAACCTGCCAGGCGACCGCGACCTGGAAAATTTCCTGGCCTAGAGAGAGCAGGGTTTCGGCGACCCAGTAGCCGGTGAACGCGGCGTTGCCGGGCGCGATGCGTGTCCTAGTGCTCAATATTTACCGCGGTCACAAAATTCACCCAAGTTTGTAGTGTTGCCTTTATAACATTGTCCCGCCAAAGCCGCCGCGAGAGACGGGAAGCCGCACCGTCTGCCACGGCAGGCGCACTTCAATTAAGATGCCTGTTCTCGAATCGGAAAGGAATCTATGACTTCGCAGCGACTGGCAGGTGGCGCGGCAATCGTAACGGGGGGCGTGCGCGGCATCGGACGCGCCGCGGTATTGGCGCTGGCCCGCGACGGCGCCGACGTGGCGATTTTCGATCTCGACGACGAAAAGAGCGATGCTGTCCGCGAAGTCGCCGCAGCCGTTGCCCAGCTGGGCCGCAAATGCTTTTACTACCGGGTAGATGTCACGCAATCGAAGCAGGTCGAGCCAGCCATCGCCGCTGCGGTCGCGCAGTTGGGCAAGCTGACGATATTGGTCAACAACGCCGGCAAGGGCCGCGATCCCGTGTCTATCGAAAATCTCAAGGAAGAAGACTGGGACGCCGTCGTCGATCTCAATCTGAAAAGCGCGTACTTGTGCTGCCGCAGCGCCGTGCCCCATCTCAAGAAGCAGAAGAACGCGAAGATCGTGAATCTCTCGTCGACCGCCGGCCGCGGCATCAGCCCTTTCTCGGTCGTATCTTACGCGGGCGCCAAGGCTGGCGTCATCGGCTTCACGCGCCAGCTCGCGCGCGAACTTGGAGAGTTCGGCATCAACGTGAATGCCATCGCTCCCGGCGGCATCATGACCGGCAGAGTGACTGAGCGCATGGCGGAGGCTTCAGAGGACAAGCAGCGCAAGATACTTGAACCGATACCGCTGGGCCGCATGGGCAGGCCCGAGGAAGTCGGCAGTGTCGTCGCCTTCCTCGCGTCCGGGGACGCCAGTTTCATCACCGGCGTGATCATCGACGTCAACGGCGGCAAATCCATGATGTAAGAGGCAGCAAAATGACAACGCTAATACACCAGGCAGCAATCACCGCTCTGGCGCTGTGCAGCGCATGCGGCATCGCGGCTGCGCAAAACTACCCGAGCAAGCCCGTGCGCATGATCGCCCCGTTTCCGACCGGCGGCGGTTCCGACATCGTTTCGCGCATCATCGCGCAGCGCCTGTCCGAGAAATTGGGGCAGCAGGTCGTCGTGGAAAACCGGCCGGGCGCCGCCGGCCTGGTGGGAACCGAATCCATTGCGCGCGCAACGCCGGACGGCTACACGGTCGGCGTGGTGACGAGCGCCGCGCTTGTGCTGAATCCGAGCCTGTACAAGAAAATCGCGTACGACCCGGTGCAGGATTTCGCGCCCATCACCGAGGTCGCCGCATATTCGTACATCGTGATGGCGCACGCGAGCTTTCCGCCCAAGAATTTCCGGGAGCTGGTGGCCTATGCCAAGGCGAATCCGGGAAAGATCAACTTCGCGTCATCCGGCAGTTCGACGCTGCTGGCCGGCGCATCGCTGAAATCGCTGGCGGGTATCCAGATGACCGACATTCCGTTCAATGGCGGCGCGCCGGCCCTCATTCAGTTATTGGGTGGACACGTCGACGTCACGATGGTCAGCGGACTGGGCCCGGTGCAGCAGCATATCAAGGCGGGGACGATCAAGCCGATTGCCGTGACGTCGCTCAAGCGATTTACAGACCTGCCGGAGGTGCCGACCATCGCGGAATCCGGCATGCCCGGCTTCGACGTCAGCGTCTGGTACGGCATGGTAGTGCCGGCCGCCACGCCGCGCGCGATCGTTGCAACCCTCAACGCCCGGATCGTTGCCATACTCAAAACGCCGGACGTGCGCGAGCGCGTGCTGGCCGCGGGCTCCGAAGTGGTGGCGAGCACGCCGGAGGAGTTCGCGGCATTCATCAAAGCCGAAGTGCTGAAGTGGGCGAAGATTGTGAAGGACGCTGGCATCGCGTTGCAGTGAAAAGACTGCAACCGGCTCCCGGCTACCTCCGGAAACGATAAAAACTATTTCACCCGCCGCGCCGCGAGCCTGCAGAGTCCTTACGCGCTGTTTAGTCCGGCCGGATTTTCGCGGTCTTGATGACGCCGCCCCACTTGGTCATATCGGCCTTCATGAATGCATCAAGCTCGCCGGGCGTGCCCGCCACCAGTTCCACGCCATCCGCGGCCATCTTTTCTTTTGACGCGGGCGCCAGCAGGCCGCGCTGGATTTCCGTCTGCAGCCGTTCGACGATGGCCGCCGGCGTGCCGGCGGGCGCCAACAGCGCGTGCCAGGTGAGGACTTCGATGCCTTTCCATCCGGCTTCCGCCATGGTGGGAAGGTCGGGCGCGAGAGACGAGCGTTGCTGGCTGGCGACGGCAAGCATGCGCGTGCGGCCGGCTTCGCGGTACGGCAGCGCCGTGCGCAGCACGTCGAACATCACGTCGACGTGGCCGCCGAGGAGATCGATGCGCGCGGGTGCCGCGCCTTTGTACGGTATGTGCGTGAGATCGATTTGCGCGTTGATTTTGAACAGCTCCATGCCGAGATGGGTTGGACTGCCGCTGCCGGAAGAAGCGTAGTTCATCTTGCCGGGATTTTTCTTTGCCAGTGCGACCAGCTCATTCACCGAGCGCGCCGGTATCGACGGATGCACCACCAACGCGTTGTATTGCCGTGCGATGAGCGTCACCGCCGCGAAGTCGCGGATCGCGTCGTAGTTCAACTTGTAGAGATTCGGATTGACGGTATGCGTGCCGTAGCAAACATATAACGTGTAACCGTCGGGCGGCGATTTCGCCACGTACTCGGCCGCGATATTGCCGCCGACGCCGGGACGCGGTTCGACCACGACGACGGCATTCCACACTTGCGTCAGGCGCTGGCCGACGAGCCGCGCCATCAGGTCGCTGCCGCCGCCGGCTGCGGTACCGATCATGATCCTGATCGGTTTGGACGGGTAGTCGACTTGCGCGTGTGTGCCGGTGGCACACAGCACGGCTGCAAGGGCTGTTATGACGGTGATCTCGCTACGCATGGTGAATGTCCCTGGTTTACTGCCGCGCCAGCGGCGACGCCCTGATGGTGTCGACGATCTGCTGCGCGGTCTTGAGGTCCACGCCCGCGCTCGCACGCAACAATTTGATCGCCGCGATCTGGTCGCCGGCGCGGATATGCGGCATGACTGCGGCGGTGACGTCGACGGTGAGCGACATGCTGTCAGTCGGCGACACGCCGGTTTTGAACGACACGTCCATCGGCATCGCTGCGCCCATCTGACCGCCGGCGCCGGGCAATTCGGCGTCCCTCGACCGCCGGCGCATGAAAATGAAAGCGATGATCGAGCCGGCGATGAATGCGCCCGGCACCGGACGTATGCCTGCCGCTTCGAACGCGCGCGATGTTGTCAAAAAAAACTTTCATGCCATCCCCCGGTTGGTTCATCGACTGTGGAATAATGGCATATACCTGCAAGTATACAAGAGGAGTTTTAATGAGTGCCCCCAGGAAAAATATCCCCCAAACCGAGAAGCGGCGGGGGGTGGCGCTCTTGCGCGACCCGCTGCTGAACAAGGGCAGCGCGTTTACCGAAGCGGAACGCAACGAACTGGGCTTGCGCGGGCTGTTCCCGCCGCATATTTCGACGCAGGAGGAGCAGGTTGCGCGTTTCATGCGCTCGCTGCAGCGTTTGCCCGACTCGCTCGAGAAATACATCGCGTTGAATGCGCTGCACGACCGCAACGAGGCGCTGTTTTTCCGCGTCATCATCGATCACATCGACGAGATGCAGCCCATCATCTACACGCCCGGCGTCGGCCTCGCGTGCCAGAAGTTCGGCATGATATTCCAGCGCCCGCGCGGCATCTTCATCACGCCGAACGACCGCGGGCACATCGCTGAAATGCTGCGCAACTGGCCGCATCGCGCCGGACTCATCGTCGTCACCGACGGCGAGCGCATCCTGGGTCTCGGTGATCTGGGCGCCAACGGCATGGGCATCCCGGTCGGCAAGCTCGCTCTCTATTCGGCTTGCGCCGGCGTGCATCCTTCGCTGTGCCTGCCGGTAATGATAGACACCGGCACCGACAACGGCGAACTGCTGGTCGATCCGTTTTACATGGGCCAGCGCCAGCGCCGGCTGCGCGGCCAGGCCTACGACGACCTGGTGGAAGAATTCATGACCGCCGCGCAGGAAGTGTTTCCGGGCGTGGTCATCCAGTTCGAAGACTTCGCCAATCAGAACGCATTCCGGCTGCTGGAAAAATATCGCGACCGCGCCTGCGTCTTCAACGACGACATACAAGGCACCGCGGCCGTCGCGCTCGCCGGCATGTTCTCCGCGCTACGCATCACCGGCCAGAACATCCAGGACCAGACCGTCCTGTTTTTGGGCGCGGGCGAAGCGGCGACCGGCATCGCCGATCTGGTGTCGACAGCGATGGTGGCGCAGGGACTGAACGAAAAAGCCGCGCGCAACCGCTGCTGGCTCTTCGACAGCAAGGGGTTGGTGGTCAAGTCGCGTACCGACCTCGTCCATCACAAGCTGCCGTACGCGCACGACCACCAGCAGGTCACGGGTTTTCTCGAAGCGGTGCGCGCGTTAAAGCCGACGGCGATCATAGGCGTATCCGCGGTGGGCGGTACGTTCACCAAAGAAGTGCTGGAAGAGATGGCGAAGCTCAACGAACGCCCCATCGTATTTGCGCTGTCGAACCCCACTTCGCAATCGGAGTGCACGGCGGAAGAGGCCTACCGCCACACTGGCGGCCGCGCGCTGTTCGCTTGCGGCAGCCCGTTCGATCCGGTAACGCTGAACGGCAAGACTTTCGTGCCGCGGCAGGGTAACAACTCGTATATTTTCCCCGGCATCGGGCTCGGCGCGGTGATGAGCAAAGCCAAACACATCACCGACGAAATGTTCATGGGGTCGGCGCATACGCTGGCGAGCCTCACCACCGAATCAGACCTGGCGCAGGGCAGCCTCTATCCGTCGTTGAGCCGCGTGCGCGAAGTCTCGGCGCACATCGCAGCAGGATTTGCCAAGACTGCCCACCGGCGCGGCATCGCCACGGTAAAAGAGCCCGCAGATCTGCTTGCGCAGGCCAACGCGACCATGTACGACCCGCATTACTAGGGTGGGGCCGGGAGGGCGCGAGGGCGTGCCTGGCGCCTAAAGAAATCCTGCAATCTGTCGTATAAACTGGCTTCCGCCGTGCAACTCGGCAGCTTCAGGTGTGCGCTCGTGGATGCAGTCGCGGTACAGAATCCGGAACCCGCTGTCGTTCAGGCGACTGCGCCGTCGACAGACGACGGCGCGCACCGGTTTCTCTTCCAGGACATGCGCCTCGCGGTCGGCGATAAATTGCAGCTTTCGCCGCCGTCTACCGTGAGCGGCAATCGCAGCGTCGTGCCGCTGATCGGCTATGTCGAAGGCGTGACATTGATTGTCGGCGCACCGCCGGCAGGCCAGTGGCGTCCGCCCCTGATCGAAGGCGACCAGGTCGCGGTTCGCGTGTTCAGCGGGCAGAATGCGTTCGGCTTCACCGCTTACGTGAACAAGATCATCAAGCTGCCTTTTGATTACCTGCACCTGTCGTTTCCGAAAAACATCGTCGGCAAAATCATCCGCAATTCGCGGCGCATCAAGACCCACATTGCCGCCGTCGTCACCGGCAATCCCGTTGCGGCCGTCATTTCGAATCTCAGCGCGACGGGTGCCGAGGTTCGCGCCGGCGCAAGCCTGGGCGAAACGGGCACGACGATAGCGCTGTCGTTCACGCTGAACATATACGGCACGGATACGCCGCTGGCGCTGCAGGCGGTCATACGCTCGGCCAAACCGGACACGCAGGAAGCGGAAGGAGCCTGGCGGCTGGGCATCGAATTCAGCGAGCTGAAACCCAACGACGTTGCGACGCTGCACAGCCTGATTTACCAGGAACTGGTCGAGCACCCGCACAATCTTGTCTGAAGGGCGGCCGGCAGCGGCGGATTATTTTCCACTAAGCGCGCTGGCCCACATACCGCGTCCCCGTTAAGGGCGACTATCGTCTCCATACAGAAGCGCCCGCGGTCCGGGCGAAACGAGGCGAAATAAATGAAATCCATACTGACAGCAGTACTCTTTGCAGCGGCTTTGTCGCTGGCCGCTACCGCAGCGCAAGCCATCGACAGCAAAGCGGCCGAAAGCGGCGCCTCCAGCGTCGCCGACATGCAGTTAAGAATGCAGGACACCAGATTGCGCGCGCAGTTGGCCCGTGAAGGCCGCTGGGAAGAAATCCGGAAAGTCGACGAAGTCACGGCGCAGCGCCTGCAGGCGCAGAACGATCACCGCTTCGTGCGGGCGAACGAACAGCTTTCCCACAGCAATGGCGCCGACGGGCAACCGATCGATGCCCGCGCCATTGATTGCGACCTGGATACCATGCACGCGAGGTAGGCTCTCGCCGAGAGACGCCAGGCGAGAGACGAGAGGAGGGAAAAGCCCGACTATCGTCTCTCCTGCTTCTTCCTCTCTCCGCATTCTCTTTCCCGTCCCTCAATCCGCCTTCAGCCCGACCTGGCGCGCGACTTTTCCCCACACGCCCATCTCGCGTTTGATGTAGGCCGCGAACTCTTCCGGCGTATTGCCAATCGGAATCGCACCCTGTGTGGCGAATTTCTCCCGGATGTCGGGTAATTTCAGCACGCGCGCGATTTCCGCCTGCAGCCGGGTCACGATTTCCCGCGGAATTTTTGCGGGCGCGAACACGCCGTACCAACCGTAAGTGTCGTAACCCGGTAGCCCCGATTCGGCGAAGGTCGGCGTGTCCGGCAGCCACGGCAGGCGCTGCAGGGACGTGGTCCCGATGGCTTTGAGGCGGCCGCTTTTGATATGCGGCAGCACGCCCGGCGGCCCGCTGATGAGGAACTGGATCTGTCCGCCGATCAAGTCCGTGATCGCCGGCGCGCCGCCTTTGTACGGAACGTAAGTGATGTCGATGCCGGCGGCGAGCTTCAGCATTTCCATCGAGAGATGTCCCGACGTCAGAGTTCCCGGCGTCCCATAGTTGTATTTGCCCGGGTTCGCCTTGGCGAGCGCGATGACTTCCTTCAGCGTATTGGCGGGCACGCCGGGATGCATGGTCATCACATTGGGCACCGTGACCATCAGCGTTATCGGCGTGAAATCGTGCAGCGTGTCGTACGGCAGATTTTTAAGCACCGACGGGTTGACGACGTGCGGCGTGAGCAGCGTGCCGAACGTGTAGCCGTCGGGCGACGCTTTGGCGATGATGTCGCTGCCGATGACCGCTGCACCGCCGGACCGGTTGTCGATGATGATCTGCTGGCCCCAGGCTTCGCCGATTTTCTGGGTGACGATGCGCGTTACGAAGTCGCCGCTGCTGCCCGCGGGCACCGGCACGATCCAGCGGATCGGGCGCGACGGATAATTTTCTGCCTGCGCGGCGAAGTTTACAGACGCAATCAGCAGCAGCGTGGCAAAACGAAGCATGGGATTCTTTCAGGCAATTGGGATTGGCCTAAAATATCACACGCTTTTAGCGCGAACGACGAATTTTTTTGACCGGTTGCGCGGCGCGCGCCACGCGCTGCAGGCGCTCGACGAGCGCCTGCGTGGAACTGTGCGACCGGCGGCCGTTGAGCCGCAGCATGATTTCGCCGGGTTTGCCGAAATCCGCCGCGCCAGAACTGAAAGTGGTGGCTGTGGGGTTGTTTGTGCTGTTTCTGCTCGGTGCCGCGCTGCAGGTGCGGCGCATTCACGGCAGTTCACGACTGCAGACTTGATTTGGATCAAATCCGCATCAACGGCCGATGCGTAGTATCGGTTAACCGGTTCATCTAAAGCGCGGAAATTGCGATGTATGCAAATTGGGTCGCCAACGCAGCGGTGGTTATCGCAACGCTGATTGCGGTTTCACTCGCCGTCCTTGTTCACTACGAAGGGCTGATCTACCTGTCGCAGCACTTGCGGCGCACGCACGGCCTGCAGCGCATCAAGGTGCTGTATACCATCTTGTCCGTGATCGCGCTGCACGTCGCCGAAATCTGGATCTTCGGCGCGATCTTGTGGCTGCTCGTGCAATGGCCCGATTGCGGCCACATCGGGACGGGGACGAATCTCGTGGGCCAGATGGGCCTCCTCGACGCCATCTATTTTTCGGCGACCACCTTCACAACGCTCGGATACGGCGATTTGGCGCCGGTGGGCCCGATCCGTTTTCTTTCCGGCACCGCGGCGCTGACGGGCCTGGTGCTGATCTCATGGTCGGCGTCCTTCACTTACCTGGAAATGGAACGCTTCTGGCGCAATCCGTAAGCAGACACTCGCGCCGGCGCGACAGGTGGCGCGCTTTCTCGGCCAGACGATGGCGTTCGTGCAGCAAACCCGCGGCGTCATCCTGCGGCGGCCGCGGCCACGCGGCAATTGCCTGCTTCACGCCTGCGTGCGCCATGGACGAGGAGCAGCGGCATCGCGGCGCGAAACTCAGTAGCGGCGCGGATCGTCCGGACGGCGGTCCTGGCTGTTGCGTACGCCGTCACCGTCGCGATCGCGGTCGGCGCGCTTCGGAATGCCGTCGCGGTCACGGTCGCCGCTGCGGTTATCCGGTTCGACGACACAGCCGGCCATAAGAGCGCTGAGAGCAACGAGTATTACGGCAAATATTTTCATATGTTCTCCTGGAGGATTTTGGTGAACGAAGAAAGAAGCACGCATGCAGATGCGCAGTCCTGCAATTACGCCCGCATGGTGTATTAGTACTTGAGATGGTTTACGGCGTATGTGCGTTGAGACACACATACGCGCGGAAACACCCGCAATGGTGCGGGTTTGGTGCCGCAAGTAAAAATTACGCGGCAGGCCCGCTTTGTCCGGGCGGCAGCTAAAAGCCGGCCGCGGCGCCGTCGCTGCGCGGATCGTAACCCGCTTCGAGCGCGCCGTTGGCATGACGCGCGATGCCGCCCGCGTGTCCCGCGGTTTCGTCGAAGGCTTGCAGCATCTCGACGTCGTGGCCGCGGCGTTTCAGTTCCGTGACCAGCGCCGGATCGAAGCGCGCTTCGAGTTTCAGCGAGTCGGTCGCCTGTCCCCACGTGCGTCCCAGCAGCCAGCGCGGTGCGGTGATTGCCTGCTGCATGTTCTGGCCGAACACCGCGTAGCGCGTGAACACCGCCGACTGCGTCTGCGGCTGGCCGTCGCCGCCCATGGTGCCGTAGACGACGGCGCGGCCATCGTTCAACAGCGCCAGCGCGGGGTTCAGTGTGTGAAACGGTTTACGCCGCGGCTTCAGCGCATTCAGCGCGCTCTCGTCGAGCGAGAAGCTGCAGCCGCGGTTCTGCCAGTTGATGCCGCTGCCCGCGAGCACCACACCGCTGCCGAACTCGTGGTAAATGCTCTGGATAAAACTCACCGCGCGGCCCGCGTGGTCTATCGCGCCCATCCATATCGTATCGCCGCGTTTGGCTTGCGCGCCCCACGGCAATGCACGGCCGCGTTTGATGGCGGCCGCTTGCGTCGCGAGCGCCTGCGCATCCAGCAATTGCTGCGGGTCGACCGTCATGAAAGCGGGGTCGGTGATGTGTTGGTTGCGCACGAGGAATGCCTGCTTGGTCGCTTCGACGCACAGGTGGACGTAATCGGCGCTGTCGGGCGCGACCTTGTCGAGACCGAGCTGGTCGAGGATGCCGAGTATCATCAGCGATGCCGTGCCCTGAGTCGGTGGCGCCATGTTGTAAAGCGTGCCGAGACTGTGCTTCAGCATGACCGGCGCGCGCAGTTCGGCGCTGTGGCCGCCGAAATCGGCGAGCAGCAGCGGGCTGCCGAGCTGGGCGAGCTCGCCGGCTATGGAGCGCGCGAGCTCTCCTTCGTAAAAATCGCCCAACCCGTATTTCGCCAGCTGGCGCATGGTTGCGGCGAGTTTCGTCTGTTTCAACATCGAACCTGCGTCCGGTAGCCGGCCATCGACCAGAAAACGTTCACCGAATCCCGGCACGTCTTTCAATTCGGCAAGCTTGGCGGCGGTGTTCGCGTGCTGGCTTTTTGTCACGACGATGCCGTGCTCGGCATAGTGCGTCGCGTCGTCGAGCAGGCGCGCGAGGGGCAGGCGTCCAGCCCAATTATTTTTGCTGTAATCGAGCGCGAGCGCCCAGCCCGAAATGGTGCCGGCAACGGTGTTGGTGGCGAGCGGCCCGCGCGTCGGAATCGCGTCGACCTGGTGCTGACGATAGAAGTCGACCGTGGCGCGACCGGCGGAGCGGCCGCAGGCGTCTATGGTGATGACCGGCTTACCCGGCTCATGGATTACCCAGAAGCTGTCGCCGCCGATGCCGTTCATGTGCGGATACACGACCGAGATCGTCGCGGCCGCTGCGACCATCGCTTCGAGCGCGTTGCCGCTTTCGCGCAATACCGCGAGGCCGGACTGCGCGGCAAGCGAGTGCGGCGCCACCACCATGCCGCGCGCGGCCCACGTCGAGTTGATGCTCATGGATGAATTGGGCTGTGGTGCGCGGTGTTACTTTTCGGTCGGCTTGCGCAGTTCAGGCAGGACCTGTTTGGCGAAAAAATCCGCGCCGATTTTCGCGATACGCTCTGGGCCTATGCTCTCCATGATGGCGGCGTCGGCCCCGGCATTCTTCCATTGCGCATACTCGTCAACCGGCGGTGCCATGCCCATCGCTGCGGTAAGCAGGATCACGTAATTGACCACCTTTATGCTGTCTGTTGTAGCGAGACCGCACAAATTCCGCTGGCAGGCGTGAAATGTGGTCACCAGGGTGTCGCTGCCGTTTTCCGCGCACAGCTCGACTGACTTGCGGACGACGTCTTTCAGCGCCGCGGGAATCGGCGCCAGCGCCGAGCACATATGGCCGGGCGCCGAGTAATCGGCGACGACGAGTTCGAGTCCCGGTATGAGCCGCAGCAGATCGGCGACCAGCGGGTTGGAGTCGACTTCGTGAAAGCCGCTATGCGTGTGCAGCACCACCTTGCGGTTGAGCGGATGCGTGAGCAGCGGCGCCAGCAAGTGGCGGCGCGCGTGCAGCATCTCGGTGATGTGCGACACCTCGAAATTGATGGTGTTGGTCCCGCCCATGAAGGTACCCATGTGGCGATGGCAGGACGGACACCAGGTGACAACCTTGTCGCGGCCCGACGTGTTGAATTTCTCGACCGTGCGCGCCGCCATGCCGGCCGCGGCGGCGAGATTGCCGTCCTTGGCCGTGCCGCAGCAATACGCCGGGCCGCCCGCCGGATCCGATTCGATGCCAACCGCGCGCAGCAACGCAATCGCGCTGTGGATGATGTCGCCGTGGCGGATCGCATTGCAGCCGTACCAGAAAACCACGCGCTCGCTCACTGCTCCCATCATTAGCGTTGCCACGCCGCGATTTCGGCGTCCGACAATTGCAGCGCAGAAAATGCATTGATGCGCCGGAAGAAATGGGGGTCGCGCTTGCCGTCCGGCAGCAGCGCTTCGCCGCCGGTCGAGCCGAGTGCAGTGATGCGCGAGAGCCTCAGCATGAGCATGGGATTTACATTTTCAGGACACGCCGGTATGCAACGCGCGGATTGCGTGCACAGCCGCGTCCATTCCACCGCTTCCGGGGTGCCGGCGGTACCGCGCAGGATGCCGAGTATGCCGGCCACCACTTCGCCGCCGGTCTTGCCGGCTAGCTTGTCCGAATAGCCTGTCATCGGGCAGATATCGAAGCACTTGCCGCAGGTCGTGCAGTCGACCAGCGTGCGCGCGATGTTGCGCTCGATATAGGCGAACAGTTCGTCGGTTTTGGTTTCCATGCGCATGCTCGGCGAGCAGGAAAGAGGACGGGATGCGGAAATGTTAGCACAGCCCGTCGCGCCGACCGTGGAGTTCGCGCTGGCAGTAAAATGCACGCATGCAAAACATACTCGAACGCGACACCATTGGCGCATTCTGCCGCCACACTCATGTCGAGGTCGCGGGCGCGGCGAGCGGGCCGCTGGCGGGGCTGACCTGCGGCATCAAGGACCTTTACGATATCGCGGGCCACCAGACCGGCTTCGGCAGTCCTGACTGGCTCGCCACGCACGGACCGGCGGCGGGGACCGCGCCAACCGTGCAATGTCTGCTCGATGCCGGCGCGCACATCCTCGGCAAGACTCACACCGACGAGCTTGCCTACAGCCTGAACGGCGAGAATCCGCATTACGGCACGCCAGTGAACGTCAACGCGCCCGGCCGCATACCGGGAGGCTCGTCGAGCGGCTCCGCCGCCGCGGTCGCAGCCGGCCTGGTCGACTTCGCGCTCGGCTCCGACACCGGGGGATCGGTGCGCGCGCCGGCGGCCTTTTGCGGAATTTTCGGTGTGCGTCCTACGCACGGGCGCCTTTCGCTCGACGGCGCCTGCGCTTTGGCGCCGAGTTTCGACGTTGCTGGCTGGTTTGCGCGGGATGCTGCGCTCCTGGAGCGCGTCGGCCGTGTCTTGCTCGCCGACGACAAGGCCGCGCCCCCACCGGGCGCCTTGCTGTTCGCGCAGGACGGGTTTGCGCTGCTCGGCGATGCAGTGGCAAAAGCATTTGAACCGGTGGTGGAGCGTGTGATTGCGGTGCTCGGCAAGCCACGCAATGTCACCGTGGCGAAAGAAGGTTTGCCGCAGTGGTTTCAGGTGTTTCGCAAGCTGCAGGGCGCCGAAGCATGGGCGCAACACGCAGTATGGATTGCACGCGCGAAGCCCAGGCTCGGGCCCGGCGTGCGCGAGCGTTTTGAGTGGGCGGCGACGATAACGGCGGGCGAAGTAGCGCCTTTGCAAGAGCGGCGCGAAGAGATCGCACGCCGCATGGCCGACTTGTTGAAGG
Source organism: Bordetella parapertussis (assembly GCA_945870465.1). Next base: position 16,409 of record CAMBSS010000024.1, on the reverse strand, counting down.
ACAACGCGGTGCTGGTGCTGCCGACGGTGCATGCGATAGCGCCGCTGCGCAATACGCCGACCGCAGAACTCGACGAATTTCGCGGTCGCGCCATGAGCCTGTTGTGCATCGCCGGGCTCGCGCGCCTGCCGCAGATCAGCTTGCCGCTGGCAAAGTTCAACGGCTGTCCTCAGGGCTTATCGCTGGTCGCGGCGCGCGGCAACGATACGATGTTGCTCGACATTGCGCGGCGCGTGACCGCGTGATCATTTACATCCACGGCTTCAACAGCTCGCCGGCATCATCCAAGGCGCAACTTTTGCACGCCCGGTTATCGGCGCTGGGCAGGGCGCGCGAATTTCTCGCGCCGGCACTGCCTCATTCGCCTGCCGCGGCGGCGCAATTGCTCGAAGATCTCGCGCGTAGGCATCCGCAAGCTGCTCTCGTCGGCAGCTCGCTCGGCGGTTTTTATGCGACCTGGCTGGCCGAAAAATTCGCGCTGCGCGCGGTGCTCGTCAATCCGGCGGTCAGGCCGTACGAGTTGCTGGACGGCCACGTCGGCCGCCAGAAAAATTTCCACACCGGCGAGGAATACGATTTCACGCTGCAGCACGTTGCCGAATTGCGCGCGCTCGAAGTTGCTGCGATTACTCCGCAGCGTTACCTGCTGATGGTGGAGACCGGCGACGAATTGCTCGACTACCGCCGCGCGGTGGAAATGTACCGCGGCGCGCCGCAGATGGTGATTGCAGGCGGTGACCACGGATTCAGCGATTTTGCCGATTATCTCGACCGCGTGATGGAATTCTGCGGCGGTGCGGATGGCCCGCATCCTTAGGCTATAATCCGCGCCTCGCTCAAATCCGCGTTTCGCGCGGCATCCTCTCTTTCCCCCGCATGAATGTCTTTTACGAAGAAGAAGGCACGTTCAAAGTCGGCGCCATACTCGCCGACAACGACACGTCGCTGCAGGTCGAAGCACCGCACGGCAAACGCAGCAAGATCAAAGCGTCCGCCGTGCTGCTGCGTTTCGACCAGCCTGCGCTCGCCGCGTTTGGCGAGGCGGCGCAGCGGGTGGCAGCCGGGGTGGACGCCGATTTTCTGTGGGAATGTTGCGGCGCCGACGAGTTTTCGTTCGACGTGCTTGGCAAGGAATACTTCGGGCATGCGCCCAGCCCCCTCGAATCGGCAGCGCTTCTATACAAGCTGCACGGCGCGCCGATGTATTTTTACAAGAAAGGCAAAGGGCGCTACAAAGCCGCGCCTGCCGATGCGCTGAAAGCGGCGCTCGCCAGCGTCGAGAAAAAACGCCTGCAGGCCGAGCAGAAACAACACTGGGCCGATGAATTCGTCGCCGGACGCCTGCCGCCCGAGTTTCCGCCGCTGGTAACCAAGCTGCTGTATGCGCCGGACAAAAACACCATCGAATGGAAAGCGCTGGAGGCCGCCTGCGAGCAATTGAAGCTGTCGCCGGCGCGCGTGCTGGCGAATTGCGGCGCGCTCGCTTCACCGCACGAATATCACCTGAACAAATTCCTGTTCGAGTACTTCCCGCAAGGCGCCGCGTTCGGCGAGGTGCCGACTATCGCCATGCCCGCCGATCTACCGCGTGCAGCGGTGCGGGCATTCAGCATAGACGACGAGACGACAACCGAAATCGACGATGCTTTTTCGGTGACGCCGCTCCCCAATGGCAATACCGAGGTCGGCATCCATATAGCTGCTCCCGCGCTAGGCATCGCGCCTGGTTCGCCGGTTGAGGCGATTGCACGCGAGCGGCTTTCCACGGTTTATTTCCCGGGGCAGAAAATCACCATGCTGCCGGATGCCGCCGTCGCCACATTTACCCTGGCGGGCGATGACGAGCGCTGCGCGTTGTCGCTCTACGCGGAGGTGGCGGCAGATGGTTCGGTGGTTGCGACCCGTAGCCTCTGTGAGCAGGTGCCCATTGCGGCCAATCTGCGGCATGGCGCGCTCGAAGAGGTATTCAATGCCGACGCGCTCGCCGCCGGTGATATTGCGCACGAGTTCGGCGCGGAGCTGAAGTTTCTGTGGCATTTCGCGCAGCACTTGCAGGCGGCGCGCGGCAAGGCCGATGTCGAAGGCGAAATCCAGCGCACCGAATACAATTTTTACGTCGAGAGCGGCCGCGTGCGCATCGTCGAACGCCGGCGCGGTTCGCCGGTCGACAAGGTGGTGTCCGAGCTGATGATCTACGCCAACGCCGAATGGGGCGGAGAACTGGCGAAGGCCGGCTTTGTTGCGATTTACCGCGCGCAAAGCAACGGTGTCGCGCGCATGACGACGGTGGCGGCGCGGCACGAGGGCCTGGGCGTGGCGCAGTATGCCTGGGCGAGTTCGCCGCTGCGGCGCTATGTGGATCTCATCAACCAGCGCCAGTTGCTGGCGTTGTTTGCCGGCCAGCCGGCGCCGTATCGGGCGGGCGATGAGGCCCTGCTCACCGCGCTGCGCGATTTCGAACTGGCGTACGACGCCTATGCCGAGTTCCAACGCAACATGGAGCGCTACTGGTGCCTGCGCTGGATCGAGCAGGAAAACGCTGATGTGCTGGACGCTACGGTGATCCGCGACAACCTGGTCCGCTGCGACCGGTTGCCGCTGGTGCTGCGCGTGCCTTCGTTGCAGGATGTGCGTGCCGGCGACCCGGTACGCCTGAAATTGTCGCGCCTCGACCTGTGGGAGCTCACGCTGCACGCCGAGTTCGAACCCAATGTAAGCGGCTGCTAACTTAGCGGCTGCCGCCGACCCCGGCGTATTCAGTCCCTATAATTGACCTTAAATAATGATTGCAAATATATGTCATATAAGGTATTTATATACGCCATCGCCAATCTTGCGTAGAATATGCCGCTATGAGCTTGCTGAGCTCGACAAGATCGTTGCCGTTGGGGAGAAGCTTGAACCCATTGGATTATCTGCCGTTCGCGGATAAATTTTCCGCGCTTAAACGCACGCTGCTGGCGATGGACGAGCTGTCGCGCTTTCAGTACGCGGTAGCGGCGTCGTTTGTTCTGCACGCGATCGTGCTGTTCGGCGTCACGATCCGCCCGCCCGACCTGTCCAAGCTCGACAACGTGGCGCCCGCGCTCGAAGTGGTGCTGGTCAATGCGCGCTCGACGACGCGGCCGCAGCAGGCTGATGCCTACGCGCAGCACAATCTCGACGGCGGCGGCAACACCGATCTCGACCGCCAGGCCAAGAGCCCGCTACCCGTCACGCGCAACGACAAGCAGACCACCGAACTCACGATGGCGGCGCAGCGCCTCGAGCAGCGCGAGATGGAAGCAAAGAAACTGCTGACGCAGATCCAGTCGCAGGCGAAGGTCGAAACGGCAGTGCCCAAGCCCGATCCGCAGGCCGAGGCCCAGATCGCGCCGAATGCCGCGGACATCAGGAGCCGGAGTCTCGAATACATCAAGCTCGAAGCGCAGATAGCCAAAGACCACGAAGCCTATCAAAAGCGCCCGCGCCGAACGTTCCTGGGCGGCAGAACGCAGGAATACCGCTTCTCCCGTTATATCGAAGACTGGCGCATCAAGATCGAGCGCGTCGGCACTTTTAATTTCCCGCAGGCGGCGCGCGACCAGAAAATTTACGGCAGCCTGCGGCTCACGGTTTCGATCAGGGCCGACGGCACGGTCGAGAACGTCGAGATCAACCGCTCCTCAGGCTACAAGGTTCTCGACGACGCGGCGATTCGCATCGTGAATCTGGCGGCGCCGTATGCGGCCTTTTCGGCCGACATAGCCAAGGACACCGATATTCTCGGCATTACCAAGACCTGGACGTTTACGAGTTCGGACCGGCTGGCTACGGAATGAACGCGGGGCCGGCCAAGCGCCCGCCCCGGTCGTTCCACCCTGCGTGACGGTTACAATAGCGGCCATGACTGACCGCTATGCCGTAGTGGGCCATCCCGTTGCCCACAGCCTGTCTCCCGAAATACATGCCGCCTACGCGCGCCAGACCGGGCACGACATCGATTACGTAAAACTACCCGCGCCGCTCGACGGTTTCGCCGCGACGGTGCTCAAGTTTCGCGCCGACGGCGGCAAAGGCGTCAACGTCACCCTGCCGTTCAAACACGAAGCGTGGAAACTGGCCGAGGAGCGAGCCGCCGATGCGGAGGCGGCGGGGGCGGTAAATACCCTCGTGTTCAAAGACGGAAAAATCAGCGGCCACAATACCGACGGTCGCGGCCTTGTCGCGGACCTCGAACGAAACCTGCAGTTTGCGCTGCGCGACAAGCGCGTGCTGCTGATGGGAGCGGGCGGCGCGACCTATGGGGTCATGCAACCGCTGTTGAATGCACAACCGCGGCAAGTCGAGGTGGCCAACCGCACTCTCGCCAAGGCGCAGGGCCTCGTTGCGCATTTCGCCAGGTTCGCGCACCTTGCCAGGGACGGAATGACCGCACAATCCTATGCCGCGCTCGCAGGCACGCAATTCGATCTGGTGATCAATGCCACTTCAGCGGGTTTGCAGGATGAAATGCCGTCCCTGCCGGCGGGAATTTTCGCCGCGGGCGGCCTCGCCTACGACATGGTCTACGGCAAGCACACTCCGTTCATGAAGTTCGCGCAAAAGCACGGCGCGAGAACGGCGGATGGTCTCGGCATGCTGGTCGAGCAGGCAGCGGAAGCGTTCTTCATCTGGCGTGGTGTAAGGCCGGAAACGCGGGATGTGCTCAAAACGCTCAGGATGCAACATCCTTGAGTCCCGGTTGCTGAATCCTGCCCATGCTGAAATTCATCTGGCGCAGCTTTTGGTATGCGTTGCTGCTCGGGTTCGGCGCGCTGGTGCTCGTGCAGTTCTGGTTTCTGATACATATCTGGTACTGGGTAGACCACGACCCCGGCACCACGGCGTTCATGCATGCGCGTCTCGAGCGCATACGCGAGAAGACCCCGCAAGCTGTGCTCCAGCACCAGTGGGTGCCGTATAACCGCATCGCGGTCACGTTGAAGCGTGCAATCGTCGCGGCGGAGGACGCCAAGTTCCTCGATCACGACGGCTTCGACTGGGAGGGCATCCAGAAAGCGTACGAAAAAAACCAGAAAAAAGGCAAGATCGTATCCGGCGGTTCGACCATCAGCCAGCAGCTCGCGAAAAACCTGTTCCTGTCCGGCGAGCGCACCTGGTGGCGCAAGGCGCAGGAGGCGGCCATCACGGTGATGATGGAGACCATCATGAGCAAGCGCCGTATTCTCGAGATTTATCTCAACGTGATCGAATGGGGCAACGGCGTATTCGGCGCCGAAGCCGCCGCGCATTACCATTTCGAAATTTCCGCGGCGGCCCTGTCCGCCGAACAGTCGGCGCAGCTCGCGGCGATGGTGCCGAGCCCGCGCCGCTACGTCCGCGGCAGCGAGACGCCGTACCTGCAAAAGCGCAAGGAAATCATCCTGTCGCGCATGAACTCGGCCGCGGTGCCCTGAGCGCTGCCGTGTGGGCGGTCAATCGACGATGAAGAGCTTGACGCCGGTCGCGGTGTAAGAACGGTGCGCTTCGGCGTAGTCGGCCACCTGGTAGCTCATGCCGGGCGTCAGGCGGAATTTGCGCCCGTCCGCCAGCTCGGACTCGAATTCGCCTTCGAGCACCAGCACGATATGGCCTTTGCTGCACCAGTGGTCGGCGAGATAGCCGGGCGAGTATTCGACCATGCGCACGCGCATGCCGCCGAACTCGCGCGTACGCCATACCGCTTTGCCGGTGACGCCGGGGTATTCGACCGGAGGTACGTCCGACCATGCGGTCACGCCGAAAGGTATGCCGGTGATGTTCATGAGCATTTGTTCCGTGGATAAAGATAGTGATTTTACCGCGGCTCTGGCGGGGTGACGGCGCGACTTGACCACGGCAGGCTGCCGGAATAATCTGCGTTGCCTGTCCGCGCATGAACGAGCGCTGCCGGGCGTCCCGGATTTATTGAATGGCAGGAGCCGTGATTCAACTCAATCTTTATGGGCAATGGCAACGTGCCGTGCTGGGTGCGTGCGCAGCCATATTCGGCCCGGTATTGAGTGCGGGCGCGGCAGATCCGTCACTCGTTGCGTTCCGGGTCGAGGGCGGCCAGATACGCGCGCCGCTCACGTCCGCAGCCGGCGACCCCGCGCGCGGCAAGACGGCGGTATTGAGCCGCGATGGCGGAAATTGCTTTCTGTGTCATAGCGTGCCCGATGCCGGAGAAACGCCGCTCGGCAATATTGGTCCGCCGCTGGCAGGCGTCGGCAAGCGGCTCACCGCGGCGCAACTGCGCCTGCGGCTCGTCGATTCGACGCGCATCAACCGCAATAGCGTGATGCCCGCCTACTATCGGACCAAGGGCATGCGCAATGTCGCGCCCGCGTATCTCGGTAAACCGCTGCTCACCGCGCAGCAGGTCGAAGACGTAGTCGCGTACCTGCTCACATTGCGCAACTGACGCATGATTAAAATTCTCTCGCGCCGTGGTTTTCTCGCGCAGCTCCTCGCCTTGTGTGCATGGCCGTTCGCGGCGGCGCGCGGCGCGGACGCTGATTCCGTCGAGGTGATGGTATTCAAGGTCACTGGCGGCGCCACAGTGCAACCCGGCCGGGTGAAGCTCGACCTTCCGGTGCTGGCCGACAACGGCAACTCGGTGAGCCTCAAGGTGAGCGTGGACAGCCCGATGACCGCGGCGAGTTACGTCAAAAGCATCCATATCTACGCGGCGCGCAATCCACGTCCAAACGTGGCGAATTTTTATCTGGGCCCGCGCGCTGGCCGCGCGCAGGTCAGCACGCGCGTGCGTCTCGGCGGCTCGCAGCGCGTGCTGGCGGTCGCAGCACTTTCGGACGGCTCGTTCTGGTCGGCGACCGCCGACGTGGTCGTGACACTTTCCGCCTGCTACGACGCGACCTGACCCATGACCGCACGAGTGCAGGTTCCCAAACAGGCAAAGCGCGGCGAAGTGATCGAAATCCGCATCGCCATCCAGCATCCGATGGAAACGGGGTTCCGGCTCGATGACGGCGGCCGCGCGATTACCAAGAACGTCGTCAACAAGTTCACCTGCCGTTACAACGGCATCGAGATATTTCGCGCCGAAATGGGGTCGGGGATAGCGGCCAATCCGTTGCTGGATTTTTTTACGGTGGCGGACGTTAGCGGCGAACTGGTGTTCGACTGGATAGACGATGAAGGCCAGACGGGGTCGGAGCGCGTGGCGCTCACGGTGAACGGATGACCGCAGGCTTGCTGCGCCACGGCGCGCTCGCGTTATTGTTCGCGCTGACCGGCGCCAGTCATGCGCAACGCGCGGCGGTGCAGCCGCAGCCGCTCAAGTCGGGGCTCGAATTCGCCGGCGCTGAAGTGCGCGAACTGCAGCACGACGATTTCGCCAATCCCGGCATGCTGTGGGCCGCGCGCGGTGAAACGTTGTGGCAGGAAACCGCGGGCCGCGAAGCGAAATCGTGCGCGAGCTGTCACGGCGATGCAAAGACCAGCATGCAGGGCGTGGCGACTCGCTATCCGCGCATCGATGCCGGCAGCGCGCGCCTGATCAATCTGGAAGGCCGCATCCGCCAGTGCCGCGAGCGCCGCCAGCAGGCGGAGCCGTTCAATTACGAATCGGCCGAACTGCTGGGGCTGACCGTCTACGTCGCGCAGCAGTCGCGCGGCATGCCCATGAAGACCGTCATCGACTGGCAGAACCGCCACAATTTCGAGGCCGGACGCGCGATGTATTACCGGCGCATGGGGCAAATGAACCTGTCGTGCGCGCAATGCCACCAGGAAAACTGGGGCAAGAAACTCGGCCCCGAAACCATCAGCCAGGGCCATAGCGTGGCTTATCCGATTTACCGGCTGGAATGGCAGGCCATGGGTTCCTTGCATCGCCGCTTCCGCAGCTGTCAGTCGGGCGTGCGCGCCGAACTGCTGCAGCAGGGTTCGCCCGAATTTCTCGATCTCGAGCTGTACCTGGCGTGGCGCGCCGGCAATTTGCCGATCGAGACGCCGGGCGTGCGCCGCTAGCTGCCGCCGTCAAGCGGCTGCCTGGTCTTCAGCGCAACGCGGCGTTAATTTTTTCGAGCGCCACCGAGCCCGGGCACAATTCGCGCTCGGACAGGCGGTTCAATGGGGTGTCTACGGTATTCAGATGTTCGTGCAGGTCGGACGACTCGGGGTCGACGTAGAGCAGCCCGGTCACCACTTCGCCGGCCGCCGCGCGTTCCTGCAGGTAGTGCATGACCTTGATGCGATCGGTCGCGTCGTAGTCCTGGGCGAGTTTGCGCAGGCGCAGCACGCTGCCGTCATGTTGCGTGACCGTAGTCACCGTGCCCGGCGCGTAATCGGCGGTGATTTCGTCGCGGCCGCTGATGAAGTCGAGCCGGTTGACCGCTTCGTTGTGCTCGCGCACGTAGTCGTAGCTCTTGGTCGAGCCGGCGTGGTTGTTGAATGCCACGCACGGCGACACGACGTCGATGAACGCCGCGCCCTTGTGTTCGATGGCAGCTTTGATGAGCGGTACCAATTGTTCTTTGTCGCCCGAGAAACTGCGCGCGACAAAGCTCGCGCCCAACTGGAGGGCCAGGCTGACCATGTCGATCGGCTCATCGCTGTTGGCGATGCCGCGCTTGGATTTCGATCCCTTGTCTGCGGTGGCGGAGAACTGGCCTTTGGTCAGGCCGTAGACGCCGTTGTTTTCGACGATGTAAACCATGTTGACGGCGCGGCGCATGCAGTGCGCGAACTGGCCGAGGCCGATCGACGCGGAATCGCCGTCGCCCGACACGCCCAGATAAAGCAGGTCGCGGTTGGCGAGATTGGCGCCGGTGGCGACCGATGGCATACGGCCATGCACGCTGTTGAAGCCGTGCGAGTTGCCGAGGAAATAATCGGGGGTTTTCGACGAGCAGCCGATGCCCGAGAGCTTGGCGACTCTATGCGGCTCGATATTCGTTTCCCAGCACGCCTGGATGATGGCGGCTGAAATTGAATCGTGGCCGCAGCCGGCGCACAGCGTCGAGATGCGGCCCTCATAGTCGCGGCGGGTATGGCCGACCGTGTTCTTCGGCAGGTCGGGATGATGCAGCTTCGGTTTGGCGAGATAAGTCATGACACCACCTTCTTCAACGGGACCACCGTGCGCGCGGCGGCGTGCTGCGAAATCTGGTCGACGATGAAACGCGCGGTAATCGGCGTGCCATCGTAATGCAGCACCGACAGGAGGCGCGACGCATTGATTTTGGCCTCGGCGATCAGCAGGGTCTTTAACTGCGCGTCGCGGTTCTGCTCGATCACGAACACCCACGGGTGCGAAGCGACGAAATCGTTGATTTCATCCTGGAACGGGAAGCCGCGCACGCGCAGTGCGTTGACGTGGATGCCGCGTTCCGCCAGCACGTCGAGCGCTTCCTGCATGGCGGGGCTGGTCGAGCCGTAGAAAATGGCGCCGAAGCGGGCCGGCTTGTCGGCCGGATAGAGCAGGGGTGCGGGCACCAGTTTTTTGGCGGACTCGAACTTGCGCAGCAGGCGCTGCACGTTGTCGACGTAATCCGGACCGGTTTCGCTGTAACCCGCATAGCGGTTCTTGGTCGTGCCGCGCGTAAAGTAGCCGCCGCGCGTCGCATGGGTGCCGGGATAGGTGCGGTAGGTGATGCCGTCGCCGTCAACGTCGAGATAACGGCCGAAATCGCGGCCGGTGTCGAGCATTTGCGCGGTCATGATCTTGCCGCGGTCGTAGGTCTGCTTGTCGTCCCATTTGAACGGCGCGCACAGGCGCGTGTTCATGCCGATGTCGAGATCGGTCATCATGAAGATCGGCGTCTGCAGCCGTTCGGCGAGATCGAAGGCCTTGGCGGTGAATTCGAAACACTCGGTCGGGTCTTCCGGGAACAGCAGCACGTGCTTGGTGTCGCCGTGCGACGCATACGCGCAGGCCAGCACGTCGGACTGCTGGGTGCGCGTCGGCATGCCGGTGGACGGACCGCCACGCTGCACGTCGACGATCACCGCCGGGATTTCCGCGAAATAGGCGAGGCCGATGAATTCGGTCATCAGCGAGATGCCAGGGCCGGACGTCGCGGTGAACGCGCGCGCGCCGTTCCAGCTCGCGCCTATTACCATGCCGATGGAGGCGAGCTCGTCTTCGGCCTGCACGATGGCGAATTTGCTTTTGCCGTCCGCCGGGTCGACGCGGTGCTTCTGGCAATACTTGATGAAAGCTTCGGCGAGCGACGACGACGGCGTGATCGGGTACCACGCGCAAACCGTGGCGCCGCCGTAAACCGCGCCCAACGCAGCCGCGCTGTTGCCGTCGATGAATATCTTGTCGCCGACATTGTCCGCGCGCTTGACCTTGAGGCCGATGGGGCCGCCGAGGTGTTGTTGTGCATAGTCACGGCCGAGACGAAGCGCTTTGACGTTCGACTGCAGCAGCGCTTCCTTGCCTTTGTACTGCTCCGAGAACAGGCGCTCGATTTCATTCGGATCGATGTCGAGCAAAGCGGACAGTGCGCCGACGTAAATGATGTTCTTGAACAACTGGCGCTGGCGCGGATCGGTATAAGTCGAATTGCAGATCTCGGTCAGCGGCATGCCGATCACGTTGATGTCGGCGCGGAACTTGGATTGCGGCAGCGGCTTGGTGTTGTCGTAGAACAGATAGCCGCCGTCTTCGATTTCCTTGACGTCGGCGTCCCACGTCTGCGGGTTCATCGCCACCATAAGGTCGACGCCGCCGCGCCGTCCCTGGTAGCCGTTTTCAGTAACGCGTACTTCGTACCACGTCGGCAGGCCCTGGATGTTGGACGGGAAGATGTTGCGCGGGGCGACCGGCACGCCCATGCGCAGGATGGAGCGCGCGAATATCTCATTGGCGGAGGCCGAACCCGAGCCGTTGACGTTGGCGAACTTGACGACGAAATCGTTGGTGGCGTTTATGCGTTTCATCCCGGCCTCAGGCTGCTTTGCGTTGCGGTTTGTGCTTCATGCCGCGCGCCGTTGCGGTTTGTTTCTGCAGCCGGGTCCGGCGTGCGTCATCTCGAGCAAATACTTCTGCATGTCCCACGCGCCGGTCGGGCAGCGTTCGGCGCACAGGCCGCAGTGCAGGCAGACGTCCTCGTCCTTGGCCATGATGCGGCCGGTCTTGAGCTTGGCGGACACATAGATGTCCTGCGTCAGGTTGTCGGCCGGCGCGTTCAGGCGCGCGCGCAGTTCCTTTTCTTCGCCATCCGCCGTGAAGGTGATGCAGTCCATCGGGCAGATGTCGACGCAGGCGTCGCATTCGATGCACAGCTTGTCGCTGAACACTGTCTGCGCGTCGCAGTTCAGGCAGCGTTCGGCTTCAGCGAACGCGAGCTTGGGGTCGAAACCGAGCTCGACTTCGACCTTGATGTTCTTCAGCGCGATCTTCTGGTCTTTCAGCGGCACCTTGAAACGCTGGTCGTTGGAGATCGCGTTGTCGTAACTCCATTCGTGGATGCCCATTTTCTGCGACATCAGGTGCACCATGGGCGCGGGGCGTTCTTTAACGTCTTCGCCGTTGCACAGCTTGTCGATTGAAATCGCGGCCTCGTGGCCGTGCGCGACCGCCCAGATGATGTTCTTGGGGCCGAACGCCGAGTCGCCGCCGAAAAACACGTTGGGGATCGACGATTGCATGGTGACCTTGTCGACCACCGGCATGCCCCATTTGTCGAATTCTATGCCGCTGTCACGCTCGATCCACGGAAAAGCGTTTTCCTGGCCGACGGCGACCAGCACGTCATCGCACTCGAAATGCTGATCCGGTTCGCCGGTCGGCACCAGGTTGCGGCGGCCCTTGGCGTCGTACTCGGCCTTCACTTTTTCGAAGACCATGCCGGTCAATTGGCCGTTGTCGTGCTTGAACGATTTAGGCACGAGGAAATTGATGATGGGGATGCCTTCGTGCTGGGCGTCTTCTTTCTCCCACGGGCTTGCTTTCATTTCTTCGAAACCGGAACGCACGATCACTTTGACGTCGTCGCCGCCCAGCCGCTTGCTGGAGCGGCAGCAGTCCATCGCGGTATTGCCGCCGCCCAAGACGATCACGCGCTTGCCGATCTTATCGACGTGGCCGAACGACACGCTGTTCAGCCAGTCGATGCCGATGTGGATGTTCTTGGCCGCTTCCTTGCGCCCCGGAATTTCGAGGTCGCGCCCGCGTGGCGCACCGGTGCCGACGAAGATGGCGTCGTATTTCTCGGCCAGGATCTGCTTGAGGCTGTCGATGCGTTTGCCGCCGACGAAATTAACGCCGATGTTGAGGATGTAATTGACCTCTTCGTCGATCACGGTTTCGGGCAGGCGGAATTTCGGGATTTGCGTGCGTATCATGCCGCCCGCCCGCTTGTCGCCGTCGAACACGGTGAGGTCATAGCCGAGGGGTGCTAGGTCGCGCGCGACCGTCAGCGAGGCAGGCCCGGCGCCGATCAGCGCAATGCGTTTGCCGTTTTTTTTCTCGGGCGCTTTCGGCAGGCGCGGCGTGATGTCGTCTTTATAGTCGGCGGCGACGCGCTTCAGTCGGCAGATCGCGACCGGCTCGGGTTTCTCGCCGTTGTTTTCTTCGACGCGGCCGCGACGGCAGGCCGGCTCGCACGGACGATCGCAGGTGCGGCCCAGGATGCCGGGAAACACGTTCGATTCCCAGTTGACCATGTAGGCATCGCTGTAGCGTTCGGCGGCAATCAGGCGGATGTATTCGGGAACCGGCGTGTGAGCGGGACATGCCCACTGGCAATCAACTACTTTATGGAAATAGTCAGGCTGGTGAATCTCGGTCGGCTTCAAATCGTCTCCTCGTTACGCCTTTTTCGTTCTTCGCTGCTCAGCTTTGCCAATGAGACGTATTAACGCTTGAGCCGTGAAACGGGTGCATGGCGACATTCGGTGGACGTTAGTTTACGCTTGTGTTTCGGCGCTGAAAAGGCCTGTAATTTCAAGTACTAGTGACGAATGTAGCGGCGGCGCACCAAGCGCCGTCGGCAACTGGCGCCGGTACAGAGCAGTGCAACAGGCAAGACGCGCAAAAAGATGCAGGTAAACCTCTAATTTGAAAATGAAAACAGTCATTTAATCCGCCGCTGGCAGCGGTAACGGGCTAAAATGGACTGTCATCCGGATATGAAGGCAAAGCATGAAACCAAAAATTACCGTCGCGTGGGAACACTTGGGCACAGTCGGCGGCACGCGCTATGACGCATCGAAATGGACCGAGGATCGCTCGACACTGTGGGTCACCCTGTGGTCCGACCAGTTGAAGCGCGTCAGCAGCGGCGTTTATCGCTACACCTTGTGCGAAGACAAGGACCTCGAACGCTCGACCGGCGCGCGCCATCATGCCAATGTGAGCGAAGCCATTGAGCGCGGCGTGCCGGTGAAGGGTTTTCTGGTGTGGCCGAAGAAAGAACAGACTGCTCAGGGCCACCGCGGCGTCGAGGATGCCGATCCCAAGCGCCAGTATGAAATTGAAGTCGAAAGCCGCGAAGGCAACGTGGTGGTCGCACTCGCCAAGGGCATGTAGCAAACGGCGGGCGTTCAGCTCGTCTAAATGCCGGCACGCCGCCGGCTGAAAAATTTCCCTCCCCGCCGGATTCGCAGGCACAGGAATTGCAATAGTTGCGCTCATGCGCGACTTTTCAGATTGCAAAGAGGGTTTTGGCGTCGGCACTTCGGCAACCTGTCGATACGCTGACAATTCACACAACGGGCTGCGGCCGTGACCGCGGCCGCTTATTCCATCGATGACCTGCAACGCGGCATCCGGCTCGCTTTTGCCGTGCCGGAGACACATGTCGCGAGCGCGCTTGGTTACCTCATGCGCGGCGGGCCTGCGCTGGAGCATTTCTCCGACGAGATCTGCGGCATGTTCCACGCGCTGGCCACCCCGCAGGGCTCATCGCTGTGCGCGGGACTATTGAAAATCAGGCTTGAATTGCGCGCCGCCAAGCTGCGCCAGACGCGCGACGTCGATAGCTTCTGGCGCCTGCTGGAACGTCAATCGCGGGTTTGAATCAGGCGATGGACGCCTGGCGTCCTGAGCGTACTACCCTACCTAGGTTGTTTTGCGCTTGCGGGGGGCGGCGGTTTTGCGCGGGGCCTTAGGGGGCGCCGGCCGCGGCTCTATCACCAGCTCGGGACCGCGCAAGAACACCTGCACCTTCAATTCGAGAAAACCGTGGCGCAGGCCGTCGAACTCGCGCTTGGGGTCGGCCACGTATTCGCTGATCTGGCTGAATTTGAGCACCGCGACGTGATCGGTGCGGATATTGCGGATGCGCACCTGCTCGTCTTCGACCTCCTGCAGGAGCCAGTCATCATCCATGATGCGCAGCTCGGTCACGCCGCGAAAACGGCGCGCAGGCGGCCGCAGCCTCACACGATGATGAATGCACTTGGCGAGCTTGGTTTTGGTGACGGCCATGGTTTAACGCCCTGCGCGCGCAATTACGGGGTTTTGCCCTCGACTGGCGGCGGGGCGGGAGGGGCTGCCGGGTCGGCCTGCGGCTCACCGGGGTTTTCGGCCAGCTTGCGCAGGCGCTTTTCCTCTTTCTTTTTCTTCTTCGCCAATTCTTTCTGGCGCTTTTCGAACTGATAGTTTGGTTTGGCCAATGGCTTGTCCTTTGTAAGGCGGGTGGCTAATTATGCGCCCGGAACCCGTTGTTTGGCAGCAAATTCGGTGGGCCCGGATTGCGCCAGTAGTCGGTCGAGCTGCCCGGCGAAAGCCTGGCGGTCGCCATGGTTGAAAGGCGGGGGGCCGCCGGTGTCCACTCCGCTGGCCCGCAGTTCGTCCATGAATTTGCGCATGGTCAGGCGCGCCTCGATGTTGTCCCGGGTAAAAAGCTCGCCGCGCGGATCGAGCACACGCCCGCCTTTGTCGAGAACGGCGGCGGCGAGCGGGATGTCGGCAGTGATGACGAGGTCTCCCGTGCGCAATTCCTCGGCTATCTTGTTGTCGGCCACGTCGAAGCCGGCGGCGACCTGGATCGTGTTGATATATGCCGACGGCGGGGTGCGCAAAGGCTTGTTGGCAACCAGGGTCAGCGCGATTTTCAGCCGCTCCGCCGCGCGGAAAAGGATTTCCTTGATCGGGTTGGGGCAGGCATCGGCATCAACCCAGATTCGCATGAGCGTTCACTTTGGTAAACGCCCATTATCGCAGACTACGTGACGTTCAAACGCCTCTCCCGGTGCGGGAGAGGCGCGAGGGTATGCTCAGCGGCCGCGATAGTCGTGATGACGATGGTCGCGAAACTCGTGATGGCGGTGCTCGAAGCGGTGATGCCGCTCGTGCCAGCGCGGGTCACCGTGGCGATAGACTACCGGCGTTGCATAGAGGGGCGCCGGTGCGACATAGACCGGCACGGGCGAACCGAGCTGGACAAATACATCGACCCCGGCAAACGCCGGTGCTGCGGCGAGCAAACCTGCTACTGCGACGATACTCAAAATGCGTTTCATGGCTCTTCTCCTCGGTCGTCGCGCCTCGTTGGAGGGCGCGGCTGAAATGCGTGCAATCCACGCACCATGATTAACGCATGAGCCGGGAGAAAAACTATTGCTCCCCGGTTAAGTATTGTGTCGTTTTGTAACCGGACGGCGGGGCGCTATTTTTTCGGTGGCATCATGTCCGTGCATACGCCTTCGTAGATTTCGGCCGCCATGCCGACCGATTCGCCGAGCGTGGGGTGCGGATGTATGGTCTTGCCTATATCGACGGCGTCGGCGCCGAGTTCTACGGCGAGCGCCAACTCGCTGATGAGATCGCCCGCATGCGTGCCGACGATGCCGCCGCCCAATATGCGATGCGTCTCGTGGTCGAATATGAGTTTGGTGAAACCTTCGTCGCGTCCGTTGGCGATCGCGCGTCCGCTGGCCGCCCACGGAAACTTGCCGACGCCGACTTTGATGCCCTGTTTCTTTGCCTCGTCTTCGGTGAGCCCCACCCACGCGACTTCGGGGTCGGTGTAAGCGACCGACGGAATCACCCGCGCATCGAAAAACGATTTCTGGCCGGCGGCCGCTTCAGCGGCAACGTGCCCTTCGTGCACGGCTTTGTGCGCGAGCATGGGCTGGCCGACGATGTCGCCGATCGCGTAGATGTGCGGCACGTTGGTGCGCATCTGCTTGTCGACGGCAATGTAGCCGCGCTGATCGACTGCAACGCCCGCTTTGTCGGCGCCTATCTTGTTGCCGTTCGGGCTGCGGCCGACGCCGACCAGCACGAAGTCGTAAACCTGCGGCTCGGCTGGCGCCTGCTCGCCTTCGAATTTGACTTTGATGCCTGCGGGCGTTGCTTCGACGGCCACGGTCTTGGTTTTGAGCATGACCTTGTCGAAGCGCGCGGCGTTGAACTTGCGCCATACATTGACGAGGTCGCGGTCGGCGCCCTGCATCAGGCCGTCGAGCATTTCGACGACTTCAAT
>CAMBSS010000023.1 GCA_945870465.1 Bordetella parapertussis | reverse complement strand
TGGGGGTTGTCGAAACCTAACCAGGCAACCGCCACCAGCCCGCTGCCGTATCCGCAAAACCAGGCATCGACAAATTCGTTGGTGGTGCCGGTCTTGCCGGCGAGATCGGTGCGGCCGAGTTGCATGGCGCGCGTCGCAGTGCCCATCTTTACCACGTCCTGCAGCATATTGGTCATGATGAACGCGTTGCGCGCGTCGATCGCGCGCTCGGCGGATTCTCCGGCCCGCTCGGGCCGCGCCTGCGCGACGATATTGCCCTTCATATCTTCGACGCGCGCGATGAAATACGGCGGCACGCGATAGCCGCCGTTGGCAAATACACCGTAAGCGCCGACCATTTGCATGGGCGTGACGTTGCCGGCGCCGAGCGCCATCGTCAGATAGGGCGGATGATATTTTGCTTCGAACCCGAAGCGCGTGATGTAGTCCTGTGCATACTGCGGCGTGATGGCCTGCAGTATGCGCACAGACACCAGGTTCTTGGATTTGACCAGCGCCGTGCGCAAGCGCATCGGGCCTTCGAATTTGCCGTCGAAGTTCTTCGGCTCCCACGGCGCCGAGCCGGTCTGGCTCGCATCGAACACCAGCGGCGCATCATTGATGATGGTGGCCGGCGTGAAACCTTTCTCCAGCGCGGCCGAATAAACAAACGGCTTGAAACTCGAGCCCGGTTGGCGCAGCGCCTGCGTGACGTGATTGTATTTGTTGCGCGCGAAATCGAAACCGCCTACCAGCGCGCGGATGGCGCCGTCGGCCGGATCGGTCGATACCAGCGCGGCCTCGACCTGCGGCAATTGCGTGATCTGCCAATGGCCTTTTTCGTCCTTCTGTATGCGGATGATCGCACCGCGCCGCACCCGCTGATTGACGGGTGACTTGTCGCCCAGCATTTTCTGCGCAAACTTGAGGCCCTCGCCGCTGATTTCCAGCGTCTCGCCGCCCTTGCGATAGATTTTGACCGCGCGCGCGTTGGCGTCGAGCACCAGCGCCGGATAAATGTCATCGCTTTCGGTTTCATCCTGCAGCGCATCTTCGAAATTCTCGTCCGTCGGTTGCGGGCCGAGTTCGACGTAACTTTCCGCGCCGCGATAACCGTGACGATGATCGTAGTCGATGACGCCGGCGCGCACGGCTGCGTAAGCCGCGTTCTGATGCGTGGCGGAGAGTGTCGTGTAGACCTTGAATCCGCGCGTGTAAATGTCGTCCTGAAAACGCTCGTACAGAACCTGGCGCACCATTTCCGCGAAGTGGTCGGCCTTGACCGCGAACTCGTTGACATATTTCTTGACGGTGAGCACCTGCTTGTCCGCTGCCTGCCATTGCTCGTCGGAAATAAAATCGAGTTCGCGCATGCGCCGCAAAACGTATTGCTGGCGCAATTTCGCACGCTTGGGATTGACGACCGGGTTGAAGCTCGACGGCGCCTTGGGCAGGCCTGCGAGCATGGCCATCTCAGCGACGTTCAGCTGATCGAGCGATTTGCCGAAATAAATTTGCGCGGCCGCGGCGAATCCGTACGCGCGCTGGCCGAGATAGATCTGGTTGATATAGAGCTCGAGTATCTGGTCCTTGGCGAGGCCGTGCTCGATCTTGAACGCGAGCAGCATCTCGTTAAATTTGCGCGTAAAGGTTTTTTCCTTGGACAGAAAAAAATTGCGCGCAACCTGCATGGTGATGGTGCTGGCACCCTGGCGCGCCCCGCCGGACACGAAATTCGACAGCGCGGCGCGAATGACACCGACATAATCGACCCCGCCGTGCTGGTAAAACCTCTCGTCCTCGGCCGCGAGTATGGCCTCGCGCATCTCCTTGGGCACGGCTGCGATCTTGACCACCGCGCGCCGCTCCTCCCCGAACTCCCCGATCAGCAATCCCTCGCTGCTATATATGCGGAGCGGAACCTTGGGTTGATAGTTGGTCAGAACGTCGATATCCGGAAGCGTCGGCCAGACAATTACTACAACAAAAACAATGACTAAGGCGCCAGCGGCAACGGCGGACAGCAGCAGGGTAAGGGGAAAGGACCACCAGCGGGAAAACATAGCCTAACCGGACAAAAAGTTGATTGTTTTAAAAAAACAACGGCTTAACATGTGGGTTAGGGAGAGTAAAAGCGGGCTGTGCCGGCACACGCTAAATAGTTAAGACATAAAGCGAATTCGGCACATTATAAGCCGTGCACCCGTTAAAAGGAACGGCGCGGAATTACTTTACATGCTAGTTAGTTGTTGTTAGCATTTAATGTGAATTATATAAACTGATCCTAACCAGCCTACGCTTAAGGGAAAAGTGAACTTTAACCTCGAATTTCTAGAGCGCCTGTTCAAGTCGAAAGCGCCCCCGTTGATCGGCTGCGATATCAGCTCGTCATCGGTCAAACTGGTCGAGATTGCCGAAGTCGGCAAGAACGTCTACCGGGTCGAGCGCTATTCGATCGAGCCGCTGCCGCGCGACGCAGTGGTTGACGGCAATATCAATAATCTGGAAGCGGTCAGCGATTGCCTGAAGCGCGGCTGGAAGCGCATGGGCACGAATATCAAGGGCCTCGCGCTCGCGCTGCCCTCCGCGGCAGTCATCACGAAAAAAATCGTGGTCCCGGCCGGCCAGCTGGAAAACGAACTCGAACTGCAGGTCGAAACCGAAGCCAACCAGTACATTCCGTTTGCGCTGGACGAAGTCAACCTCGATTTCCAGGTGATCGGGCCCGCGCCCAACAGCCCGGACGACGTGGAGGTGCTGATCGCAGCGTCGCGCAAGGAGAAAATCGAAGACCGCGTCGCCGCCGCCGAAGCCGCCGGCTTGAAGGCGCTGGTCGTGGACATCGAATCTTTCGCCATTCAGACCGCGTTCGAGCTGATCGAACGCGCACTGCCGGAAAACGGCAAAGACCAGAACATCGCCATCGTCGACGTCGGCACCACGATGATGAATCTTAATGTGCTGCGCAACGGCCAATCGATCTACATGCGCGAGCAGCCGTTCGGCGGCAATACCCTGACGCAGGAGATCCAGCGCGCTTTCGGCATGTCGCCGGAAGAAGCGGAAGCCGCCAAACGCACCGGTGGCCTGCCGGACAATTATGACGCCGAGGTGCTGGCGCCGTTCATGGATACGCTGGGACTGGAAGTCGCGCGCGCGCTGCAGTTTTTCTTCACCTCGACCCAATACAACCAGGTGAACCACATTCTGCTCGCCGGCGGCTGCGCTGCGATCCCGGGCATCGATGAAGTCACGACGCGCCGCACGTCGGTTCCCTCCATGATCGCCAATCCGTTCGCGAACATGGCGCTGTCGTCGAAAATCAGGCCGAAGAACCTCGCCACCGACGCGCCGTCGCTGATGGTGGCTTGCGGTCTTGCGATGCGGAGATTCGACGCATGATACGCATCAACCTACTGCCGCATCGCGAGATCCGGCGCAAACAGCAGCAAAAAGAATTCTTCATCTTGGTCGGCGCCGTGGCGGGCCTCGGCGCGACCGTGTGGTTTGCGACCCACAGCTATCTGGGCGGCCAGCTCGAGGAGCAGAACGGGCGCAATACCTACCTCGAAACCGAAATTGCCGCGCTGGACAAGCAGATTGAAGAAATCAAGAAGGTCCAGGAACAAACCACCGCGTTGCTGCAGCGCAAGAAAATCGTCGAATCGTTGCAGGCCAATCGCGCGGAAACGGTTTACCTGCTGGACCAGCTGGTGCGCCAGTTGCCGGACGGGGTGTACCTGAAAAGCGTCCAGCAAAAAGGCGCCCGGGTCGCCGTCAACGGCTTTGCCCAATCGAACGCCCGCGTCTCCACGTTCATGCGCAACCTGGAGTCATCGCCTTATCTCGAAAAGCCGAGCCTGATCGAAATTCACGCAATTCAGGACAAGACCTCGCGCCTGAGTGAATTCAGCCTCGCCGTATCGCTGGCGCGCAGCAAGGAAGACCCGGCAGCCGGCAAGAAACCGGCAGCCGCAGCCGGCGCCGCCATACCAACCGCGCAAGTCGTCGCACCTGGCGCTCCGGCCAAGGGCGCTCCCCCCGCGGAAACCAAAAAATGATGACCTTAGACGATCTCCGGCGCCTCGACCCCAAGAGCATCGGCAGCTGGCCGGCGCTGCCCAAGCTCGGCATCCTGTTGCTCGCGTTCATCGGCATTATCGTCGGCAGCTACTTTCTGGACTGGCAGGGGCAGCTCGAGTCGATTGACGCCTCCCTGAAAAAAGAACAGACGCTGCGCACCACGTTCATCGACAAGAAGAAGCAGGCGATCGATCTCGACGCTTACCGCAAGCAGCTGGCCGATATCGAGAAATCGTTCGGCACGCTGCTCAAACAACTGCCCAGCAAATCCGAGATGGAAGCCTTGCTGACCGACATCAACCAGGCCGGGCTGGGACGTGGGCTTCAATTCGAATTGTTCAAACCCGCTGCCAACGAGACGCTGTCCGAGTTTTACGCGGAACTGCCGATCAGTATCAAGATCACCGGCAGCTACCACGACATGGGCGCCTTCGCGAGCGACATTTCGAAACTGTCGCGCATCGTGCTTTTGAACGATGTCAGCCTCGCCCTGAGCCCCAAGGAGGGTGGATTGACGATGGACGCGATCGCGAAGACTTACCGCTATCTCGACGAAGAAGAGATTGCGAAGGCGAAGAAAACCGCCAGGGACAAAGCGGGTAAAGCAGCGGCGGCCAAAAAATGATCCGGCGAATTCTTATTCCAATGTTGATTTGCCTGGGCCTCGCGTCCTGCGGCGGGGAATCGTATTCGGATCTGCGGCAGTTCGTGAAAGAATCGGAAAATCTGCCGCGCGGCAGAATTCCGCCGCTGCCCGACGTCAAGCCGTACGAGCCTTTCACGTATGACGCCTACAACCTGGTCGATCCGTTCAAGCCGCGCAAGATCGAGCCGCCGAAGACCCTCGCCGGCGGCGGTATCCAGCCGGACCTCGTGCGCCGCAAAGAACCGCTTGAAGCGTATCCGCTGGAGAACCTGCGCATGGTCGGCACGCTGCAGCAGAACAAGGCGACCTACGCGCTGGTGAAAAGCCCGGACAACAACCTGTTCCGGGTCAAGTCCGGCAACTATCTTGGACAGAATTTCGGCCTGATCACCGAAATTTCGGAATCGACGATCAAGTTGAAGGAAATCGTGCAGGACAGCGGCGGCGACTGGACCGAGCGTGTCAGCACGCTGACGCTGGCAGAGGATGCAGGCAAATGAATCGGTGCAGCAGTAGTGGCCGCAACTACCGCATCAGCGACCGGCCGAACATATCTGGAGGCATTATGAAATTCTCGGACAACCTATTGAAAACGGTGCTTGGCCTTGTGCTTGCAGTCAGCGTCGGCTTGACCGCGAATTTCGCGGCCTGGGCGCAAAGCGCGAACCCCGAAGCCAACGGCATCGAGGCGATAACCGTGGCCGGGCAGCAGGGCGGCAACACGGTCATTCGGATCACGCTGCGCCAGCCGCTCGCCAATCCCCCGGCCGGGTTCACCATCACCAATCCGCCGCGGATCGCATTCGACTTTCCGAATACCGTAAACGCGCTCGGCAAGAACTCGCAGGAAGTCGGCGATGGCGACCTGCGCAACATGAACATCGTGCAGGCCGGCGATCGTACCCGGCTGGTGATGAATCTCTCCAAAACGCTCGGCTACGACACCAAAATCGACGGTAAAACCCTGTTCATCACCCTGCAGACGGCCAGCGGCGACGCGGTCGCGGCAACCCCGATCACCTCGCATTTCGCGGAAGCGAAAGCGAACGACACGCGCCACACTTTGCGCGACATCAGTTTCCGCCGCGGGCCGAACGGCGAAGGCCGCATCGTGATCGACCTGTCGGACAGCAGCGTGGGCATCGATTTGCGCCAGCAGGGACGCAACCTGATCATCGACTTCATGAACACCGCCTTGCCGAAAAACCTCGAGCGCCGCCTCGACGTGATCGATTTCGCGACGCCGGTGCAGACCGTGGACGCATTCGTGCAAGGCGGCGGATCGCGCATTTCGATCGAGCCCAAAGGGCTGTGGGAACACTCGGCCTACCAGACGAACAACCAGTTCATCGTCGAAATCAAACCGATCGTCGAAGACCCGAGCAAGCTGATCCAGGGTTCGCGCGTCGGTTATACCGGCGAGAAGCTGTCGCTCAACTTCCAGAACGTCGAAGTGCGTGCGGTGCTGCAGGTCATTGCCGACTTCACCGGTTTTAACTTCATCACCAGCGATACGGTCGGCGGCAACCTCACGCTGCGGCTGAAGGATGTACCGTGGGACCAGGCCCTCGATATCATCCTGCAGACCAAGGGTCTCGACATGCGCAAGAACGGCAACGTAGTGTGGATCGCACCGCGCGACGAGCTCGCCACCAAGGAAAAACTGGCGCTCGAGGCGCAGGCGCAGATTTCCGACATCGAGCCGGTGCGCACCGAATCGTTCCAGTTGAATTACCAGAAGGCCGAGGCCTTCCAGAAAATACTGGCCGACAAGGACCAGCGCATTCTGTCCAAACGCGGCAGCGCGGTCATCGATCCGCGCACCAATACGCTGTTCGTGCAGGACACGCCGTCACGGCTGGAGCAGGTCCGCGCGCTGGTGCGCAAGATCGACGTGCCCGTCCGGCAGGTGATGATAGAAGCGCGCATCGTCGAAGCATCGGATACTTTTTCACGCAATCTGGGCGCCCGTCTTGGCACATTTGACCGCGGGTTCCAGAATTTTCCCGGCAAGGGCGACAATAAGCTTACGTTTGGCGGTTCGCTCGACGCGACGGGTTTCTTCACTTCGCAGATTGCGACGCCGATTCCGAACTTTAGCCAGACGCTGGGTGTGAATATGCCGGCGAGCGGCCTTAACGGCAAAAACCCGGGCATATTTTCCTTGGTCTTGTTTAACTCGGCGTTATCGCGATTTATCAACATGGAGGTTACGGCGCTGCAGGCCGACGGCAAAGGCAAGATCATTTCCAGCCCGCGCGTGATTACCGCCGACCAGGTCGAAGCCACCATCGAGCAGGGCACGGAAGTGCCGTATCAGCAGTCGACTTCGAGCGGCGCGACCAGCATATCGTTCAAGAAAGCGACGCTGTCGCTTAAGGTCAAGCCGCAGATTACGCCCGACGACAACATCATCATGGACCTCAATATCCATAAGGACGGCGTAATCGCGGGCACCACGCCGCCGTCGATCGATACCAAGCAGATCACAACCAACGTGCTGGTGCAGAACGGCGGCACGGTCGTCATCGGCGGCATCTACACGCAGACTCAAAGCGACGTGACCACCAAGGTACCGGTGTTCGGCGATCTGCCTTATGTCGGGTTCCTGTTCCGCAACAATTCGAAACAGGACGATCGTAACGAGCTCCTGATTTTCATCAGCCCGCGCATCATGAAAAATACGGTCTCGCTGCGCTGACCTGACGGTCTTAAGGCTTTCTTAAAAAACGGCGGGTTCCCCGCCGTTTTTTTGCCCCGGCAACCGCCGGCCGGCGGCTCGGACGGCAACCGATTCACGCTACAATCTAGCCATGTCCAATGCCCCCTCCACGGCTCTGCCCGACCACGCCACCCCGGGCAATATTTTTCTGGTCGGCCTGATGGGCGCCGGCAAGACCTCGGTCGGCCGCTTGCTAGCCAAGCGTTTCGGCAAGACATTTTATGATTGCGACCAGGAAATCGAGCTCCGCACCGGCGTGAAGATCCCGGTGATTTTCGAAATCGAGGGGGAAGCGGGGTTTCGCGCGCGCGAAGCCACCGTGTTGCGGGAACTCGCCGCCCTCAAAGACATCGTGCTTGCCACTGGCGGCGGCGCGATCCTGCGCGAAGAAAACCGGCAGACGCTGATGCAGGGCGGCACGGTCGTTTACCTGCGCGCGTCGCTCGATGACCTGTGGCAGCGCACGCGGCATGACCGCAACCGCCCATTGCTGCAGACAGCAGACCCGCGCGCCAAGCTCGAAGAGTTGTTTGCGCAGCGCGATCCCCTCTACCGCGAAGTCGCGTCCCTCGTCATGGATACCGGCAACCAGAGCCTCGGCAATCTTGCCAACCGGCTCGAGCAACGCCTGCGCGAGCACATGCTGGCGGCCGAGGCCGGAACTGCAGCGTCCGGAATGGCGCGCTAAGCCGCATGCCAGGCGCTCGATTGCCGATCAGGAAAATCATGCAAACCGTCAAAGTAGCACTGGGCGAACGGAAATATCCGATCTACATAGGCGATGAGCTGCTCGGACACGGCGATTTGCTGGCACAGCACCTGCCGCAAAAAAGAGCCGCCCTCATCACCGACACCACGCTCGCGGCCCTGTATCTCGACACAGTGGCGGGCGCATTGACTGCGGCCGGCGTCCGCGTAACGCCGATCGTGATTCCCGCTGGTGAACAGCACAAGAACTGGCACACGCTCAATTCGGTGTTCGACGCGCTGCTCGCCGGCCGCTGCGAACGTAAAACAGCTTTGATTGCTCTGGGCGGCGGCGTCATTGGCGACCTGACGGGCTTCGCCGCCGCGACCTATTTGCGCGGCGTGCCTTTCATCCAGATACCGACGACGCTGCTGGCGCAGGTTGATTCCTCGGTGGGCGGCAAGACCGCCATCAATCACCCGCGCGGCAAGAACATGATCGGCGCGTTTTACCAACCGCTCGCCGTCATCGCCGATACCGGCACGCTGAGCACGCTGGCGGGACGCGAAGTCAGCGCTGGCCTCGCCGAAATCATCAAGTACGGCCTGATCCGCGATGTGCCATTTTTTAACTGGCTGGAAAACAACATCGAAGCGCTCGTCGCGCGCGACGCGGCCGCGCTGACTTATGCCATTCAACGCTCATGCGAGAACAAAGCTGAAGTCGTGGCCGCGGACGAACGCGAGGAGGGCGAGCGCGCATTGCTCAATCTCGGCCACACGTTCGGACACGCCATCGAAACGGGCCTGGGTTATGGCGCATGGCTGCATGGTGAAGCCGTCGCCGCCGGCATGGTAATCGCGGCGCGCGTATCTCAGGCCATGGGCATGCTCACCGCCACGGACGTCGCGCGCATAGTCGCTGTACTCGAACGCGCCGGCTTGCCGGTGACGGCCCCCAATTTCGGACTCGAGCGCTATATGCAGCTGATGGGTATCGACAAGAAAGTCGAAGGTGGAAAAATCCGTTTTATCCTGTTACACGCCATCGGCTCGGCGTTTTTGACCGCCGATGTGCCGCCGCACGCGCTGGAAACGGCACTCGCCGCCTCGGTCGCACATGTCTGATCCAGCGCCTTATGCCATCGGCCCGCGCAACACGCGGGGCCGCGCGCAGCGCGAAGCACCGCCAGTCGGCCGCAGCGAATTTCAACGCGACCGCGACCGCATCATCCATTCGACGGCGTTTCGCCGCCTCGAGTACAAGACCCAGGTCTTCGTCAATCACGAGGGTGATCTTTTTCGCACCCGCCTGACGCACAGCCTGGAAGTCGCGCAGATCGCGCGCTCGGTGGCGCGCAACCTGCGGTTGAACGAAGACCTGGTCGAAGCGATTTCGCTGGCGCACGACCTTGGCCACACGCCATTCGGGCACGCAGGCCAGGACGCCTTGCATGCTTGCATGAAAACGCATGGCGGCTTCGAGCACAATCTGCAGTCGCTTCGCGTGGTCGATCTGCTCGAGCAGCGCTACGCTGCGTTCGACGGACTCAATCTGTGTTTTGAAACGCGCGAAGGCATCCTGAAACACTGCGCGCTGAAAAATGCGCGCCTGCTTGGCGACGTTGGTGAGCGTTTCGTAAAACGCCAGCGCCCGTCGCTCGAAGCGCAGCTTGCCAACCTCGCCGATGA
The DNA here is from genome assembly GCA_945870465.1 of Bordetella parapertussis. The sequence goes on along the minus strand of CAMBSS010000023.1, from coordinate 24,741 downwards.
AATCGCCTACAACAATCACGACGTCGACGACGGCCTGCGTTCCGGTTTACTCACGCTGGAGCAATTGTCGCGCGTCGGGATTTTCGCGCGCCACATGCAGACGGTGCGCCGCGAACATCCAAAAATCGACGCGCGCCGGCTGGTGCATGAAACCGTGCGGCGCATGATCAGTACGCTGGTCGTTGACCTCACCAGCCAATCCGCCAAACACATCAAGGCGCAGGCGCCGCGCAGCATAGCGGACGTGCGCGCGGCGCCGGCGCTCATTACGTTCAGCGCAGCCATCAAGCGCGAACAACTCGAGCTGAAACGATTTTTGCGCGTGAATCTGTATCAACATCACCAAGTCGCGCGCATGACCAATAAAGCGCGCCGCATCGTGCGCGATCTGTTCCAGGCTTTTTTAAATGAACCGCAATTGATGCCGCCCCAGTATCACGCGCCGGCGAGCGCCGACACCGCGCGCACGGTGGCCGATTACATCGCCGGCATGACCGATCGCTATGCGATTCGCGAATACCGTCGTTTGTTCGCGGTCGACGAGATTTAACCGGGCAGATTGGCGCGGCGCAACATAAGACCCTGCCTTCCTGCCATAAACCACGGAATTAGCACAATTTTTCAAGGCCTTGCAGTCTCGCCCTGCAGGCTGTATATTTAGCTCGTTTGCGCGCAATTCATGCGATCCGCAGCCGGTTGGTGCCCACCCGGCTTTTTTTGACACCAGAGGTAAAACTTGAACCAGCCGCCCCTTGCCCAGGGACTCTACAATCCGGCCAATGAACACGACGCCTGCGGCGTCGGTTTCGTCGCCCATATCAAGGGCAAGAAATCCCACTCCATCGTCGAGCAGGGGCTGCAGATACTCAAGAATCTGGCGCATAGAGGCGCGGTCGGCGCCGATCCGCTTGCTGGCGACGGTGCCGGCATCCTGCTGCAGATTCCGGACGCGTTCCTGCGCGAAGAAATGGCCAGGCAACACGTCAAGCTGCCGCCGTACGGACAATATGGCGTCGGCATGGTGTTCCTGCCCCAGGAACCGGCGTCGCGACTGGCTTGCGAATACGAAATCGAGCGTGCGATCAAGGAAGAAGGGCAGACACTCATCGGTTGGCGCGACGTGCCCTGCGACAATTCGGGACTCGGCGATTCGGTCAGGAAAATCGAGCCGGTGATCCGCCAGGTGTTCATCGGGCGCGGCAAGGGCGTCACTGTCACCGATGCGCTCGAACGCAAGCTCTACATCATCCGCAAGAGTTCGGGTCACGCGATCCAGGCGCTCGATCTCGCGCACGGCAAGGAATTTTACGTGCCGTCAATGTCGGCGCGCACCATCGTCTACAAGGGCATGCTGCTGGCGAACCAGGTCGGCACCTATTACAAAGACCTGCAGGACGCCCGCGTCGTCTCTGCGCTGGCGCTCGTGCACCAGCGCTTTTCGACCAACACGTTCCCGACCTGGGACTTGGCACATCCGTTTCGCCTGATTGCACACAATGGCGAAATCAACACGCTGCGCGGCAACGTCAACTGGATACGCGCGCGCCAGGGCGCCATCTCCAGCCCGATACTCGGCAAGGACCTAGACAAGTTGTGGCCGCTGATTTACCACGGCCAGTCCGATTCGGCGTCGTTCGACAATACGCTCGAACTCCTAGTGATGAGCGGCTATTCGATTGCGCATGCCGTCATGATGATGATCCCCGAAGCGTGGGAAAGCCACTCCCTGATGGACCCCAATCGGCGGGCGTTTTACGAATACCACGCGGCGATGATGGAGCCGTGGGATGGTCCGGCGGCAATCGTCTTTACCGACGGCCGCCAGATCGGCGCCACGCTGGATCGCAACGGGCTGCGTCCCGCGCGCTACATCGTGACTGACGACGATCTCGTCATCATGGGCTCGGAGTGCGGCTGCCTGCCCATACCCGAGGAATCCATCGTCAAGAAGTGGCGCCTGCAGCCCGGCAAAATGTTTCTCGTCGACCTCGAGAAAGGCCGCATCGTCGACGACAATGAACTCAAAGACACGCTCGCCAACGCGAAGCCCTACGGCGAGTGGATCGAGCGCATCCGCGTGAAACTCGATGAAGTCGAGAGCGACAAGCAGCGTCCGGAGCGTTCGGCCGTGCCCCTGCTCGACCGTCAGCAGGCGTTCGCCTATACCCAGGAAGACATCAAGTTCCTGATGACGCCGATGGCGGTCAACGGCGAGGAGCCGATCGGCTCGATGGGCAACGACTCGCCGCTGGCGGTGCTGTCGAACAAAGACAAAACGCTGTACCACTATTTCAAGCAATTGTTCGCGCAGGTCACCAACCCGCCGATCGACCCGATACGCGAAGAACTCGTGACCTCGCTGGTTTCCTTCATCGGACCAAAACCCAATCTGCTGGGCATCGACGAACTGAACCCGCCGCTGCGGCTGGAAGTCGGCCAGCCGGTGCTCGATTTCTTTGAAATGGAGAAGATCCGCCACATCGATCGCTATACGCAGGGCAAGTTCCGGTCGTGCGAACTCGATATCTGCTATCCGGTCGCGTGGGGCAAGCACGCCATAGAAGCACGGCTCGCATCGCTGCGCGCCCAGGCGGAAGACGCGGTACGCAGCGGTTATTCGATCCTGATCATTTCCGACCGCAAAGTCGATCGCGAAAACGTCGCAATTCCGGCGTTGCTGGCGCTGTCGGCGATACACCAGCATCTGGTTGCCAAGGGGCTGCGTACTTCGACCGGCCTGGTAGTCGAGACCGGCTCAGCGCGCGAAGTCCATCATTTCGCGCTGCTCGGCGGCTATGGCGCGGAAGCGGTGCATCCTTACCTCGCACTGGAATCGCTGCTTGACGCTGCGCAGCGGGACCTGCTTGGTGCCGGTGCTGACGGCAAAAAGGCGATCAAGAATTTCGTCAAGGCGATCGGCAAGGGCCTGCGCAAAGTCATGTCCAAGATGGGCATTTCGACTTACATGTCGTACACGGGCGCACAGATTTTCGAGGCGGTCGGCCTGTCGCGCACGCTGATCGACAAGTACTTCACCGGCACGACTTCGAACGTTGAAGGCATCGGCATATTCGAGGTCGCCGAAGAAGCGATGCGCATACACGAGGCGGCGTTCAGCAGCGATCCGGTGCTCGCGCACGCGCTCGACGCCGGCGGCGAATACGCCTATCGCGTGCGCGGCGAAGACCACATGTGGACGCCGGACGCCATTGCCAAGCTGCAGCACTCGACACGCAACAACTCATATTCGACCTATCAGGAATACGCGCAGCTGATCAACGACCAATCGACGCGGCACATGACATTCCGCGGCCTGTTTGAATTCCGCTTCGACCACTGCACGTCGGTACCGATAGAAGAAGTCGAGCCGGCAGCTGAAATCGTCAAGCGCTTTGCGACCGGTGCAATGTCGCTGGGGTCGATTTCCACTGAAGCGCATACCACGCTGGCCGTCGCGATGAACCGCATCGGCGGCAAATCGAACACCGGCGAGGGCGGCGAAGACCGCAACCGCTACGCCCCGGTCAAAGCGGGCGAAACGCTCGCGTCGCGGCTGGGCAAAGGCCGCGTCGAAAGCGACATCGTGCTCAAAGAAGGCGACTTGCTGAAGTCCAAAATCAAGCAGGTGGCGTCCGGCCGTTTCGGCGTTACGACCGAATATTTGGCCTCGGCCGAGCAGATCCAGATCAAGATGGCGCAGGGCGCCAAGCCCGGCGAGGGCGGGCAGTTGCCGGGCCGCAAGGTTTCCGAATACATAGCGCTGCTGCGTTATTCGACGCCGGGCGTTGAACTCATCTCGCCGCCGCCGCATCACGATATTTATTCGATCGAGGATTTGGCGCAGCTGATTCACGACTTGAAGAACGCGAATTCGCGCGCGTCGATCAGCGTCAAGCTGGTTTCCGAGATCGGCGTCGGCACGGTCGCCGCCGGCGTAACCAAGGCCAAGGCCGACCACGTGACGATATCCGGCCATGACGGCGGCTCCGGGGCTTCACCGTGGTCGTCGATCAAGCACGCCGGAACGCCGTGGGAACTGGGGCTGGCGGAAACCCAGCAGACACTGGTTCTCAACCGTTTACGCGGCCGCATCGCAGTGCAGGCCGACGGGCAGATGAAAACCGGTCGCGACGTGATCATCGGCGCATTGCTGGGTGCGGATGAATTCGGCTTCGCCACCGCGCCGCTCGTCGTATCGGGCTGCATCATGATGCGCAAATGCCATCTCAACACCTGTCCGGTCGGCGTCGCCACGCAGGACCCGGTGCTGCGCCGGAAATTCCAGGGCAAACCCGAGCACGTCATCAATTTTTTCTTTTTCGTCGCCGAAGAAGCGCGCGCCCTGATGGCGCAGCTCGGCATCCGCAAGTTCGACGACCTGATCGGGCGCTCCGACCTGCTCGAAACGCGCAAGTGCATAGAGCACTGGAAAGCGAAGGGTCTCGATTTCTCGAAGATTTTCTACCAGGCGCCGATGCCGGCCGCGGTCGCGCGCAGACATTGCGAAAGCCAGGACCACGGCCTCGATCGCGCGCTCGATCACCGGCTGATCGAACTCGCGGCGCCCGCGCTCGAGCGCGGTGAAAAAGTCGCCATCGACATGCCGATCCGCAATATCAACCGCACCGTCGGCACCATGTTGTCGGGCGAGATTGCGCAGCGCTACGGTCACGACGGTCTGCCCGACGACACCATCCGCGTGCGCTTCGCCGGCTCGGCAGGACAAAGCTTCGGCGCCTTCCTCGCGCACGGCGTCACGCTCGACGTGATCGGCGATACCAACGACTATTGCGGCAAGGGCCTGTCGGGCGGGCGCATCAGCGTGCAGCCGTCGGCCAAGTTCCGCGGCGACCCCTTGCAGAACATCATAACCGGCAACGTCGTGCTCTACGGCGCCATTGCCGGCGAAGCCTATTTTCGCGGTGTCGCGGGTGAACGTTTTGCGGTGCGTAACTCCGGGGCCCACGCAGTGGTGGAAGGCGTTGGCGACCATGGTTGCGAATACATGACCGGCGGCACAGTGGTCGTGCTCGGCGCCACCGGCCGCAATTTCGCCGCCGGCATGTCGGGCGGCATCGCTTACGTGCTCGACGAAGAGGGCAAGTTCGGCGACTACTGCAATATGGCCATGATAGACATTGAGCCGGTGCTGGCGGAGACCGAGCAAGCGGCCAAGGTAAGCCACGATATCTGGCATCAGGGCCTCGCCGACGAGGTGGTCCTGAAGCGCCTGATCGAAAATCACGCGCGCTATACCGGCAGCACCCGGGCATACGAAATTCTCGAACAATGGAATCTTTACCGGCTGCGCTTCGTCAAGGTGTTCCCGAAAGAATACAAACGCGCGCTCACCGAGCTCGCCGCCGCCGGCCGCAAGGCCGCGGCGTGAACCTGCAATAAGCGCGCGGACCGCACAGCATGGGCAAAACCACCGGGTTTCTCGAGTTTCAACGCCTGCAAGAGACGAGCGACGACACTGCTTCGCGCAAAAAACACTATCGGGAATTCGTCCACCATCTGAACGACGAAGAAGCGAAGATCCAGGGCGCGCGCTGCATGGACTGCGGGATTCCGTTTTGCATGAGCGGCTGCCCGGTCAACAACATCATTCCCGACTTCAACGATCTTGTTTACAAGCAGGACTGGAAAACCGCGATTGAAACGTTGCACTCGACCAACAATTTCCCCGAGTTCACCGGCCGGGTCTGTCCGGCGCCGTGCGAAGAAGCGTGCACCCTGCGCATCAACAACGACCCGGTGGGCATCAAGTCGATAGAGCACGCGATTATCGACAAGGCGTGGGAAGAAAAATGGGTAACACCGCAACCTGCCAAAGCGAAGACCGGCAAACGCGTCGCGGTCGTCGGCTCGGGTCCGGCCGGGCTCGCCTGCGCGCAGCAGCTGGCGCGCGTCGGGCACGCGGTGGTGATCTTCGAGAAAAACGATCGCATCGGCGGTCTGCTGCGTTACGGCATTCCCGACTTCAAGATGGAAAAACGGCTGATCGACCGGCGTATCGAACAAATGCGCGCTGAAGGCGTCGAATTCAAAGTCAATCACGTCGTCGGCACAGCACCGCTGGGCGCCGGCAATGCTGCTGCGACGACGCTCGACGCGACGACCATCACCGACGAATTCGATGCGGTCGTGCTCGCTGGAGGCGCCGAACAGCCGCGCGACCTGCCGGTGCCCGGTCGCGAACTTGGCGGCGTGATGTTTGCGATGGATTTTCTGCCGCTGCAGAATCGCCGTGTCGCGGGCGACTCCAACGTGCCTGAGTTAGTGGCGGCCGGCAAGCACGTGGTCATCATCGGCGGCGGCGATACCGGTTCCGACTGCGTTGGAACTTCGAACCGCCATGGCGCCACGTCGGTCACCCAGTTCGAGCTCCTGCCGATGCCGCCGGACCTCGACAAGAACCCGGTATGGCCGTACTGGCCGCTACGGCTGCGCACTTCGTCTTCGCACGAAGAGGGCGCCAAACGCGATTGGGCAGTGGCAACCAAGCGCCTCGAAGGCAAGAACGGCAAGATTGAAAAACTGGTTGCCGCCCGCCTTGAGTGGAAAGACGGAAAAATGCAGGAAGTGCCGGGCTCGGAGTTCGACATGAAGGCCGATCTTGTGCTGCTTGCGATGGGTTTCGTCTCGCCCGTGCAATCCATGCTGGACGGCTTTGGTGTCGACAAAGACGCGCGGGGCAACGCCAAGGCGGCGACCGACGGCGCGGGCTGCTATGTAACCAGCGTGCCCAAGGTGTTTGCCGCGGGCGACGTGCGCCGCGGCCAATCGCTGGTGGTGTGGGCGATACGCGAAGGGCGTCAGTGCGCGCGCGCCGTCGATGAATTTTTAAGGGGTTCGTCGGTATTGCCGCGATAGCGGCAATACCGACGAACCCGAGGCACAAACAAACGTACAGGGGCCGTTCCGCCGCCCCTGGACTGAACCCGCCCTTGCAATCGACAGCGACGCAGGGGAGTATTGAGTTTAAAAGAATAATTACCGGCCCGACTTTGCCCAGCATGACCAAGCTCAAAAACGATACCCTGATCCGCGCGCTGCTGCGCGAACCCGTGCCATACACGCCGACCTGGCTGATGCGGCAGGCCGGACGCTATTTACCGGAATACAATCAGACCCGCGCGCGCGCCGGCAATTTTCTCGCCTTGTGCAAGAACCCGGATCTGGCAACCGAGGTCACGCTACAACCGCTTGCACGCTACCCGCTCGACGCGGCGATCGTATTTTCCGACATTCTCACCATCCCGGACGCGATGGGTCTGGGCCTGTATTTCGCCGAAGGTGAAGGCCCCAAGTTCGAGCGCCCGCTACGCGAGGAATGGGCGATCCGGAATTTGACCGCGCCTGACCCCGCGGACCACCTGCGCTATGTGCTGGACACGGTCAGCCAGGCGCGGCGCGCGCTGGCTGGCAGCGTGCCACTGATCGGATTTTCCGGCAGTCCATTTACGCTGGCGTGCTACATGATCGAAGGCGGCGGCAGCAGCGATTTTTCATCGGTCAAAAAAATGCTCTACCAGCGTCCTGACTTGCTGCATCACATACTCAGCGTCAATGCCAGTGCAGTGACTGCTTACTTGAATGCGCAGATCGAGGCCGGTGCGCAGGTGGTAATGGTGTTCGATACGTGGGGCGGCATGCTGTCGCACGCCGCGTTCCATGAGTTCTCGCTCGCTTATACGGCGCGAATTGTGGCCGGATTGAAACGCGAGCACGACGGTGTGCGAGTGCCCACCATAGTGTTCACCAAGGGCGGTGGCGGCTGGCTGGAAGATATCGCGGCCATCGGCTGCGATGCGGTCGGCCTCGACTGGACGATCGATATTGGCGCTGCGCGCGCACGCGTCGGCACGCGCGTTGCCCTGCAAGGCAATCTGGATCCCGCCATACTATTATCGTCACCGGAGGCCGTACAACGTGAAGCCGGTGCCATACTCGCCAGCTATGGTCGCGGCAACGGGCATGTATTTAATCTCGGGCACGGCATTTCCCAACACACTCCACCCGAAAACGTCGCGGCGCTGCTCGAAACGGTACGCGGTGCGAGCGCCAGCTATCACTGAAAACCCGCGCCAGTTGTGGCTTTGCGGGCGCTTCCCCCCGCAAACTTATGCACAGCAGGGGCTAGCGGGCAGCGCCCTTGACGCAACACTGTCGCATTTCTTCGCGTATATTTTTAAGTATTTGATTTATATAGTATTAATTTTCATTAAACAAAAAACGCAAGAAAATCAGGCCGCCACCGTTCGTCACCCCCGCAGGCCTGCCCGAATATTAATCAACAAGGTTATCCACAGGTGGGTGTTACAGCCGAAAATCCCTATCCGCCAAGACAGTTGTCGATAATTTTAAGAATTCACGCGAGCGTCTATCGCTAACCTGCAATGCGCACAACCTCGTTATGAATTTTGTTCGCGTCGCGCTCGACGTGCCGCTGCCGACTTTGTTCGATTACAGCGCCACCGCGGTCACTGCTGATGACGTCGGCAGGCGAGTCTTGGTACCGTTCGGAAAAAAAATCGCGGTCGGCATCATCATGGAGGTGACCGACAGCACTGCGCTGGCGCCGCAGCGAGTGCGCCGGGTACTAAGCGTGCAACGAGACGTGGCGCCGTTGCCCGCGGATATTCTGAAACTGCTGAGATTCTGCGGCGATTACTATCATCATCCGCTCGGCGAGGCCGTCCTCAATGCCCTGCCGACGCGCCTGCGCCGGCGCCAGTTGCTGAAACTGCACACCGACAAAGCGTACCGCCTCACCGCCGCCGGTCGCGACATAGATCCGGCAACATTGCCGCCGCGCGCAAAAATCAAACGCGAATTGCTCGGCTTGCTGAGCGCTGCCAGCGACGGTTTGGATGAGGCCAGGCTGTGCGCGATCGCGCCCCGCGCGCGCGCGGCATTGAAAGTGATGGCTGACCTCGGTTGGATTGAACAGTGCGTGCGCGCCCCTGGATCACAATCCGCCGCGATACCGGAAGCCTGCGTGGCGCCCGGACCCGAGCTTACCGACGAGCAGCGCGCCGCTGTCGAAAGCGTGCGCAACGCGGGCAGTGGCTTTGCACCGTGGTTACTGCTGGGAGTCACCGGCAGCGGCAAGACCGAAGTCTATCTGCAGCTGATTGCCGACATACTCGCGCGCGGTCGGCAGGCCTTGCTGCTGGTACCGGAAATCAATCTGACTCCGCAGCTTGAGGCGCAAGTGCGCACGCGTTTTCCTGCAACGACGCTAGCCTCTCTGCATAGCGGTCTTAACGAGAGCGAGCGCTTACATGGATGGCTCGCCGCGCAGTCTGGCGCAGCCGGCGTCGTACTTGGCACCCGGCTCGCCATATTCACGCCGCTGCCCAATCTGGGCTTGATCATAGTCGACGAAGAACACGATTCTTCGTTCAAACAAATGGACGGGCTGCGCTATTCGGCGCGCGATCTCGCGTTGATGCGCGCCAAGGAACGCGCGATTCCGATACTGCTGGGCTCGGCTACACCCGCGCTCGAAACCTTTCACAAGGCCGCCACGGGAAGCTACCGCACGCTGCTGTTGACCCGTCCCGTCAATGCTATGCCGGCGGACATCGAGTATGTCGATACGCGGCAGGCGCCGCTCATCGACGGTTTGTCGCAGGAACTGCTCAAGGCGATCAATGCCACCCTCAAGCGCGGCGAGCAAAGCATGGTTTTCATCAACCGGCGCGGCTATGCGCCGGTCCTGATCTGCCGCAGCTGCAACTGGACCGCGGACTGTCATCGCTGCTCCGCCAAACTTGTACTGCACGCGGAAGGCCGCAGCTTGCGCTGCCATCATTGCGGCCACCAGGAAGCCATTCCGGCGGCGTGTCCGCAATGCGGCAATCACGATCTGCTGCCGCTGGGGCAGGGCACGCAACGCATCGAAAGCGCGCTGGCGCGCACCTTTCCCGCCGCCCGCATCCTGCGCGTCGATCGCGACAGCACCCGCCGCAAGCACGCGTGGCAGGACATGCGCCGCCAGATTCATGCGCAGGAAATCGATATTCTGGTCGGCACCCAGATCCTCGCCAAGGGCCATGATTTCCCCCAGCTCAATCTGGTTGGCGTCATCAATGCCGACAGCTCGCTCTACAGCACCGATTTTCGCGCCAGCGAACGCCTGTTCGCGCGCCTGACCCAGGTCGCGGGACGTGCCGGCCGCGGCGCTACACGCGGCCGCGTGCTGATACAGACCGAGTTTCCGCAGCATCCGCTGTATCAGGCTCTGCGCCGCCACGACTATCCGGCTTATGCGCAGGAGCTGCTGGCCGAACGTAAACAGGCCGGCTTTCCCCCTTTCGTCTATCAGGCAGTACTGCGTGCGGAGGCACCGCAGATAGGCGCTGCGCTCGACTTTCTGGCGCGCGCCGCACAGTTCGCCGCCGAGTTCGACAACGCGGTTACGATCTATGATCCGGTCCCCGCCAATCTCACCCGTCTGGCGGGCCTGGAGCGCGCGCAACTGACCGTACAGGCACATTCGCGCGCCGCTTTGCAGAAATTTTTACGTGCCTGGCGCGAGCGCCTCGACGCCAGCGGCGAACGCAAAGTGCGCTGGGCGCTCGACGTCGATCCGCTCGAGCTATAAGGTGAGGTTTACGCACAGCACGTGTTAAAATTCAAGACTTTACATGCGGCGGCCCGGCGCTCAGGCGCAGCCTCTGCACCGCCACCCCGACGCACTGGAATTTGACCATTTGGCATGACTATTTCCGCCTTTCCTGATTTGCGCGCACATATCGCCGGTTTGCTGGAAGCCGCGCGTGTAGCCGTCGCTCCCGTGCAGGCGGAAGCGAAGGTCGTGATCGAGCGCCCGAAACAGGCCCAGCACGGCGACTACGCATGCAATGTCGCGATGCAATTGGCGAAACCACTGCGGCGCAATCCACGCGATATCGCCACTGCGTTGATCGCGGCATTACCTGCATCGCCGTATGTCGCCAAAACGGAAATCGCTGGCGCCGGATTCATCAATTTTTTTCTTAAACCTGAAGCGCACCAGGCTGCCGTGGCGCATATCCTCGCGCTGGGTGCAGGCTACGGCCGCAGCGTTGCCGGCGGCAGGCGGAAAGTGCAGGTCGAATTCGTTTCCGCCAATCCCACCGGTCCGCTGCACGTCGGCCATGGCCGCCAGGCGGCGTTGGGCGATGCAATAGCAGCGCTGCTCGAAGCGCAGGACTACGCGGTCACGCGCGAGTTTTACTATAACGATGCCGGCGTGCAGATCCAGAATCTCGCGCTGTCGGTGCAGGCGCGCGCCAAAGGCATCAAGCCGGGCGATGCCGGATGGCCCGAAGACGCTTATCAGGGCGAATATATCCAGGACATCGCAACCGATTTTCTCGCGCGCAAAACCGTGGATGGCGCGGATGGCGCGCCAATTGCCGGCAACGGCGACAACAACGATCTCGAGTCGATACGCAAATTCGCCGTCGCTTATCTGCGCCACGAGCAAGATGGCGATTTACAGAAATTCGACGTCAAGTTCGACGTGTATTACCTCGAGTCCAGCCTCTACACCGAAGGCAGAGTCGAGACCGTCGTAAAAGGTTTTATCGCCCATGGCAAGGCTTTCGAGCAGGACGGCGCTTTGTGGCTGCGCACCACGGACTACGGCGACGACAAGGACCGCGTGGTCCGCAAATCGGACGGCACTTACACTTATTTCGTACCGGACGTGGCCTACCACGTTACAAAATGGGAGCGCGGTTACAACCGCGTGATCAACGTCCAGGGCACCGACCATCACAGCACCATCACGCGCGTGCGCGCCGGACTGCAGGCGCTAGACATCGGCATCCCCAAGGGCTACCCGGATTACGTGCTGCACAGCCTGGTGCGCGTGATGCGCGGCGGCGAGGAAGTGAAAATCTCCAAACGCGCCGGCGCCTACGTGACTTTGCGCGACCTGATCGAATGGGTAGGGCGCGATGCGGTGCGGTTTTTCCTGGTCTCGCGCCGCGCGGATTCAGAATTCGTGTTCGACATCGATCTGGCTTTGGCGCAAAGCGAGGAAAACCCGGTGTATTACGTGCAGTACGCGCATGCGCGGGTCTGCAGCGTGTTGGCGCAATGGGCGGAGGATGCGGCTATTTTGAACACCGCGTCGCTCTTACCGCTGACGCACGAACGTGAACTTGCGCTAATGCAAAGGCTGGCCGAATATCCGGAAATCCTCGTGAATGCGGCCAACGAATGCGCGCCCCACCAGGTTGCTTTCTATTTGCGGGAGCTTGCCGGCGAATTCCACGGTTATTACAACGGGACCCGTTTTCTGGTGCCGGAAGAGCCGCTCAAACTCGCGCGGCTCGCGCTGGCCGTTGCCGTGCGCCACGTATTGCGCAACGGGCTCGCGCTGCTGGGTGTATCCGCACCGGAAAAAATGTAAAATTCAGCGATGAGCAAGGATTACAAAGGACCCGCCAGGAAACCGGCCGGCGGCAAAAGCGGCGCGGGTTCTTTGTTGATCGGCATACTCATCGGGCTGCTGCTGGGTCTCGGCATTGCGCTCGCCGTCGCTTGGTACATAAACAAAATGCCGACGCCCTTCGTCAATCGCGCCGCTCCACCGCCCAAAGGCGAACCGCTCAAAAACACCGATTCGGCCAAAATCGACGATAAGACGACCAAGGCCATGGATGGCAAGCCACGGTTCGATTTTTACAAAATCCTGCCAGGCTCGGAGGAGCCGGTGACCGAGCAGCAGTTCAAGGATGCGCAAAAAAAAGGTCCGCTGCCCGCCGAGGCCAAGGAGTCGTTTTATCTGCAGGCTGGCGCGTTCCAGAACGCGCCTGACGCCGACAACCTGAAAGCTCGTCTGGCGTTGATCGGCGTGGCGGCGATCGTGCAGACCACCACGCTGCCTGACAAAGGGGTTTGGCACCGCGTGCGCGTCGGGCCATATACCGCAATCGAAGATCTCAACCGCGCGCGCGAAACGTTGAAACAAAACAACGTCGAGATCACTCTCATCAAGGTTCGTGAAGCGCCGGTGCAGCCTGGTAAGTAAAATCCCCGAGGGAGGCAAGATGAAGTTATTCAAATACGTAGGCCATATTGCAGCACTGCTGGCACTGTTGGCAGCGGGCAGCGCGATGGCACAGCAAGCGCTGGTAGCCGGTCGCGATTACACCCAGATCAGCCCGGTGCAACCGACCGATAGCGGCAAAAAAATAGAGATCATTGAATTCTTCTGGTATGGCTGCCCGCATTGCTACCACCTCGAGCCTTCGCTCAAAGCATGGCTAAAACGCAAACCGGCGGACGTCGAATTCAAGCCGATGCCGGCCACTTTCGGCGCGCCAACCTGGGAGCCTTTAACGCGCACCTACTATGCGCTGGACGCAATGAGCCTCGCCGCCAAGCACCACGACGCACTGTTCGCCGCGATCCATGAGGAAAAAGATCCGAACAAGCAGCGCGCGATGGTCAACGATTCACGCATCATTGCTGACTGGCTGGCTACCAAAGGCGTCGACAAGCAGAAGTTTCTGGACGCCTATAATTCGTTTGCTGTAAATAACCGCACCAAGCGTTCCGAAGACATGACCCGCAGCTATGACGTGCCCGGCACCCCTGCGATAGCGATTGAGGGCAAATATCTTATCAGCCCGTCGAACTTTTCCAACGCTGACAACAGCGTGAACTACGACCGTTTTTTTGGCGCAGTCGATCAACTCATCGCTCAGGTGCGCAAGGAACGCACGGGGAAGAAATAAATCATGGCCCCCGCTCGTTTCTTGCTGCGTCTTGCGTTCTGCTGGCTGACTGTTGTTTGCATGTCGCTGCCGGCCGTGGCGCAGGATAAGCGTGATTTCGATTATCGCGAAATCCCGCAGCAACCGATCGAAAGCGGCGACAAGATCGAAGTCATCGATTTTTTCTTCTATGGCTGCCAGTACTGCAATGAGTTGCTGCCGCGGCTCGAGCGTTGGCGCAAAAACAGCAAGCCGAATGATGTCGTGCTCCGCCACTATCCGGTAGTGCGCCACGATTCATGGGTGCCGCTCGCCAAAACCTATTTCACGCTCGAAGCAATGGGCGAAGTGGACCGCCTGCATACTGCGGTGTTCCGCAGCTATCACGTCGAAGATCTCTACATGAGCCAGGAGAAAGTGATCTCGGAGTGGGCCGCCAAGAACGGGCTGGACCACGAAAAATTCATGGCGATATACCGCTCGGACGAAACGCGCAAGAAAGTCGAACGCGCGCGCAAATTGACCGTCGATTACGACATACAAGGCACGCCATCGCTGGTCGTGGATGGCAAATACCTGACCGATGGTTCGTCGTCGAAAACCATCGATATCCTTGACCGCATGGTCCGGATCGCACGCCAGCAGCGCGAGAAAGCCGCCAAATCCGTCCAGTAACGCAGACACGCTGCTGCTCCATAACGGCACCGCGCGCCTGATGCAACGTGTCATCATCACCGGCGCGTCGAGCGGTATCGGTACTGCGCTGGCTCATCATTACGCGCGCAATGGCGCGGTGCTTGGCCTGATTGCACGCCGCAAGTCCGCGCTGGAAGAACTTGCCGCGCAGTTATCGACGCCGGTGCAAATTTACGCTGCCGATGTGCGTGACGCGGCCGCATTGCAGGCAGCGGCAGCAGACTTTCTGGCGCGCCACGGCTGCCCTGATATCGTGATTGCAAACGCGGGCGTCAGTACCGGAACACTGACTGAAGTTCCCGAAGACCTGGCAGCTTTCAAGGATGTGCTCGATATCAACGTCGTCGGCATGGTGCAAACGTTTCAGCCGTTCATTGCCGCGATGCGCGATGCGGGACGGGGAGCGCTGGTGGGCATCGCAAGCGTGGCCGGTTATCGCGGGCTGCCCGGTGCGGCGGCTTACTCGGCTTCCAAGGCGGCGGCTATTTCCTACCTCGAAAGCGTGCGCGTCGAGCTGCGCGCGAGCGGCGTCAAAGTCATTACCATATGCCCCGGTTATATAGCGACGCCGATGACCGCGCAGAATCCCTATCCCATGCCCTTTATCCTGAGCGCCGACGATTCCGCGCGCAAGATCGCCGGCGTCATAGCAAGCGGCAAAACGTTTGCAGTAATCCCGTGGCAAATAGCGATCGTCGCGCGCGTGATGCGCGTATTACCGAACTGGCTTTATGACCGCCTGTTTGGCAATGCTCCGCGCAAGCCGCGCCTGAAACGCGACTAAAGCGCGAACGGATCACGCGCCCATAAGCTTGAGCAAATCAGCGCCATAACGCTCCAGCTTGCGCGTACCTACGCCGGAAATCCGGCTCAATGCATCTTCAGTAACAGGACGCTCGCGTGCGAGTTCCGCCAGAGTCGCGTCGTGAAACACCACATAGGCGGGAACGCCATGCTCCTTTGCGATACCTGCGCGCCACTCGCGCAGACGCTCCCAGAGTTCGCGTGCTGCGTCGTCCAGCCCTGCCGACACCGCACTTTTTGCGCCTTTCCTGGCGGTGCGTTCGCGCCGCGCTTCCTGCGCTTTACGCATGTGGAGCGTCTGTCCGCCCGTCAATACCGCGCGGCTTGCTTCTGTCAGTTTCAATGCGCCGTAACCAGCGTGGTCAACTGCCAGCAGGCCCTGCGCAACCAGCTGGCGAAAGACCGTCTGCCATTGTTTCTTGTCGAACTCCTTGCCGATGCCGAAAGTACTTAACTCCCGATGCCCCCATTGCACCATGCGGTCGGTCTCGTTGCCGAGCAGCACATCGATCAAATGCCCGGCACCGAAACGCTGGCCGCAGCGAAACGCGCAGGACAACGCTTTTTGCGCGGCCACCGTCCCATCCCAGACCTGCGGCGGCTCGAGACAGGTATCGCAATTGCCGCACGGCGTGGAAGACTCGCCGAAATACGCCAACAAGCGCACGCGCCGGCAAGTTGTCGCTTCGCACAGACCCAGCAGGGCATCGAGCTTGGCTCCCGCGACACGTTTGAATTGGTCATCCGCTTCCGATGAATCGATCATGCGTCTATGATTCACCACGTCGGCAAGACCGTACGTCATCCATGCGTCAGCGGGTGAACCATCGCGGCCGGCACGCCCGGTTTCCTGGTAATAACCTTCTATGCTTTTGGGCAAATCGAGGTGGGCGACAAAGCGTACGTCGGGTTTGTCGATGCCCATGCCAAATGCAATAGTTGCCACCATGATAATGCCGTCCTCGCGCAGGAAACGCGCCTGATGGCGTGTGCGCGTCGCCGTTTCCATCCCCGCGTGATAGGCCAGTGCGTTATATCCCTCATCGACCAGCCACGCCGCTGTTTCCTCGACTTTTTTCCGCGACAGGCAATAGATAATGCCGGCATCATTAGCGTGCTCAGCCTTGAGAAAAGCGAGGAGTTGTGCTCTCGCCGTGGCTTTTTCGACTATGCGGTAGCGGATATTCGGCCGGTCGAAGCTCGACACGAACACCCGCGCGTCATCAAGACCGAGGCGGGTAATGATCTCCGCGCGCGTCTGTTGATCGGCGGTCGCCGTAAGCGCTATGCGCGGCACATCGGGAAACCGCTCGTGCAACATGGAAAGCTGGATATATTCCGGGCGAAAATCGTGACCCCACTGCGCGACGCAGTGGGCTTCATCGATGGCAAACAACGCGAGCCGGCTGGCGCTGCGCAATTTTTCGAGCAACTGCATGAAGCGCCCGGTCATCAGCCGTTCGGGGGCGACATAAAGCAAATCGTACTCCCCCGCGATCAGCGCGCGTTCTACCGCCAATGCCTCTTTACTGGCTAGTGTCGAATTCAAAAATGCAGCTCGCACGCCGGCCTCCAGCAACGCCGCCACCTGGTCCTGCATCAATGCGATCAACGGTGAAACTACAATGCCGCTACCGGTGCGCAGCAAAGCCGGAATCTGATAACACAATGATTTACCGCCACCCGTCGGCATCAATACGAGGCAGTCGCCGCCTCCCGCAACATGCCCGATGATCTCGGCCTGCAATCCGCGAAACGCGGGGTAACCGAAAACGGCTTTGAGTATGGTCCGCGCGTCGGGTGGCGCGGTGCCGGCGGCGGTCTTACTCAACCGTGACAGATTTGGCGAGATTACGCGGCTTGTCGACGTCGTTGCCGCGCGCGAGTGCGGTGTGATACGCGAGCAGTTGCAGGGGTACGACGTGCAGAATCGGCGATAGCGCACCGTAATGTTCGGGCAGGCGTATGACTTTGATACCATCGCTTGAAGAAATATGCGTATCGGCGTCGGCGAACACGTACATCTGGCCGCCGCGCGCGCGCACTTCCTGGATGTTCGATTTCAACTTTTCGAGCAAAACATCGTTGGGCGCAACCGTGACCACCGGCATCTGATCGGTAACCAGCGCGAGCGGGCCGTGCTTCAATTCACCCGCCGCATAGGCTTCTGCGTGGATATACGAGATTTCTTTCAACTTAAGCGCACCTTCGAGCGCGATCGGAAAATGCCGGCCGCGTCCCAGGAACAGCGCGTGCTCCTTGTGCGCGAACTCGCCAGCCCACGCAATGATCTGCGGTTCCAGCGCAAGCACGGCCTGCAGCGCAGCAGGCAAATGGCGTAGATTGCGCAGTGCTGCGGCCTCCGCGTCTAAGGGCAGCTTCCCGCGCAATTTCGCCAGCGACAGAGTCAGCAGGAATAGTGCCGTTAACTGCGTTGTAAACGCTTTGGTGGATGCAACCCCGATCTCGACGCCGGCACGGGTCAGGTAGTTAAGCTTGGTCAGTCGAACGATTGCGCTGGACGCAACGTTGCAGATCGCCAGCGTTTCGTTCATGCCGAGCGCCTGCGCGTGCTTCAGTGCGGCGAGCGTGTCCGCTGTTTCGCCGGACTGCGAAATCACGATCACCAGCGTTTTCGGGTCCGGCACGCTTTCCCGATAACGGTATTCGCTGGCGATTTCGACCTGGGTCGGCAGCTTGGCGATGGCTTCCAGCCAGTATTTTGCCGTCAGGCCGGCGTAGTAGCTGGTGCCGCAAGCCAGGATCAGCAATGAGTCGATGCGGCTAAAGACCTCTTCCGCGCCATCGCCGAACAACGCGGGCGTTGCCGCAATCACTCCTTCGAGGGTATCGGCGATTGCTCGCGGCTGCTCGAAGATTTCCTTTTGCATGAAATGGCGATACGGCCCAAGCTCGGGTACGCCGGCCTGCGCTTCTACAATACGGACCTCGCGCTCCACTGGCGCATCATTGCGGTCGTAAATCCGCACTGCCATCTGCTGCACGTCGACGACGTCGCCTTCCTCGAGATAGACAATGCGGTCGGTAGTGCCAGACAGCGCCATGGCGTCAGACGCGACAAAGTTCTCACCGCTGCCCAGCCCAACCACCAGCGGACTGCCGAAGCGTGCCGCGACTACGCGCTGCGACTCGTCCTGGCAAAACACGGCAATCGCGTACGCGCCATGCAACCGCTTGACCGCCTGCTGCACCGCTTTTAAAAGGTCGCCCGCATACAGATGATTCACGAGATGCGCGATGACTTCGGTATCGGTTTGACTTTCAAACTCGAATCCGGCCACCTGCAGCTCGCGCCGGAGCTCTTCGTAGTTCTCGATGATGCCGTTGTGCACCAGCGCAATGCGCCCGCGCGAGAAATGTGGATGCGCGTTCGCCGTGACCGGCGCACCGTGTGTGGCCCAGCGCGTATGTGAAATTCCAGTGGTGCCGGACAATCCGGTTTCCTGAATTTGCGCCAGGAGGTCTTCGACACGACGCACCGAGCGGGCGCGTTTGAGTCCATCGTTATATACCGCGACACCGCATGAATCGTAGCCGCGGTATTCGAGCCGCTTGAGGCCTTCGAGTAGTAGCGGCACGACATTGCGCGCGGCGACCGCGCCCACGATTCCACACATCGCCTATTATCCTTTGCGGCTCATGGGTTCACCGCTTGCCGATTTTCAACGGGCGCTTCCAGCCACGCTTCACGACCTGCTTCATTTCCGTATAAGTAAGTTCACCCGCCGGAACGTCCTTGGTGATGGTCGCGCCGGCGCCGATGGTGGCGCCCGCGTGCACGGTGACCGGCGCTACCAGTTGAACGTCGGACCCGATCAGCACGTCGTCTTCAATCACCGTCCGGTGCTTGTTCACACCGTCGTAGTTGCAGGTAATGGTGCCAGCCCCGACGTTGACGTTGCGGCCTATGCTGGTGTCGCCGACATAGGCGAGATGATTGGCCTTGGATCCGGCGCCGACGCTCGATGCTTTGACCTCGACGAAGTTGCCGATATGAACGTCCGCGGCAAGCCTGGTTCCGGGACGTATGCGTGCATAAGGTCCGACGCGGCAGTTCTTGCCGATTTTCGCGTCGTCTATCATCGAAAATGGCTCGATACGCGTCGCCGCGCCTATCTTCGCGTTGCGGATGACGCAATTGGCGCCAATGACCGCGTTGTCGCCGATTTCGACCGCACCCTCGAACACGCAATTGACGTCGATGCGCACATCGCGCCCGCAAATGAGGCTGCCGCGCACATCGATGCGCATGGGATCAGCGAGCGCAACACCCGCTTCCAGCAGGCGTACCGCAGTTTGCGCCTGGTGAATGCGCTCAACCTGTGCGAGCTGCTGCATGCTGTTGACGCCGTGGATTTCCCAGTTGTCGCGTGGCGCGCTCGATTCGATTTTGACGCGGTCCTTCAGTGCGAGCGCCACCACGTCTGTAAGATAGTATTCGCGCTGGGCGTTGCGGTTGGACAGCTGCCGCAGCCAGCCAGCGAGGCGTTTGCCCGGCAGCAACATGATGCCGGTGTTGATTTCTCGAATGCCGCGCTGTTTTTCGCCGGCGTCTTTTTCCTCGACGATAGCGGTGATTGCGCGTTTGGCGTTGCGCACAATACGTCCATAACCACGCGGATCGTCGAGTTCGGCGGTCAGGATGCGCAAACGTTCGCCACTACCGGCACATAATGCGTTTAGCGTTGTCGCGGCGATCAACGGCACATCGCCGTACAGCACCAGCGTGTCTTTGCGTGCGTCCAGATGCGGCAACGCCTGCTTGAGCGCGTGGCCGGTACCCAATTGCGGCTGCTGCTTGACGAATATCAGTCCGGCGGCCCCCAATGCCTGCGGCACCTGTTCGCCGCCATGGCCGTAGACGACGCAAATGCGTGCCGGCTTCAACTCGCGTGCAGCGGCAATCACGTGCGCGAGCAGCGCTGCGCCCGCGAGCGAATGCAGGACCTTGGGCAACGCGGACTGCATACGCTTGCCCTGGCCTGCGGCGAGTATTACGACATTGACAGCCATGGGCGAATTATCTCACGGGGATTCAGCAAGCTGTGTCACGCGCCGCGACGTAAAGTGCCACCGCTTCTTGTTGCGCAGCGGTCAGATGCAGGCCGCATTTGGTGCGGCGATACAGAATGTCTTCGCCCGTGCAAGCCCATTCGTGCCGGAGCATGTAGTCGACTTCGCGCGCATACAGGTCGGCGCCGAAATAGCTGCCGAGGTCGGATAGCGATTGCGCCCCTTCCAGCACCTGCCGCGCAATGCTGCCATGACGACGGGCAAGCGCTCGTCGCACGGCGTCGCTCAGCCACGGCCAAGCACGCCGCATTTCGCCCTCTGTAAATTGCTCCAATCCCGCCGGCAGAGTGCCCCCAGGCAACGCGGTGCCCGCAGTCCAGGCTGGACGCATTGCGGGAAACCACGGTTGCAGTTTGTCGAGCGCATGCTCGGCGAGTTTGCGATAAGTTGTGATCTTGCCGCCGAAAACTGACAGCACGGGCGCCGCTCCCATATCGGAGTCGAGCCGTAAGGTGTAATCGCGTGTGACCGCCGACGGGTCGGCAGTGCCGTCGTCGTAGAGCGGCCGGATGCCGGCATAGCTCCACACCACGTCGGCCGGCGCAAGTGGTTGCGCCAGATAGCGGTTTACCGCGCGGCATAGATATGCGATTTCTTCCGGGCTCGCGACCGGCTGCGCGGGGTCTCCGCCCAGCGCGATGTCGGTGGTGCCGATCAGTGTGTAGTTCTCTTCGTAAGGAATCATGAAGACCACGCGCCTGTCGTCGTTCTGCAGGATAAAGGCGTGCGCGCCCGGGTATAACCGGGGCACTACGATGTGGCTGCCCTTGACCAGCTTGACGTTGTCGCGGCTGGGCTGGTGCAGCCTGTCGTTCAATACCTGCTTGACCCACGGTCCCGCGGCATTGACGACGGCGCGTGCCATGACCGTCCGCTCGACGCCTTGTGCCGTACGTAACCTCGCCTGCCAGCCGTGGTCAGCCCGCTTGGCGAATACACATTCGGTTCGCGTCAGTATCTCAGCGCCGAGTTCACGCGCACCCATGGCGTTGGCGACGACCAGCCGCGTATCGTCGACGCGGCAGTCCGAGTAAATAAAGCCCTTGCTTAAAGTTGGTTTGAGACCGGCACCGTACTCGGTGCCCTTGAGATCGATGCCGTGCGAGCCCGGCAAGCGGGTGCGGCGTCCCAGGTGGTCGTACAAATAGAGTCCTGCGCGTATCATCCAGCGCGGCCGCAGTTCCGGCACGTGCGGCATCACGAAACGCAGCGCTGCCACCAGGTGAGGCGCGATGTTAAGCAGCACCTCGCGCTCGCCCAGGGCCTCGGCCACCAGACGGAATTCATACTGTTCGAGATAGCGCAGGCCGCCGTGTATCAGTTTGCTGCTCGATGACGATGTCGCATTCGCGAGATCGTCTTTTTCGGCGAGGATCACGGATAACCCGCGGCCTGCCGCATCGCGCGCGATGCCGGCGCCGTTGATGCCGCCGCCGATGACCAGGAGATCGTATTGCGGAGATTCGCCTGTCATATAGTGACCTGGAGATTTGAGTTGCCGCGCCTGCCGATTCTAATCCATCGTCCGCTGGAAAATAAAAAAGGCAGTCATTGACTGCCTTTCTGATTTGCCGCCGAATTGGCGCTATTTTTTCGGCCGCAACCGGCGAATTGCAGCAATCTGGGCGGCCATGACCGCGAACTCCGATTGTGCTTTGGCAAAATCCAGATCGCTTTTCGCATTCGCCATGGCTTCCTTGGCGCGCTGTTGTGCTTCCGTGGCTTTGGCCTCATCCAGATCACGACCGCGGATCGCTGTATCGGCGAGCACGGTCACGCCTTTGGGCTGTACTTCAAGAATGCCGCCGGCAACGAATACCAGTTCCTCTTCGCCGTCCGGGCGCTTGATGCGCACCGCGCCCGGCTTGATGCGCGTCAGCAGCGGAGCATGCCGCGGATAGATTCCCAGTTCGCCGGATTCTCCAGGCAACACCACGAACTCCGCCTCGCCCGAAAAGATCAGGGCTTCCGCGCTTACGACATCGACTTGCAGGGTATTTGCCATATGTGAGTGCCTACTACAGCGTCTTCGCTTTCTCCACGGCCTCTTCGATGGTGCCGACCATATAGAACGCCTGCTCGGGCAGCGTATCGTAATCGCCGTTTACGATGCCCTTGAAGCCCTTGATGGTGTCCTTGAGCGACACGTACTTGCCGGGGCTGCCCGTAAAGACTTCGGCCACGTGGAAGGGCTGCGAAAGGAAACGTTGAATCTTGCGGGCGCGAGACACCGCCAGCTTGTCTTCGGGCGACAGTTCATCCATACCGAGAATGGCGATGATGTCGCGCAATTCCTTGTAGCGCTGCAGCGTCTGCTGCACGGCACGGGCGACGTTGTAGTGCTCTTCGCCGACCACCAACGGATCGAGCTGGCGCGAGGTCGAGTCCAGCGGATCCACGGCAGGGTAAATACCCAGGGCCGCGATGTCGCGCGACAGCACAACGGTCGAGTCAAGATGCAGGAAGGTCGTCGCAGGGCTGGGATCGGTCAAGTCGTCCGCAGGCACGTACACGGCTTGGATCGACGTGATAGAACCGACCTTGGTCGAAGTAATACGCTCTTGCAAGCGGCCCATTTCTTCAGCCAGCGTCGGCTGATAGCCCACGGCAGAGGGCATGCGGCCCAGCAGCGCCGACACTTCGGTTCCGGCCAGCGTAAAACGATAGATGTTATCGACGAAGAACAGGATGTCGCGGCCTTCGTCGCGGAATTTCTCGGCCATGGTCAGACCAGTCAGCGCTACCCGCAGGCGGTTGCCCGGTGGTTCGTTCATCTGGCCGAACACCATGGAGACTTTTGATTCGCCGATGTTGTCGAGCTTGATGACGCCGGCTTCCGCCATCTCATGGTAGAAGTCGTTGCCTTCGCGAGTACGCTCGCCCACGCCCGCAAACACCGACAGGCCACTGTGTTGGGTGGCGATGTTGTTGATGAGTTCCAGCATGTTCACGGTCTTGCCGACACCGGCGCCGCCGAACAGGCCCACTTTGCCGCCTTTGGCAAACGGCGACACCAGGTCGATAACTTTGATACCGGTTTCGAGCAGTTCCACCGATGGCGAGAGCTCGTCGAACTTGGGTGCCGTCTGGTGGATCTCGCGGCGCTCATCCGTGGGTATCGGGCCCGCATCGTCGATCGGGCGGCCGAGCACGTCCATGATGCGGCCGAGCGTTGCTTTGCCGACAGGCACGCTGATGCCCTTGCCGGTGCCTTTAACCGACATGCCGCGGCGCAAACCATCCGACGAGCCCATCGCGATGGTGCGTACGATGCCGTCGCCGAGCTGCTGCTGCACTTCGAACGTCAGCCCTTTTTCGGCGAATTTCGACGTGTCATCGGTCAGCGTCAAAGCGTCATATACCCTCGGCATTGCTTCGCGCGGGAACTGGATATCGACCACAGCGCCTATGCACTGGACGATTTTTCCTTCATTCAACACTGCGCTCATCGTGTTTCCTTTCAACTTGAATCGTTAAATTCTTTGGCAGGCGTGCAGATCAGCCGACGGCTGTCGTTGCTTGACAATTTCGCCTCATCATCACATTCGCTGCGCGCATATGAGTCTCGTCCATTGCCAAGCGGGCATCAGCCAACTGCTGCTGCGCCGCCGACAATTTCAGACAGTTCCTTGGTGATCGATGCCTGGCGCGCCTTGTTGTAGGTGAGCTGCAGTTCGTCGATCAGGGTCTTGGCGTTGTCTGACGCCGCTTTCATCGCCACCATGCGTGCACTCTGCTCGGACGCCATGTTCTCGGCGACCGCCTGGTAAATCAGCGCTTCGACATAACGCAGCAAAAGATCGTCGATGACCGCGCGCGGATCCGGCTCGTAAAGATAATCCCAGGAATGCTCTTGCGGATCGGCCTGCATGCGCTCTTTGGACAGGGGCAGCAATTGCTCGACCGTGGGTTCCTGCTTCATCGTATTCACGAAGCCGGTATAAAACAAATAAACGGCGTCGAGTTCGCCCGCGCTGTATGCATCAAGCATGACTTTGACCGGGCCGATCAGCTTGTCGAGACGCGGCGTATCGCCGAACTGCACGACGTGCGAAACAACGTTCGCGCCCAGCCGGCTAAGAAAGCCGAAACCCTTGTTGCCGATGGCCGTGGCCATGATCTTCTTGCCCTGGCCTTCCAGCTCCTTCAGCCTCGCGAGCAGCAGGCGCAGGATATTGGTGTTCAGGCCGCCGCACAGCCCCTTGTCGGTAGTAACGACGATGACGCCTACCGCGCCCGCATTGTTGCTCGTCCGCAAAAACGGCGGCTTGTACTCCGGATTGGCGTGCGCCAGGTTGGCCGTGATATTGCGTATCTTGTCGCCATAGGGCCGCGCGGCGCGCATGCGTTCCTGCGCCTTGCGCATCTTGGACGCCGCGACCATTTCCATCGCCTTGGTGATCTTGCGCGTGTTTTGCACGCT
>CAMBSS010000022.1 GCA_945870465.1 Bordetella parapertussis | reverse complement strand
CGACGGCCGCATTCGCCGCCTGCGAATTGCGCACGCCCGCGCCGTTCACCGACCAGGGCTTTATCGATTTCAACAAGGTCTACGTGAAAACGCTCGCGCGCTGGGGCATCTACCAGGATGGCGAAGTAGCGGTAAATCCGGTGGCGCGCACCAACGTATGCCCGTTGTACGACAAGCCGAAAGAGCCCGTGATGTACGCTTTTTCCTATACCGTGGCGTCACCGCGCGGGAGTTCAGCGCGTCGCAGCTTCGTCCTCGCCGGCGGCGGCGAGGCGGCAGACAAGGGCGCCGGCAAGACTTATGCGGAGCGTATCGTGCGGCTTGGCGACACTTCGCCCGAGGGCATGCGTGAAAAAGTGAGTTTCGTTATTGCGGAAATGGAGCGGCGGCTCAAACTGCTCGGCTTCTCATGGAGTGATGCCGTTACCACACAGGCTTACACGGTGCAGAACATCGGCCATCTCGTCGGCGAACTGCTGGCTTCCCGCGGCGCCGCCAACGGCGGACTCGTCTGGTATTACGCGCGTCCGCCGGTGATCGGCCTTGAATACGAAATGGACGTACGCGGCGCCGCCCGCGAGCTTGTGCTGTAACCTCTGCGCCAAAGCAAAGCGGCCCCGCGGGACCGTTTTGTTTCGTTCGCTGATTCGAAGTGCTATGAGCGCGGTTCGCCCTGCTCGTTGAACGTCACGGTCGGGCCGCCCACATAGCGCATCAATCGCGGACGGCGCAGGGGGGCGTTCCCGCCACCTGCTAAGATTGCGCATTGCCAAACAGCGAGGAGAAAAAGTTCATGACAACGACCGACCGCTTACGGGTAGGTTTTATCGGTGCCGCCGGCCGTTGGGGCCCGCTCGCGCATATCCCGCCGCTGCAGCGCCTGCCGGAAACCGAGATTTACGCCGTTTGCACGGCGCACGAAGAGACAGCCAGGGCTGCCGGCGAGAAATACGGAGTCGAACGCGCCTACGGCAACGACAAAGCCATGCACGCCAATCCGGCGGTCGAAGCGGCGCTGGTGGCGGTGCGCGTGCCGGCGCATTACGTGCTGGCGAAAAACGCCATCGAAGCGGGCAAGCATGTTTACTGCGAATGGCCGCTCGGCAAGAATACAAAAGAGGCCGAGGAGCTGGCGGCACTCGCCCGCAAGATGAAAGTCCACACCATGGTCGGCCTGCAGCGGCGCGCTTCTCCCGCTTACATGCGCATGCGCGAGCTGATCCAGGAGGGCTACGTCGGCAAGGTATTGTCAGTGAATATGACGCACATGGGCAGCGGCGTACTCACCCGAACTTCGGACCGCACCTGGCAGCGCGATTTCAGTCTGGGCGCCAACACATTAACGATCATGTTCGGCCACGCGATGGACGCAGTGTGCATGGTCGTCGGCGAACTCGCCGAAGTGGCGGCCGTCGTCAGCACGCAGGTCAAGCAGTGGTACGAGACCGACACCAAGAAGCATGTCGACGTTGACGCGCCCGACAACATCATGCTGACGGGGCGGCTCGAAAGCGGGGCGGTGATCAGTGTCAATCTCGCGGTGCATCCGTACCACGGCACCGGTTACCGCTTCGAGATCTACGGCACGGAAGGCACGTTGACGATGGTCGGCGGCGGCGATGCGGGGCAGGAACTGAAGCGCAAGCTGATGGGCGGCAAGAAAGACGACAAGGTATTGCAGGAACTGCCGGTGCCCGACCGTTTGAAGTGGGTGCCGGAAGAAGTGCGCAACCTCGGCCCGGGTTACGACGTCGGCCAGATGTGGGTGAAGTTCGCCGAAGCGATCCGCACCAACACTCGCATCGAGCCCGATTTCGATTCGGCGGTGCGCCGCCACCGCATGCTCGACGCCATCGTGCGCTCTTCGGAGACGGGGCAGCGGCAAAAGGTTGTGCTGTAGATAAGGATGAAGGATGAAGGATGAAGGATGAAGGATGAACCAAGTTCTTCTGCTGCATTGAACGCTTGTCCTGATTCTTTAATTAAGCATAATAAGCAAGCACGCAGACTCGGGGAGGGGTAATGAAGATTCTCGCCAAATTGATTGTTATGCTTGCCGCGCTTACGGCGCCGCTCGCCGCGGTCGCGCAGGCTTTTCCCGCCAAGCCGCTGCGGCTGATCGTCCGCGCGCCGCCGGGCGGCACGGACGACCTGATCGCGCGCCTGGTTGCGCCGGCGCTCAGCAAGGCCGTCGGCCAGCAGGTGATCGTCGATTATCGCACCGGCGCCGGCGGGCTCGTCGCATGGGAATACGTAACGAAACAGCCGCCCGACGGCTATACGCTCTTGCTGGCCGCATCAGGCCTCGCGGCGATCAAGAGCCTGCGCCCGAGCGTAACAATCGATCCATTCCGCGATTTCGGCTGGGTGTCGGAGGTCACGAGCTTCATGCTGGTGATCGTGGTGCATCCGTCGCTGCCGACGCGCACGCTGAAGGAACTCATCGCGCTGGCGCACAAACGCCCGGCGCAACTGAGCTACGGCACATCGGGCGTGGGCGCGACGCCGCATCTCGCGGCCGAGTATTTCAAGGGAATGGCCAAGGCAGAGATCAATCACGTGCCGTACAAAGGCGCGGGCCCCATGTATCTCGACCTGATCGGCGGGCGCATCGAAATGGGTTCGGCGGTGCTCGGCAGCGCGCTGCCGCATATCCGCAGCGGCAGAATACGCGCGCTTGGGGTGAGCGGCGCGCAGCGTTCGCCGCAACTGCCCGAGGTGCCGACCATCGCCGAAGGCGGTCTCGCCGGCTACGCGTTCGAACCGTTCTACGCGATTCTCGTGCCGCCCGGCATGCCGCGCGCGATCATGGGCACGCTGGCCGATGCGATCGCCAGGGCGATGTCGCCGCCCGAGTTTCGCGAGCAGTTCGTCAAAATCGTCGGCTCGGAGGCGGTGTTCAACACGCCGGAGCAGATGCTGCAGATGGCGAAAAAAGAGGCCGAGCTCATCGACAAGATCGCGCGCGCCGCCAACATCAAGGAAGAGTAAACATGTCACGCATCGCCGTCGGTGGTTTTCATCATGAAACGAACTGCTTCGTTCCGGTCCAGACCGATTTCAATTACTTCGCGACGGTGAGCGACCGCCCCACGCTGTCGCGCGGCGATGAGGTGTTGCGCAACCTGCCGGGGCGCTCCTTCGCCATGTCGGGTTTTCTCGCCGACATGGCCGACAAGCACGAACTCGTGCCGCTGGTGTGGGCGAGCGGTGGCGCCGGCGGCTACGTGACCAGCGACGCGTACGAACGCATCGTGGGTGAACTAGTGGGCCGGTTGTCGGTCGCGCTGCCGGTCGACGCGGTCTATCTCGATCTGCATGGCGCGATGTGCTCGGTCGATTTCGAAGACGGCGAAGGCGAGCTCCTGCGCCGCGTGCGCGCAACCGTCGGGCCGCAGGTGCCCGTCGTAATCAGCCTCGACTACCACACCAACCTCACGCCCGTGATGGCGGCGCTCACCGATGGAATGGCGATTTACTACACTTACCCGCACGTCGACCGGCCGGAAACCGGCAGTCGCGCGGCGCGCATCCTCAACACTATCCTCGCGCGCGGACGGCCGACGGCCCGCGCTTTCCGCAAGCTGCCGTTTTTGATTCCGCTCAACTTCCAGTGCACACTGGTCGAGCCGTCGAAGGCGATCGTTGCCAAATCCGCCGCGGGCGAAGGCGGCGACGTGCTGGACTTGTGCTACGGCGCGGGCTTTCCGCCGTCAGACCTGCACGACTGCGGCCCCTGCGTCATCGCGCATGGCTATTCGCAGGCGGCGGTGGATGCGGCGGCGGACGGTCTCGCCAATCACATCAACGGCATGGAGAAGTCTTTCGCGCAGCCGCTGCTCGATCCCGACGAGGCGGTGCGCCAGGCCATGGCAATCAGTGCCAAAGCGGCGCGGCCGGTCGTGATCGCGGACACGCAGGACAATCCCGGCTGCGGCGGCACTGGCGACACCACCGGCATGCTGGAAGCGCTGGTGCGCAATCATGCTGAAAAGGCCGCGCTCTGCGTGCTCACCGACGCGAAGGCCGCTGCTGCTGCGCATGCCGCGGGCGAAGGCGCCGACATCACTATTGAACTCGGCGGTTGCACGCCGCTGCCGGACGTGAGGCCTTTTCGCGGGACGTTCCGCGTTACTCGCCTGAGCGACGGCCGCTTTATGTGCAAGGGGCCCTGCGTCGGCGGGCGTGAAGCGAAACTTGGGCCGACCGCGCTGCTCACCATCGGCGGCGTGAGCATCGTGGTGGCGAGCAAGCGCATGCAGGCATACGACCTCGAGATACTCCGCCACATCGGCGTCGAGCCGACGGAGCAGAAGATCCTGGTCGTCAAAAGCACCTGCCACTTCCGCGCCGATTTCGAGCCGATCGCCGAGCGCGTGCTGGTTGCTGTCGCGCCCGGCGCGCACCTCGTAGATGCGCGCAAATATCCATACAAACATTTGCGCGCCGGCGTGCGCCTGGAGCCACTGGGCCCCGCGTTCGTGCCGCGGACGGCGTGAGACGCAGCGCCGTTACTTCTTGCGGGCGCTGATGAATCTGTTGTAGGCAGAGCCCTCGCGGAAACTGTTCCACGCGTAGTCGAAATTGCCGGCGGCCGCAAGACTGAAGGCGGCCGCGGCCAGCGCGCTGGCAAAAGTGATTTGCAGCTCTTCCGTGGCTATCCCGACGTTGGACGGAAACTGCGCGTCTTCGTGGGCGGCGTCCTTGATCGAGATTTCAGCAATGCCGCTGCGCATGAAGCGGTAAAAATAATCGCGGTTGCGCGCTGCCGACACATGCACGTCGGCGCCCAGCAGCAGGATGGGTTTGTTGATTTTCGGCAGAATCTTCGGGAAATCCCTTTCCCCAACCGCCGGATCGAGCAGGATGCCGCCCGTGGCGGGCGCGCCTTCCGCCAGTGCGACCGTCACTGCGGCGCCGCCGTAAGAGTGTCCTGCCAGTATGATTTTGTTCGCATCGACGCGGCTGTCGATGATTTCCGGCCGGCGGTTGATCGCCTGCACGATTCTGGCGAGTGTCTTGCCGTTGGCTACCCACGGCCCCATGTTGGGCAACTGCAACGCCAGGCAATGCATGCCCCATGACGCCAGATGCGTGGCCTGAAAAGCGTGCAGTTCTTTCGAGGCTTCAAGCCCGTGCAGGATAATGACCAGCGGCGCTTTTTCCGCTTGCGCGGCCAGGTACAGGTCCGCCTCGAACGTCTCGCCGGGCGCGAATGGAATTTCAACGTCGTCTTTGACGGTCACCGCGAAGGGGCCGCGCAACCTGAATTGATCGAGATCGGGTTTGTGGCCGAGCAGATATGCCTGCAGATCGCTGTTGCCCTTGGCCTTGATTTGCGTCCTGCCGATTTCCGGCGGCTTGCCGCAGCCGGCGGCGAGCACCACGCCGGCGATGGCGAGCACCAAGCGGCAGCGGGAAATTGCAGTGGTTGTTGTCATGTCAGTGGCGAGCTAGGGCCCGGAGTTGATGTGCGAAGCAGGAACGCGACGCGTGAGTTTAAGTTCCCGGCGGGCTTTTGTGTAGCAGAAAGCTTGATACTCTGCTTGCAACATGGCTAGAATCCGGGGTGCCGCCCGCTTCAGCCCGGCGGCAAGGACGAGGAACTGGAATGAAAAATACCCCGCTGCGCGTAATATTTGTGCTCGTTCTGCACGCCCTGTGGCTGGCGCCATCCCAGGCTGCCGACCCCGGCACCCCGAAGTTCAAGGAAGAGCTGTCCAAGCAGGAAATGATCTACCAGAGCCGCGGCGAAAAGGTGCCCGACGGCTACGTCATCGACCGCTCCCTGCTGTCTTACACGCATACCTTGTCCCCCGCATTCGGCCCGTCGCTAGCCGCCCTTGATGAGAAAGGCCGCTGGCTGGACATAGGTGCAGGGCGCGGGCAGGCCGTCATCGATTACTTCGACCCACGGTACGACCGCATGAATTACAACGGGCAGGAGCGCCCCGAGCGCAAAGCGCAGACTATCGCCATGTCCATAGAAGACCGCAGGACCGAGGCGTGGCACCAGAAAGCCGTCACCCTGAAAGCCAGCCAGATGCGGTATTTGTTCAACAAACGCCTTGGCGAGTACGCGCCGGGCGAACTGGGGCAGTTTCAGGTCATTACCGACGTGCTCGGCGGCTTTTCGTACTCGACGGACGTCACTCTCTTCATGGAGAGGGTCCTCGGCATGCTCGACGTGAACGGCAATTTTTTTACGGTGCTGCAGGACGTGCATGCGGAAGATGGCCAGAACAAGCCGTATTACGAGGGCGCGTCGTTCCTGACCGAATTGACAAACGCAGCCGGCGCGGAATTGAGATTATGCGCGTGGCTTAAAAGCATCGCCTGCGTGAAAGTGACCTGCGAATTCAAAAAGGGATGGAAGCCGCCGATCGAGGCTTACCACGTGCAAAAAGTCTGCAATGAAGTGAAAGTGCCCGCGCTGGCCCCCGTGCATTTCGAGGCCGGGACGCCCCCCGAGCGGAAATTCAAACTGAAGAATTAAACGGCGGCAGCCGTCAGAACTGGCAGGAGCCCGGGCCGCCGGGGTCGCCGCAGCTCGGACAGCCCGCGGGCAGCGTGTCGAGTGTGGCTGAACTTGAGACTGCACCGAATGCCGATTTCGAAACCGCCGCAAAAGTCGACAGCTTCTTGTGCAGCTCGGTGCCGTGGCAAGACGGGCACGCCGGCGCCGGCGAGGAGTTGCGCACCAACGTTTCAAACTCGTTGCTGCACGACGCGCATCTGAATTCAAATATCGGCATGACGGTAAGCCCGAGAAAGTTTTGGCCGCTTCAAGTATACGGCGAAACGCTGCCGCCGCGCCCGCTTTAGTCCCACACCGGCGCTCGGCCGGCGGGGTTGGAGATACGCCCATCGGGACGCGCGAGTGCGTGGATGCGCCGCATCTCTTCGTCCGTCAAAGCAAAATCGAAGATCGCGAGGCTCTCGGCCATGTGCGCCGGGTTGGCCGAGCGCGGGATGGGCGCGATGTTGCCTTGCTGGATCTGCCAGCGCAGCGCGATCTGCGCAATCGTTTTGCCTTTGGCGCGGGCGATTTCGGTTAACACTGGATCCTGGAACAATTTGCCGCGGCCGAGTGGGCAGAACGCCGTGAACACGATGCCTTCGCGCTTGCAGAAATTCAGTACTTTCGACTGGTCGAGATAGGGATGGTATTCGGCCTGCAGCGTCGCCAGCGGTTCCGGGCTGAGACGCATCGCTTCCTGGAGGAGCGCGATGTTGAAATTGGCGACGCCGATGTGGCGCGTGAGGCCGTCGCGTTTCGCTTTGACGAGCGCGCCTACCGTCTCCGCCAGCGGAATGCCGTCTACGGTCGGCCAGTGGATATGCAGCATGTCCACGTAATCGACCTGCAGATTGCGCAGGCTTTCGTCGACAGAACGCGCGAAGTCGTCTTTCCTCAGGTATTCGTGCGAGACCTTGGTGACAAGAAAAATATCTTTGCGCGGCACGCCCGACGCCTTGATGCCGGCGCCGACGCCTTTCTCAGAACCGTACTTCCAGGCGGTGTCGATGTGGCGGTAGCCGAGCTTCAGCGCGGCGGCGACGGTTTCTGCGCAGTCGCCAAGCTGCGAAGTGCCGAAGCCGATGACGGGGATGTCGGCGCCGGCGGCGGAGAGTCCGGGGATGGCTGGCAGTGTCATGAGTGCAGAGTATTTCCTTAAGGTGCCGGAGTGGCGAGCGGTTTGCCTTTTTCGATCACATAAGTGGCGATGACTTTCCCGCCTTGCGGGCCGCTTTTGCCGTCGTGGATCGCGCCCGCCGGGATCTGGTAGCTTTCGCCGGCTTTGATGGTTTTCGGCGCCTGGCCGTCGATCAGCAGCGAAATTTCGCCTTCCAGCATATAGCCCGACTCGGGGCCGAAATGCGAATGGCGGCCGATGTTTGTGTTCGCGCCGACTTCGGCGATGGCGATGACCGTTTCATAGCTGGTGCCGGCTATGTCGAATTTCTGCAGCAGGGTGCGCTTGATGGCCGGGGCAGCCGATGGCGCCTGCTGCGCGTGTGCCAGGCCGGCCGCGGCGAGCACAAGCAGCATGGCGTAAAGCGAAATCCGCCTGAACATGGTGTCCCTTGCCGCGTCAAAAAAACGATTATGCCATGCAAAATTTGAGGTGACGCGAGCCGCCGCTGTAGAATGCGCACAATTACGGTCAACACCACGCGGGCAAGCGAAATAATGGCAGTCAAGAAATACGATGAAAGTTCGGTCCAGAAGCTGCGCGGCATCGAGCCGGTGCAGCGTCTGCCGGG
Organism: Bordetella parapertussis; assembly: GCA_945870465.1. The sequence continues at coordinate 28,029 of CAMBSS010000022.1, read as the reverse complement.
CATGTATACGCGCACGACCGACCCGACGCACATCATCCAGGAAGCGATCGACAACGCCGCCGACGAGGCATTCGGCGAGCACGCCAACCAGATAGACGTCACGCTGCACCGCGACGGCTCGGTGACGGTCACCGACAACGGCCGCGGCATTCCGGTCGGCATACACCCGATCGAAAAAATTCCAACCGTGCAGCTCGTGTTTACCGAACTGCATGCGGGCGCCAAGTTTTCCAAGACGGCGACGGACGCCGCGTATAAATTTTCCGGCGGTCTGCATGGCGTCGGCGTGTCGGTCACCAACGCGCTGTCCGAAAAACTCGAAGTCGAGATCAAGCGCGAAGGCGCGCTGCACCGCATCGTGTTCGAAGACGGCGTGGTCACGCAGAAGCTGAAGAAAGTCAAGAGCCTCGCCGCGAAGGACACCGGGTCGTCGCTGCGCATCTGGCCCAACAAGAAATATTTTGATTCACCGAAAATTTCCCTGCCTGATCTCGAGCGCATCGTGCGCTCCAAGGCCGTGCTGCTGCCGGGCGTGCAAGTCACGCTCAATATCGAAGGGCCGAAAGAGATCACCACACGCACCTGGAGCTACCCCGAAGGCATGAAGGGTTATCTCAAGGAAATGCTCGCGGGTGCGGAGCCGGTGGGCGAAATCTTCGACGGCGAGAACTACATCAAGGAAGCGAACGGCTACGCGGTCGGCGAGGGTGCGGGCTGGGCGTTTGCAGTGGTGGATGAAGCCAAGGGTTACGGCGAATCGTATGCGAACCTGATACCGACGCCCGCCGGCGGCACCCACGAGTCGGGTTTGCGCGACGGCATTTTCGAAGCGGTGAAAGCGTTCGTCGAGCATCACAACATGATGCCGCGCGGCATCAAGCTGATGTCTGACGACCTGTGGTCGAAAACAATTTATTTCCTGTCCGCCAAGGTGCTGGAGCCGCAGTTCCACGGCCAGACCAAGGAAAAACTCTCCAGCCGCGACGCATTCAAGCTCGTCTCGACCATGGTGCGCGATCCGTTCGAGCTGTGGCTCAACACGCACGTCGAATTCGGCCGCAAGATCGCCGAACTTGTCATCCGCCAGGCGGTGGAGCGTTCGCGCTCGGTGCAGAAGGTCGAGCGCAAGAAGTCCTCGAGCGTCGTCATGCTGCCCGAGAAGCTCACCGACTGCGAAATGACCGACCTCACACAGAATGAATTGTTCCTGGTCGAGGGCGATTCGGCCGGCGGTTCGGCCAAGCAGGCACGCGACAAGCGCTTCCAGGCGATTTACAAGATGCGCGGCAAGGCGCTGAACTCGTGGGAAGTCAAACGCGAACTGCTGTTTTCCAACGCCGAGATCCACGACATCTCAGTGGCGATCGGCGTCGATCCGCACGAAGCCGGCACCGAGCCCGACCTGTCGGGACTGCGCTACGGAAAAATCGCGTCCATGACCGATGCCGACGTGGACGGCGCGCACATCTCGGTACTGCTGCTCACACTTTTCTATCGCCACTTTCCGAAACTGATCGAGAACGGCAACATCTATATCGCAAGTCCGCCGCTCTACAAGATAGACATTCCGGCAGCGGGCAAGCGCCCCGCGAAAAAACTCTATGCGCTCGACGAAGAAGAGCGCAAGGCTACGTTCGACCGCGCGCGTGATGACGGCATCAAAGTCGAGTCGATCCGCATCCAGCGCTTCAAAGGGCTGGGCGAGATGAACCCGGACCAGTTGTGGGAAACCACGCTGTGCCCGGACACCCGGCGCCTCCTGCAGGTGCGCATCGAGGACCGGGAAGCCACGCTGCAGCTCTTCAACATGCTGATGTCCAAGCGCGAGTCGGAAGCGCGCTGCTCCTGGATGGAAGAAAAAGGCGACCAGGTCGAGGCCGACGTATGAAAAAGCCGGCCGGGAAAAGCGCGCGCGGCGCGAAAAAAGATGATCCGACGCCCGATCTGTTTGCCGATGCGGTTGCGGTCGGCGACAAGCCGCCGGCGAAGGAGGGCAAAGGCAGCGACGGCGGAAATGAAACGAAGGCGCCCCAAAACACGGGCGGCAAAGGCGGGACACCGGTCAATCCGCGCAATACAGGCGGCGACGATTCGATAGACATGGCGGCGTTCGCCGAACGCAGCTACCTGACGTATGCAATGAGTGTCGTGCGCGGCCGCGCGATACCCAACGTCGAGGACGGCCAGAAGCCGGTGCAGCGCCGCATCCTTTACGCGATGCACGAGCTGGGCTTGCGCTCCGGCGCGCAGCACACCAAGTCGGCGCGCATCGTCGGCGACGTGCTCGGCAAATACCACCCGCACGGCGATACTTCGACCTACGAAGCGCTGGTGCGCATGGCGCAGGACTTTTCGCTGCGCTATCCGCTGATCGACGGCCAGGGCAACTTTGGAACGCAGGACGGCGACTCCGCCGCGGCTTATCGCTATACCGAAGCCAGGCTCACTCCACTCGCCGACCTGCTGCTGTCCGAAATCGACCAGGACACGGTCGATTTCCTGCCCAACTACGACGGCAAGGAGCAGGAACCGGAAACCTTGCCGGCACGGTTGCCGATGCTGCTGCTGAACGGCGCTTCCGGTGTGGCGGTCGGCATGGCGTGCGAATTGCCGCCGCACAACATGCGCGAAACGGCTGAGGCCGCGATTCAACTCGTGCGCCACCCGAAAACGACCGTGGCGGCGGTGATGGACATCATCAAGGGCCCGGATTTCCCCGGCGGCGGCCAGATCATCAGCTCGCAGCAGGCGATCCTCGATGCCTACACCACGGGCCGCGGCTCGTTGCGCGCACGCGCACGCTGGAAAGTCGAAAACCTCGCGCGCGGCCAATGGCAAATCGTGGTCTACGAGCTGCCGCCGACCACTTCGGCGCAACGTATAAGGACCGAACTCGAGGTCATCACCAACCCCAAGCCCAAAGACAAGAACGGCAAGGTCACCCCGACACAAACCAATTTGAAGCAGCTGATTCTTGGCGCGCTGGAGAGAGTAAACGACGAGTCGGACAAGGACAACAAGGTTCGCCTCGTGCTGGAGCCGCGCTCGTCACGCCAGGACCCGGATGAGTTCATGCAGTTGATGCTCGCGCATACCAGCCTGGAAGAAAATTTTTCGATCAACCTGGTGGTGCTTGGACTCGACGGCCGTCCCGGCCGCAAGAACATCCGCGACATGCTCGGCGAGTGGGCTGAATTCCGCGTCTCAACCGTCACGCGCCGCGTCAAGTTCCGCCTCGGGCAGGTCGACCGCCGCATCCACATCCTCGAAGGCCGCAACACTGTCTTCCTGAATATCGAGAAGGTGATCAAGACCATACGCGAATCGGACGAGCCGAAGCCCGCGCTGATCAAACAGTTCAAGCTCACCGACATCCAGGCTGAAGACATTCTCGAAATCCGCCTGCGCCAGTTGGCGCGGCTCGAAGGCATCAAGATCCAGAACGAGTTGAAAGAGCTCAAGATCGAGGGCAAGAGCCTGAAGGAACTGCTCGACAGCGACACCGAGATGCGCAAGCTCGTCATCAAGGAAATCCGCGACGACGCGAAGACCTACGGCGACGACCGCCGCACGGTGATCGAAGAGGCCGGCCGCGCGACTTTCGAGCGCGTGGTCGTGGACGAACCGCTCACCATCATCGTTTCGCGCAACGGCTGGGTGCGCTCGCGCCAGGGCCATGCACTCGATCTGGCCGGCACCACGTACAAGGACGGCGACGCGGCGTATGCGATATTCGAGACGCGCTCCATCCATTCCATCGCGATGATAGATTCCACCGGGCGCGCGTTCAGCGTGGAAGCCGCCGAAATTCCCGGCGGCAAAGGCGATGGCGTGTCGATCAACTCGATGGTCGAGTTAGCGCCGGGCGCGCGCCTCGCGCACGTCGTTGATGCGCAGCCCGGACGCCGTTATCTCGTCGCGAACTCTGGCGGCTATGGCTTTATCGTCAAGTCGGAAGAACTGCTCACGCGCGTGCGCGCCGGCAAGGCATTCATGGCGGTGGAAGAGGGCGACGAAGTGTTGCGCCCCGCGCCAGTGCCGGGAAAGCCCGTGATGGTGGTGGCGCTGTCGGAGAACGGCCGCATGCTGCTGTTCGAAGCTGCCGAGCTGAAAGAGCTCGCGCGCGGACGCGGCATCACGCTGATGGCGCTCGACGACAAGGAAAAGATGAAAGGCATCGGCTTCTCCGACGGCAAGTCGGTAAACATTTCCGGCGTCACCAAGAGCGGCAAGGAAAAAACCGTGCGCATCGCCGGCGCGGAACTGCAGAAGCACGTCGTGCGCCGCGCGCGCAAAGGCTGCCTGCTGCCGGGCAAGCTGGTGCCGGAAGCGGTGGTCACGGAATAAACGCGGCGTCGGCCAGCCGCGCTCAACCCCAAGCCGGCGCGTAGCCGCGGCCGGCTGGCAAGGAGGAGGCGCAAATTGAAGATCGCATGCAGCCCTTTGGCGCGTGCTGCGGCGTGCTTGGCGATATTCGTCGCCTGGATGCCGGCGCTCGCCCAGCAATACCCCGTGCGCGCGGTGCGGGTGATCGTGCCCTATGCGCCGGGCGGCGGCTCGGACGTGATCAGCCGCATACTCGCCCAGCGCCTGTCTGAATCTTTCGGCCGCCAGTTCGTCATCGACAACCGCGCCGGCGCCAACGGCATCGTCGGCACGGAGATAGCCGCGCAGGCGCCCGCCGACGGCTATACGCTGCTGTACGTGTCGAGCCCGCATGCGGTCAATCCCAGCATGTACCGCAAGCTGCCGTACGACACGCTGAAGGATTTCGCACCGATCTCGGAAGTCGCTATTGCGGCCTCCATCCTGGCCGTGCACCCGTCGCTGCCGGCGCGTTCGGTGCGCGAATTCATCGCGCTCGCGAAGGCGCGGCCGGGGCAGATCGACTATGCGTCAGGCGGCTCCGGCGGCTCACCTCACCTCGCGACCGAGCTGTTCAAGAAAATGGCCGGCATCAACCTGACCCACGTGCCGTACCGCGGCGCGGGCCCCGCGCTGACCGACGTGCTGGCCGGCCAGGTGCAGGTCATGTTCGCGAGCTCGGCGCCGGCGATGCCGCATATCCATGCCGGGCGCCTGCGCGCGCTCGGCATCTCGACCGTTAAGCGCTCGGCGGTCGCGCCCGACATTCCGACCGTCGCCGAATCCGGCGTGCCCGGCTACGAGGCGATCACCGTGTTCGGGCTGCTCGCGCCGGCCAGCGTCCCGCGCGCCATCATCGACACGCTGAACGCGGCGGTCGGCAAGGCGATGCGCAGCCCGGAAGTCGGCGAGAGCCTGAAGGCGCTGGGCGCGGACGCGGCGGTGACAACGCCCGAGGAGTTCGCGCGCATCATCGAAGCGGAAATGAAACGCTGGGGCGAGCTCGTGCGCGCCCTCAAACTGCAGGTCGAATAAGAAGGGAAATCATGTACAAACTGCTGGAAAATCTGCGCGCTGGCCGGGTATCCCACGGCATGCTCGGCAAGGGAGGCGTCAACCTCGTGCAGCACCTGGCGAGCGCCGGCCACGAATTCCTGATCGTCGACATGATGCACTCGAACGTCGACTGGACGGAGCTTTCCCACGTGGCGTGGAAAGCGCGCGCCGTCGGCATGTACCCGTTCGTGCGGCTGCCGGCAAACCCGTGGGGCGCGGGCGCCGCGGTGCCAGACCGCCGCTTCCCGGTGGACGCGGAGCGCGCGTTCGGTGCCGGTATAGAAGGCCTCATCTGGTCGATCTCGTCGGTCGAGGAAGCGCGCCTGATGGCGCACATGGGGCGCGACTCCCATCAGGGCGCGCCGGTCACCAGCGCGCAGGAGATGAGCGACGCTACCGAGCACTCTGGCAGCACGCGGCTGCTGCTGCCGCTGATCGAGTCTCTGGGCGCGCTCGAGGCGCTCGACGACATTCTCGCCATCGACGGCATCAGCGGCGTCTTCATCGGCTGCACCGACCTGGCGGAAGTGCTGGGACACCCGCTCGATTATCTGCATCCCGAGGTGCTGGCCGCGGTGGAAAAAGCGTGCAAGTTGGCAAAGACGCGCGGCAAGATCGTGCTCGCCAACACTGGCTATGCGTTCCCGTCGATCGAAGGCCAGGTTGCGCACGCGAAGGCGCTGAAGAAGTGCGGCGTCAACATGCTGATGCTGCAGACGATAGAGTTCAATCTCTACGTGATCGCGAAGTCAGTATCGGACGCCGTGCGCGCGGGCTGACCCGCGTTTTCACTTGCGGTCGATCGAGTTGTTTTCCTTGGTGCCGCTGTTGGCGACCGCGAACATGATGCCCATGCCCATCAGGATGACGCCGCCGATCACGACCCACGTGGTCTCGATGTTCTGCAATATGCCCGGTTTCCACAGCGCAGCCAGCAGGCCGCCGATGAGGACCACAAAGCCAACCAGGTACATTCCCGCCCATTTCATAGCTGACCTCCTGATAAGTTAGACTGGCATATAAGCGCAGAATACTCAGCCGTGCAGGCGGGTGTCTGTGTGCTGGCGCACGGAAGGCGCGGCGGCCCGGCCGCAGCCCTATAACAATACGTTCAGGAGGGGGCGCATGTTCTACTCTACCCGCACGCGTGGAATGCCACGCACGAATTCTTTGTCTGCTCTGGTGGGGTTGGTATTTCTTGCCGCCGGTGTTTCCTATTCACAGCCGTATCCCTCGCGCCCGGTACGCCTGATCGTACCCTACGCGGCAGGCGGGCCGGTCGATTCGATGGGGCGTTTGCTGGTGCCGCGGCTGGTGGACGTATGGGGACAGCAGATCGTCATCGACAACCGCGCGGGCGCCAATAGCATCGTCGGCAGCGAAGTGGCGGCGCGCTCTGCGCCGGATGGCTATACGCTGGTGCTGATCTCGGCGTCGTTCACGGTCAACGCAACCCTGTACCCCAAATTGCCGTTCGATCCGGTGCGCGATTTCACTCCCGTGACGCTGATCGCCTCCGGGCCCGGCATGCTGGTGACACATCCATCGCTGCCGGTGCGCAACCTCAAGGAGCTGATCGCGCTTGCCAAGGCGAAACCCGGCGCGATGAGCTACGGTTCTGCCGGCTCGGGCGCGCCCACCAGTCATCTCGGTATGGAACTGCTCAAAATCACTGCCGGCATCGACGTCGTGCATGTACCGTACAAGAGCATGGCGCCGGCGTTGATCGACGTACTGGGCGGCCAGATTCAAATGAGCATGCCGACCGTCAACGCCGTGTTGCCGCATCTGCGCTCCGGCCGCCTGCGCGCCATCGGCGTCAGTTCGCTGCAGCGCTCGCCGACCGCGCCTGACGTGCCTACGCTCGCCGAAGCCGGCATGCCCGGCTACGAGGCGATCAACTGGTTCGCCATTCTCGGGCCCACCGGCATTCCCGCCGCCATTGCAGAGAAAATTCATACCGACACTGCCGAGGTGCTGAAGGGCGCGGAGCTGAAGGAGCGCATAGCGGCGGCCGGTATGGAGCCTAAACCCATGCCGCCTACGGAGCTTGCTGCGTATATGAAGACCGAGATCGTCAAGTGGGGTAAGGCAGTGAACGCATCAGGCGCGAAAGCAGAATAAGCTCACAACAGGCTTCGTCGTTCCCGCGCAGGCGGGAACCCAGGAAATAGAACTGCGTCTGGATACCCGCCTGCTCGGGTATGACGGCTAGTCCGAGATTCCTGATATTCGATTACCTCCTCCTCAAAGGGGGGGGGGCTTACGGAGGAGGAGAATGATGACGAAACGCATCAGCCTCGCGGCGATCATCGCGCTGGCCTGCGCAGTGTGCGCGCTGGCGCAAGCCGATAGCTATCCGAATAAAGCGATACGCTGGGTGGTCCCCTTCCAGCCGGGTGGCGGCACCGATATGGTCGCGCGTCCTGTCGCGGCGAAATTGACCGAGCGCATCGGACAGCAAATCCTCTATGACAATCGCGGCGGCGGCGGTGGCGTGATTGCCGGTGAAATCGTCGCCAACGCCAATCCGGACGGCTACACGCTATTGGTCGCGGCCGTCGCTGTGATGACGGTCACCGGCAGCCTGCAGAAGTTGCCCTTCGATCCGATCAGGGATTTCATTCCGATCACCAAGTTTGCGAACGTGCCGAATATGCTGGCCACGCGCAATGCGATGCCGCTCAACCGGATACAGGACGTCGCGCCGTACGCGAAGGCCAATCCCGGCAAGCTGCGCTGGGCGACGTCCGGCACGGGTTCGGCGGGCACGCTGTCGATGGAGTTGTTCAAGCTCGTTACCGGCATTGACGTCATCACCATTCCGTACAAAGGCGCCGGTCCCGCGCTGCTCGGTGTGCTTTCCAACGAAGCCGATTTGATGTTTGCGAACCCGGCCGTGTTCATGCCGCACCTCAAGGCCGGACGCCTGCGCGCTCTGGGGTCCGCGAGCCTGGAGCGCAGCGTCGCTTTGCCCGACATGCCGACGTTCAATGAATCGGGGTTTCCCGGCTTCGAATCGCAGTCGTGGTACGGCCTGGCGGCGCCGGCGCGCACGCCCGCGTTCATCATCGCGCTATGGCACAGGGAAACCGTCGCCGTGCTGAATCAGCCCGACATCATCGCGCGCATCACGCAGGACGGCGGCATCCCGGTGGGCAACACACCGCAGAAATTCGCGCAGGAGATACGCGACGAAACTGCGAAGTGGGCGAAGGTGATCAAGGACGCGGGGTTGAAAGGGGACAAGTAGCTCGCTCAAACACAGGTTGTCGCCACGGATACACGCAGATAAACGCAGATAAGTTCGAGAGACTGAACGTCGCCTTGATGGGGGTTTTGGTTTTCCATCAGCGTTTATCTGCGTGTATCTGCGGCCGATGATTTGATCTAAGCCAGCCACTCCGCCTTGTTCGCGCCCAGCACCGGCGAAGGCTTGTCCCAATACGGTTTGGTCTCGGACATTTTCAGCGCGGGGCCGAGATGCTTCAACGCGCCGTGGCCGCCGTTGGATTCGATCAGGATCGCATTCAATTCGGCGTCGGTGAGACCCATATTGGGGTTTGAATATTTCACGTGGCCCTGCTTGTAGATGTACATGCCGGAACGGCACAGCGAGACGCGCACGTGGTACGAGCCGCCTTCGCGCGCGCGCCGCGCCAGCGCGAGCAAGACGCCCAACGCGCCGTTGTAGCCTGTCGTGTAGTCGCACGCTGAGGCCGGCAGCAGTTTCGGCCGTTCATCGCCGTTGTCGAGGCAGATGCCGGTTGCCGACTGGCCGATCTGCTCCCAGCCGCCGCGGTTCGAGAACGGGCCGCCGTGGCCGTAGCAGCTGATGGAAAGATAAATGATGCCGGGACGTTCCTTGGCAAGCAGTTCAGGACTCAAGCCGTGCTTGTCCATGATGCCGGGACGGTAGCCCTGGCTGAATACGTCGGCGTTGCGCGCCAGTTTTTTCACCGTCGCGACATCTTCGGGTTTGTTGAAGTCGAGAAAGGTGCTGCGCTTGCCATGGCTCGTGTCCATGACATGCTCCGGCACCTGCGGCAGATGTTTCGCCGTGATCATCAGCACGTCGGCGCCGTTTTCGGCGAGCGTGCGCGCCGCGATCGGGCCGGCAAGGATGCGCGTCAGGTCGAGCACCTTGATTCCCGACAGCGGCCGCTCGCCTTTGGGGAAAGGGATGGGATCGGTGTCGCCGATCTTGGTGATGTCGATCAGCGCTCTGCCGGCCAGCACTTTGCCGTGCGGATGCTCCAGCCATTCGGCATTGGAGCGGATGATCGAGCCGCAGGCGCGCGCCTCGGCGATCGCTTCTTCGAGATCGTGCGAATCCCATTTCGAGATCGCTTTCTTGACGGCGTCCGCGTTGGATTCGCACTTCAGCACGCCGATCACGCGGTCGTGCAGATGAGGCAGGTTGAAATGCGGCAGATACCAGCGGCCGTCCTTGCACTGCCACGGTTGCGTGATGGAGCGCATATGCGTCATGGATGACGACTCCACCGCTTTCCAGCCACCGCCCGCGGCAGGCTTGCTCAAAAATTTGGAGCTCTGGCAGGTGGCCGCCGCATGGCGCACGTCGATGGCGACTTTCTGGCGCTTGCCGGTCTTCATCTCGTGGATGTCGGTGACCGCGACGCCGATGCCGGCGAGAATGTTCGCCGTCGTCTCGCCGATCTTGAAGCGCGCCGAAAAGACGGGGTCGCTTCCGCTGATCGTTACTTCGCCGTCGGCGGGCATGCCGCGGCCGCGTATGCTCATGACTTCTTCGAATCCGGGGTTCACTGGTGATTCCTCCTCATTGTTTGCCGTATTGTGTCCGACCCGGCGGTGAGTGTCCATTGACCGGCGGCCATGCAGGCGATACATTCGAGACGTGAAAAATGTTGTTCCTATCCCCTTAACAAAAAAACCGCTCCATGGCGCCGCGACTATGAGCGCCGAACAGGCTGTATTCTTCGCGCGCGAGGCGCCGTTTTTCCGCGATTTCGCGCGGCAGTTCTCTCTCGATCCCAAAGTCGTCTACCTGATGGCCGGGCAGAAGGGCTCGCAGCCCGACAGCGTGCGCAAGCGTTACCAGCAGGGGCTGGACGAAACCGCGCGCGACCCGTTTCCCGTCCATCTCGAACCGACCGCTGACACGCGCGCACGAATCGCCAGCGGCTACGGCGCCAGCGTCGATGAAATCGCCATTTCGCGCAACACCGCCGATGCGCTCTCGCTGATCCTGATGGGCATCGAATGGCAGGGCGGCGATGAAATCCTCGTCTCGCCAATGGAGCATCCCGCCGGCATGGCGCCGGTGCTGCGGCTGGCGGCGCGCTTCGGCGTCAAAGTTGTGCAGTGGGGCGTGCCGGTGCAGCGCGCCTCCACAGCCGACGAGGTCGTCGAAGCGGTGCGCAAGCGCATCCGTCCCGGCATCACGCGCGCAATATTTTTTTCGAGCCCGCTGTGGCCCAACGGGCAACGGCTGCCGGAGCGGCGCATCGCGGCGCTGGCGCAGGAGGCCGGTGCGATTACGGTGGCGGACGGCGCGCATTACGGGGGCATGATAGAGCCGCGTCTCGATGAAAGCGGCATCGATTTCTGGGCGATCTCGGGCCACAAGTGGCAGTGCGGGCCGGGCGGCACCGGCATCCTCTACATCCGCAACCGCCAGCATCCCGCCAATCCCACGCCGCTACCGCGCTTTCACATCATCCGCAGCAGCATGGTCGATATGCCGCACGACGGCAGCCGTCCCGCCGATTTCGACATCGGCGCCGCAATGAGCAAGTACGGTTTTCCCGAATCGGCCGACTGGCGGGCGCTCGGCGACGTCTGCGCGCTGTGGGACGAAGTCGGGCGCGCGCGCATCCAGGCGTGGACGCACAATCTCGCGGAATATCTGCGCCAGCGCATCGCGGCAACTTTCGGCGACGACGCGTTTCTGCAGCCGACCATCGATCCGGCGCTGAAGTCGGCCAAGGTTTGCTTCAATCCTTTCCCCGACGTCAGGCGGCGCAGCGATCCCGTGTTCAATAAATTGTTTCGCGAGCGGCTGCTGGCCGAATACGGGTTTCGCATTTCGGGCGGCGGTGTCGGGCCGAATGGACTCACGCGCGCGCCCGATCCGCAGGCGGCCGCGTTTCCCGAAGGCCTGATACCCAATCGCGATCCCGCCACGCTTGCGCCGGCGCCGTTCGGCTGCGCCCAGCGTGCGGATGCCTGCGTCTGGAATTCGGTCGCGCAGATGGACCAGTTGGTAGCGGCCATGCATGACCTCGCGCACAAGATGAAGACGTAGGTCATCTTGAAAATACAAAAGCTACAATCAGCCGCAGATAAACGCAGATAACACCTCAAAGCCGCCTCCAGCCAATGTTAAATATTTTGATTCATCTGCGTCCATCAGCGTACCCCTCAAGGGGGTATGAAAAAGAATTTATCTGCGGCTTCAAACTATTTTGAGTTCGCTTCGCCTAAAGTTATTCAATTCGTCGATACTTACGCAATGAAGAAATCCGCACCCAAACCCCTGATTTGCGTGACTGCCAATGCGATGGAATCCGCCGAAAAGCGGCGTCCGCTGCATGCGACCGGCGTGCGCAACGTCAACTCGCTGCTGAAAATGGTGGACTGCGTTCCCGTGCTGTTGCCGCCGGTGGGCGCGGCCGTGGATATCGACGAACTGGTGGCGCGCATGGATGGCTTCGTGCTGCCCGGCGGGCGCGCAAACGTCGAACCGCATCATTACGGCGGGCCGGAGTTTCCGCCCAACGAGCCGATCGATCCCGGCCGCGATGCCATCGTCCTGCCGCTGGTGCTCGCCTGCATCGCCGCGCGCGTGCCGGTGTTCGGCATCTGCCGCGGCATCCAGGAAATCAACGTGGCGCTGGGCGGCTCGCTGCATTACCGCGTGCACGAAGTGCCCGGCAAAAAAGACCACCGCCGGCCGCGTCACGAAGACGCCACGCAGGAAGAGGTCTTCCGCCTCAACCACATGGTCAAGCTGACTGCGGGCGGCCTGTTCCAGAAGCTGACAGGCCATGACGAGATGATGGTCAACTCATTGCACGGGCAGGGCGTCGATCGCCTCGGTGCTGGACTGGTCGTAGAAGCCACGTCGCCTGACGGTGTGATCGAAGGCCTGCGCTATGACGACGACAAGCAGTTCATCGTCGGCGTGCAGTGGCACGCTGAATGGGAGCCTGAGGAGCACGCGCTGTCGGCCGCGTTGTATACCGCGTTCGGCAAGGCAGCGGTCGCGCGCGCGGCATCACGCTGACGTTCAGGCGCGTCCCGAATGGCGGGCGTTCTCTGCAATAATGCGGGACGCAATTACCCTGGGGTACTAATGGCCAACAAGCTGCGTTTGGGATTTATCGGCGCCAACGTTCGTTCGACCTGGGCCTCGCAGTCGCACTTCCCGGCGCTGCTGGCGAGCCCGGATGTCGAAATAACCGCGGTCTGCACCACCAGGCCCGAAAGCGCCGAAGAAGCCCGCAAAGCGTTTGGCGCAAAGCTCGCGTTCACTGATTTCCACGCGATGTGCGCATCACCGGAAATCGACGCGGTGGCCGTGTGCGTGCGGGTGCCGTCGCACTACGAGCCGACCAGGGCCGCCATCGCAGCCGGCAAGCATGTCTACACCGAGTGGCCGCTCGGCCGCACCACTGCTGAAGCGGAAGAACTGGCCACGCTCGCCCGCGCCAGGGGCGTGCAGACGGTGGTCGGCCTGCAATCGCGCGTGAGTCCTGCGCTGCTGTACATGAAAGAGCTGGTCGAATCCGGCTATGTAGGCGAGGTGCTCTCGTGTCATGCCGACTGCATGCGTGACGGCGCGCTGGCGCGGCCTGCCGCGCGCACCTGGCAGCGCGACGTGACGCTCGGCGCAAATCCGCTGACCATCGCCAACGGGCACGTCATCGACGCGCTGCGTTTCGTCGCGGGCAACTTCGCGCGTGTATCGTGCATGGTCACGACGCAGGCCAAACAATGGCTGCAGACCGACACCAGGCAGATGGTGGCCGTGACTTCGCCCGACAACATCATGGTCAGCGGCAAGCTCGCGAGCGGAGCGGTGGCTTCGGTGCATGTCGCGGCGGTGCCGTGGGCAGGCGGCGGCTTTCGCATGGTCGTTTACGGGCGCGAAGGCACGCAGGACGCGACCAGCGACGTCTCGTCCCAGCGCGGCGAAATGCCGCGACTGCAGGGGGCGCAGCGCAGCCACGAACTGAAAGACCTCGCGATCCCCGAGCGGTTTACCTGGGTGCCGCCGGAGTTTCCGCGCGGTGACCCGTTCAACGTCGGGCAGATGTATAAATTGTTTGCCGACGCGGTCCGCACCGGCAAAAACCAATTGCCGACATTCGACACCGCGGTCGACCTGCACCGCTTCCTTGATACGATCAGGCAGTCGTCGGAGACGGGGCGCGAATTGCCGGTCGCCTGACTATAGTGCTCAAGTGGAACAACACGTGAAAGAAAACAGCATCCGCAAAGCCGTGCGCGAAGTGCGCGCAGCGCGCAGCGCTCGGCACTTGCTGATTGAGGTTGTACTGCCCCGGCGGCGTCATTTGAAAACGTTGGCGGTATAAGTTGGAGCGTTGGACCTGTTTGTCATTGCTTACGCGCCAGCGCCTTCCGCTATCACTGTCGTGCGATGCATGAGCCGCGGCGTTGATGCGGGGTAGTCGAAGGTGGCCTTGTGCTGGGTCGAGCAGTCGTCCCACATCACGAGGTCATTCTTGCGCCATTGGTGCAGGTAGGTGAATTCCGGCTTGGTGCAATGCGCGGTGAGCTCGGTGATCAGGTCGCGGCTCTCGTCTTCAGGCAGGCCGAGGATGCGCACGGTGTAGCCTTCGGTCACGTACAGGCATTTGCGGCCGTTCACCGGGTGCACGCGCACCAGCGGATGGACGGCTTCCGGTTCGGATTTCATCGCGGCGTTGTAGTCCTTCTTGATGCCGGATTCCAGTGTCTTGCTCAAGCGCTGCATGATGCTGTGCAGCGCCTGCAGCCCGTCGAGACGTTCTTTCATGGACTGCGGCAGGGCGTCGTAGGCGGCCGAGGTGCTGGCGAAATTGGTGTCGCCGAGCACGCGGCCGCCGACCACCGGCACTTCCAGCGCGCGCAGCGCGGAGACGGCGTGCGGATTGGGCAGATAGGCGCCATCGGTGTGCCAGAAGATGCCCGCATCGTAGCTGCCGATGTGCTTGCCGTCCTTCTTGATATTGGAGACCACGAAAATTTCCGGATGATCAACGTGGAGCTGGTTGGTGAGTTTCAGTTTGCGCAGCTTGCCGAAGCCCGCGCTGAAGCGGATATGGTCTTCATCGCTGAGCGCCTGCCCGCGGAAATAAATGACTTCGTGCCGGTAGAAGGCGTCGCGGATTTGCGCGAACGTGGCGTCGTCAAGCGGCCTCGTCAGGTCGGCGCCGATGATTTCCGCGCCGAGCGCGGCGCCGCTGGCTTTTATTTGAATGGACATTCGGCATTTCCTTTGATGACGTGGTGAACTGCCGCTCTGTGCGTCCGGCGGCTGCATGAATTCGCATTTAGCGGCAAATGGCCATCGCGTGTCAATCGGGTTTCGGCGATTGGCATCATCTGCTACGATGCCCGTCCGGTCTGCGCGAAACGGAACCAGAAGCTGTCAGAAGCTATCTCAAAAAAGCAGTGCGGAACCGCCGATAAACGCGGATGAACGCAGATATATGATTGAAAACAATTAAAATCGTGATGCAGAATGGGCAAGGGGCAATGCGTAACTCACCCATTACCCATTACCCTTCACTCATCACCAATTACATCGGCGTCAATCGGCGTAGCCCTCAAGGGGGTATTAAAAGGAATATATCGGCGGTTGCTTGTCGGTGTTGTATTTTTGAGATTTCTAATTGAAACTATTGCGCGGCGGCGGAGGAGATCAACGATGGTGCGAATTTTTCAAGCAGCGGTGGTTGCGCTTTGTCTGGCGCTGGCGGCCGGCAGCCTGTGCGCGCAGAGCGCATCCGCCGATGCAACGAAATATCCAACGCGGCTGATACGGATGACCGTCGGTTTTACGGCGGGCGGCGCGGTTGACGTATCGGCGCGCTTGATCGCGCAGCGCCTCTCGGAGGCCTTGGGCCAATCGGTGATCATCGACAACCGGCCGGGCGCCGACGGCATCGTGGCGGGAGAATTCGTCGCCAAAGCGCTGCCTGACGGCTATACGCTCGCCTACGTGAGCTCCGGCCACACCATGAATCCGGCGTTCCGGACGACCATGCCGTATCACCCGCTGAAGGATTTTGCGCCCGTCTCGATGGTGGCGATCGGCGCGCAGACGCTGGTGGTCAATCCGTCGCTGCCGGCGCGCAGCGTCAAGGAGCTGGTTGCGCTGGCGCGCGCGCGGCCCGGCCAGATCAATTTTGCATCGTCCGGCGCTGGCGGACCGACGCACCTCGCGGGTGAACTGCTGAAGTCCCTCGCGGGCATCGATATCGTCCACGTCCCGTACAAAGGCGGCTCGCTGGCGGTGAACGACGTTATTTCCGGCCAGTGCGAGATGACGTTCATCGGCGCGCCGGCCAGCCTGCCCCATGTCCGCAGCGGCCGCCTGCGCCTGCTTGCCGTCACCACCGCCAAGCGCCTGTCCATGCTGCCCGAGGTGCCGACCGTCGCCGAGTCGGGCTATCCCGATTTCAATGTCGTCGCGTCGTATTCGGTGCTGGCGCCGGCCGGCACGCCGGCGGCGATCGTCTCCCGCCTCAACACCGAGCTCGTAAAAATCGTGAGCCAGCCCGACATGCGCGAGCGGCTGGCGACGCTCGGCATCGAGCCTTTGGGCAGCACGCCGGAGCAGCTCGTGGCGACGATGCAGGCCGAGCTTGCCCGCTGGCGCAAGCTCGCGCAAGGTCTCGGGCTCAAGCAGGAATGATGATCGCCTGAACTGTCGGTTGCGTGCTGCGGTCTTCAGCCGAACCTGCATTGCTCCGCGCATTGAGACTTGCCGCGGCAACCGCGCAGTCACTATGGCAAAATCGACCCTGCCGCCGCGCCGGGCAAGTCCGCATTACAAGCACCGAACAGGGGAGAAACCGCAATGCCGTTTTACGCAAGAGGTGAAGCTCGTATCCATTTCGAAGAGGCCGGTTCCGGCATTCCGCTGCTGCTTATCTCCGGCGGCGGGTTGAACTCGAAAATTTCCTATATGTCCGAAAAAGCGCCGTTCAATCCGATCGCGGAGTTCAAGAGCGAGTATCGCTGCATCATCAGCGACCTGCGCAATGCCAATGGCGGCGAATCGACCGGCCCGCTCGAGGTCGACCGGCCGTGGGACATGTACACCGACGACCACCTTGGCCTGATGGACCACCTCGGCATCAAGGAATTCATGGTGCTCGGCTTTTGCATCGGCGGCCCTTTCATCTGGAACCTGCTAAAGCGCGCGCCGCAACGCATCATCGCCGCCGTACTGGCGAACCCGAGCGGCTCCCGTCCCGAGAAGCGCGAGCTTTTCTACGAAAACAACACCAAGGGCTGGGGCGCGACGCTGACCGCCCGCCGGCCCGAGATCACGAAGGAACTGGTCGATCAATTCCTGACGAAGATGTACCGCACCAATCCCGATTTCGTATTCACGGTGACGCGTGATTTCGTGCGCTCGTGCCAGACGCCCGTGCTCATCCTGCCCGACGACACGCCGCCGCACCCGTACGCGGTGGCGAGGGAAGCCGCGCTGCTCGCGCCGAAATCCGAGGTGAGCATGTTCCCGTGGTACGAGCCGAAGGAACAAGTCCCGCTGGTGGTGCGCCAGGTGCGCTCGTTCATGAAAGCGCACCAGCCAGCGAAGGCCGCATAGGACCCGATAGTGGGTTATCCCGTCTGCCCGAAATGCGGCCACGCGCCGCTGCCCGCGGACCAGTCGCTGCCGGCTGCGTGCCCGGCGTGCGGCATCGTGCTGGCGAAGTTCGCCAGCATGCTTACGCGGGAAGAACGGGAAGAAGCCAGGGCCGAAGAAGTAAAGCGGACCTCGCTCGCGGGCTGGCTGTTTCACGTGCCCGATGCGGTGGCCAAGGCGAATTGGTACGGGCGCATTGCGGCGCTCGTGCTGTTCGGCCTTTACACGATCAAGATTTTTCGCGATACCGACATCAAGTACGGCGACCTCGGCGGCTTGTTCATGTCAAAAGTGATCCTGCCATGGCACGAGGCGGGGCACGTCATCTTCCGCGTGTTCGGCGAATTCATGATGTTCTTCGGCGGCACGCTCGCCCAGCATTTGTTCCCCATCATTCTCGGCGTCGCGCTGCTGGTCAAACGGCGCGACCCGTTCGGCGCCTCGCTCGCGTTCTGGCTGCTCGGCTATTCGATGATTTACACCGGTTGGTACATGCACGACGCCGGCGATCCGCAGGCGATGATGGTCAGCGGCAAGAGCAGTGCCGAAGACGATGGCCACGACTGGGTCAACCTCTTCAGCATGATGGGAAAATGGTGGCTGCTGCACGCGCTGGGTGTGGGCATCTTCGTCGCCCGGGTGGGTCAGGCCATGATGTGCATGGGCCTCGCGTGGGGCGCCTATATGGTATGGCTGCAAAAAGAGCATCTGAGCGATTCGCCTTTCGCCGAATCCGTCGACCGGGACTAGATGTCGGCCCGGTGCGGTGCTGCGGTGCGGACGGCGCACTTGCAGTGCCGGCCGCGCCTGCGGGATGATTCAACTGCTTGCGCGCCGGGGACTGGACGCCTGCCAATCGTGCTCTTACAATACTCAAAATAGTAAGGATGAAAGGGATTGATCATGGCATTCGCGACTGTGACCAGCAAGGGTCAGACTACAATCCCCAAGGATGTGCGCGCCGCCGCGAACCTCAAACCCGGCGACCGGATTCACTTCACCGTTCTTGAGGACGGCACGATCATCGTACGCGTCAAGAACCGGAGCATCAGGGATATCGCGATCAAGCCGCCGGGCCGCAAGCGCGTATCGATAGCGCAAATGAACCGTTAGGCGCGAGCTGATGCTAGGCATCGACACCAACGTCCTCATCCGGCTTCTGGTCTCGGATGATGCCGAGCAGACCCGTCGCGCGCGAAAACTCGTGGACCAGGCCGTCAGCCGCGACGAACCGGTGCTGGTATCGCTGCCGGTACTGGTCGAAACCGAGTGGGTCCTGCGGAGCCGGTACGGCTTGAGCCGGGAGGCGGTGCTGGGTGTGTTTCGTGCTGCGCTGGAATCTCGTGAACTGTCCTTTGAGGATGAACCCGCGCTGGAGGAAGCGCTGTTTCAATGGACGGACAGCGCCTGCGGGTTTTCCGATTGTCTTATTGCCGCGCATAGCCGGCGACTCGGATGCCGGACAACGGCAACCTTTGACGTCAAGGCGACCCGACTCCCGGGCACGATGCGGGTATAGGCAAAACAATGATCGTGCCTGCACCTGCGCCACCGCTTTTATACAATCAGCCAGGCCTGGCCCGTTTGTTTTCGTTTGTTTTTCCATCTAATCGCACTTACAGGAGAACTTGCAATGAGCATCAAAGGCCGTAGAGTCGTCACCGGTTTCAACAAAGACGGAAAAAGCTGCATCAAGTGGGACAACGAGATCGTGCCCATCAACCTGCGGCCGGGGTTCGACAACATCCCGATGTGGGCGACGCGCAAACTGCCTGCCGAGACGACGGAGGAAGATCCGAACACGTGGGATCTCGGCACCAGCCTCGCCGGCGGCTCAGTATTCCGCTACGGCCGCTATGAGCCCAAGAACATTCCGCGCTGGCACAAGACCGACTCCGTCGATTACGCGATCTGCCTCTCCGGAGAAATGTGGATGGAGATGGAAGACGGCGAAGTGCATCTGAAGCCCGGCGACGTGGTCATACAGCGCGGCACGCTGCACAACTGGAACAACCGCGGCACCGAGCCGTGCGTGATGGCGTTCGTGCTGGTTGCAACGGAAGGAGCGAAGACGACCGGCTGGAACGAGAAACACTGACGAAGCGCAGTCGGCCGTTTGTTCTGAGGTGTACTGCTTGAGGAGAAGCAAGATGACTGACGTTCGCGACTCGACAGCCGGGAACGCCCGCATGCTGCGTGCCGGCCTGGTGATTCTTTCTGCCGTGGCAAGCGCTGATGTGGCTAGCCAGGCGCCTGCCTATCCGGCGAAACCGATACGCCTGGTGGTGCCCTTCGCGCCCGGCGCCAGTAACGACACCCTGTCGCGCGCCACCGCGCTGGTGATGGGGCCGATGCTCGGGCAGGGGTTCGTCGTCGACAACCGGCCCGGGGCGGGCGCGATGATAGGCGCCGAGCACGTCGCGCGTTCGGACCCCGACGGCTACACCATACTGACGATACAAACATCATTTACGACGAACGCAGCGGTGCGCGCGAAGATGTCGTACGATGTGTTCAGTGATTTCGCCTATATCGGCATCATGGCGAAAAGCCCGATGATCGTCGTCGTGCACCCTTCGATGCCGATCAAGTCGGTGAAGGAACTGGTGGCGCTCGCGCGCAAGCGCCCCGGCGAACTGAACTACGGTTCTTCCGGTACCGGTGGCAGCAATCACCTGACCACCGAGCTGTTCGCCAAGCTGGCCGGCATCAGGATCGTTCACGTTCCCTACAAGAGCATAGGCCCCGCGCTCACCGAACTCATCGGCGGGCAGGTGGAAATGGTGATTACCACCCTGCCTTCGGCACTGGTACAGGTGAAAGCGGGCCGTCTCAAGGCGCTGGGTGTCGCCAGCGCCCAGCGTTCGGCTTTCGCCCCCGAGATCCCGACCATCACGGAAGGCGGCGTCCCTTACGTGAGCGAGCAGTTTTGGGGCCTCGCGGCGCCGGGCAAGACGCCGTCCGACATCGTCAACCGGCTCGCCGAAACCTTGCGTAAGGCGCTACAGGCGCCACAACTGAAGGAGCAATTCGCGCGCGAAGGCGGAGAAGTCGTGCCGATGACGCAGGAGGAGTTCGCGAAATTCGTGTTCGCCGACGTCAATCGCTGGCGGCAGATCGTGAAAGACATCGGGATGAAGCTGGAGTAACGGTCTGTCGTCGCGACGCGGCCCCTCACCCTGCCCGGGCCCCTCGCTTTATTGCATACGCTCTCCCCGCAAGCGGGGCGAGGGTTTATTAATTCATTTCTACTCGCCTTTGATCCCCGCGCGCTTGATCACGTCCGCCCATTTCGCGGTTTCTTTTTTGACATGCGCGGCGAAACGCTCTGGCGTGCCGCCGACGGGTTCTATCCCCAGCGCGAGCCATTTGTCGCGGATCGCGGGCGAAGCGATCGCCTTGTTGATCTCGGCGTTGAGCCTGGAGACGACCGGGCCGGGCGTTCCCGCTGGCGCCATGTAGCCGCCCCACGCAGTGATCTCGTAGCCCGGCACACCCGCTTCGGCCACCGTCGGGATATCCGGTGCGAGCGGAATGCGCCGCGGGCCCGTCACGCCGAGCGCGCGCAAACGGCCTGCCGTGACGTGCGGGAGCACCGAGGTCACGTTGTCGGAAAGCAACTGCAGGCGGCCGCCGATGATCTCGGTGATGACTTGCTGCATGCCCTTGAACGGCACGTTCACCATTCGAGTGCCCGTCATCTGCTTGAGCAGTTCCATGCTGAGATTCATCGTGCTACCGCTGCCGGTGGAGCCGAACATCAGCTGATCCGGGTTGCGCTTGGCGTAAGCAACCAGTTCGGTGATCGAATTCGCGGGCAGCGCCGGCGTGATGGCGATGACGTTAGGCGAGATGTTCGTCAGGACGATCATGCGAAAGTCCTTGTTGACGTCGTACGGAAGTTTCGCCAGCAGGCTCGGATTGGTGGCGAGCGGAAACGCGCCGTAGCCTATCGTATAGCCGTCCGGTTGCGCCCTGGCCATTGCCTCGAAACCGATAGTGCTGCTCGCGCCCGGCCGGTTGTCCACGACTACCTGCTGCCCCAACTGCCTGCCGAGTTCATTGGCGACCAGCCGCGAGTTCGTATCCGGCTGTCCGCCGGCGGCGGAGGGCACGATCATGCGCAGTGGCCGTTCCGGGTAGGCCGCGAGCACGTGTTGGCACGACACGCAGCCCATCAAGACCAGTAATACTCTTGCTTCAAATCCCATCACTGCGTCCTTATTCGAATTTGCGCATAATAGCCCGCATTATCGGACAAAACTCCGGGAGACATGCATGGCAATATCAGGACTGCCCGCTGAAGGCCGCGAACTCGCCGGCCAGGTCGCGCTTGTCACCGGCGGCGCGAAAAATATCGGCCGCGCGATTTCGCTGGCACTCGCCAAGGCAGGCGCAGCCGTTGCGGTCAACACGCTGCGCTCGCGTGACGATGCCGACGCTGTGGTGCAGGAGATCCGCGCCGCGGGCGGCGCCGCCGAGGTTTTCATTGCCGACGTCGCGGATGCCGCCGCGGTACGTGCGATGGGCGAGGGCGTCGTCAAACGCTTCGGCAGGATCGACATTCTCGTTCTCAACGCCTCGCAGCGCAAAGAGATACTCTTCAAGGACATGACCTTCGAGGATTGGCGCACCACGATGTCGATCACGCTCGACGGCTCGTTCCACTGCATCAAGGCCTGCCTGCCGTCCATGCTCGCGCAGAAAAGCGGCAACATCATTACGCTCGGCGGCGACGCTGTCCTGCAGGGCGGCAATCGCAAAGCGCACAACACCACGGCGAAGAACGGGCTCGTCGGGCTCACGCGCGCGCTGGCGAAAGAACTTGCGGAGGACGGCATCCGTGTGAACTGCGTGTCGCCCGGCAGCATCAACACGGAGCGGCCCGCGCACCGCAGTGAGCGCGCCGATCCCAAAGGCAAGATCCCGCTGGGGCGCTATGGTGAGTCGGAAGAAATCGCTTCCGTGGTGCGCTTTTTGTGCGGCCCCGGCGGCGGCTTCATCACCGGTCAGACCCTGCACGTGAGCGGCGGCGCTTTTATGTTCGCTTAGCGCAACTTTATTTCGCAACGCGCATTTCTCATGCCCCCTCGCCGCTACGCTTGCTCTCCCCCTTTGCCGCGAAGCAAATCCCCTTGGGGGACAAGGGGAAGGCCGGGATGGGGATGGGTAGGACGGAAAAACCAATTGATGCCCGGCGCGCGCAGATATATAGTCCATCCATTACCTGATGGCCGCGCCAGCAGGCCAAGCAGGATGGGAAGGGAGCCTCCCATCCGCAGAAAAACAAACGATCAGGTAACACGCCAGCAGTTTCAATAATAAAAATTGCCACGCCGGAAACCATCGCGCATGGCGTTGATAATTCAAGGGAGACGTTGTTGATGCATAAGTTGATAGTCAGTACTTTTTTCGTGTTTCTTTCCGCCGCCCTCTACGCACAACCTCAAAGTAGTCCAAACCAGAGTTCCAGAATACTAGTGGCATCGGGAGCAGTGTATTGGGCCCATTGCGACAAGAAGTGCGAAGAAATGAAATGTCCGGATACGAAGGCCTGTTATAACGCCTGCGTGGAGAACAAGGGGACCATTGCGATATGCCCGCGGGCGCCGGAGAAAGCCAAATGAGTTACTTTAAATTCAAGCTGTCTCAAAAACAGTTTGGAACCGCCGATGAACGCGGATGAACGCAGATAAGATCGAATACAATTTAAATCGTAATGAAGAATGGGCAAGGGGCAATGCGTAAATTATCCTTAACTCATTACCCAATACCCAATACCCAATACCCAATACCCAATACCCAATACCCAATATCGATTGTCCTTCACTCCTCACCAATTACATCGGCGTTAATCGGCGCACATCGGCGGTTGCTTGTCGGTGTTGTATTTTTTAGATGAGTTCCGGTTGAACAAGGGTTCCGCGTGCCGCACAAAAAGATAAGCCGCATCTATACCGGTGACGACGGCCGCTCGCACTTCGAGGACCTCGTCGTGCCCATGAATGAACTGATCGCCGGTGAACGCATCTCGCTGCGGTCCGCGCTGGTGCCCACGACGGGCGTGTCGTTTCGCGAGAACCCGCTCGGCCGCTCCGAGGAATATCATTGTCCGAAGCAGCGGCAATTCGTCATCACGCTGTTCGGCGCGGTGGAGATCACCTGCGCCGGCGGCACGCGCTGTTTCGGCCCCGGCGACGTGCTGTTCGCCGAAGACCTCACCGGCGAAGGACACGCCAACCGCGAATTGCTGGGCCCGCGCCAGAGCCTGATCCTTCCCGTGCCCGACGGCTTCGACATCCGGCGCTGGGCGACCGGCAAATCGGAGTCAGTGTAACTTTCCACTTCCGCGCAGCAGCGCTTGTCCGGAAGTTACACTGACCCTGCGAATCTCCTGCTACTTCGCGCCGGCAGGCCACGCCGGCAGTATGCCGATGTCGCGCGCGTCGTGCTGAATGATGACCTTGGCCCTGTGGTTCATGGCGATCTGTTTGAAGCGGTCGATCGACGCCAGCGAATCCGCGCGGCTGACGTTGAACCATGGCACGCCGTTGCTGTTGTAGTTCTCGTGGAAATGCACCAGATCGCCGGTGATCAGAAAGTTGCCGCGCTCTCTTAACTTGACCAGCAGGCTGTGGTGGCCCGGCGTGTGTCCGGGAGTGTTCAATATCATGACGCTGCCGTCACCGAACACGTCTTTGTCCGCGGGCAGGGCTTCCATCTTGCCGGCGCCGCTGATCCAGTGCGCAAACGGACCGGCGTTCACGCCGGCAGCCGGTTTGGGTTGGGTGATCGCGTTCCAGTCGCCCTGGCCGATCAGCAGCGTCGAATTCGGGAACGACGCGACCTGGCCCGTATGATCGGCGTGATAGTGGCTGATGCCGACGTACTGGATCTGCTCGGGTTTCAATCCCAATTGCGCCAACTGCGCCACCACGCTGGTCTTCGGCGCCACGCCGCCGGGGGCGGTCATGGAATGGCCGGTGTCCCACAGCAGGTATTGATTGCCGTTCTTGATCAGGTAGCAGCTGAATACAAACTGCACCTTGAGGTCGCCGAAAGCGTAGGTGTCGGAGAAGCGCAGGTTGACTTCGGTCGGCGCCACGGGCGTGCCGCAGTCGGCGAGACGCGTGAGCGTGACGTCGGGCGCGGTTTGCGCCAATACGGGTGCTGCAACCAGGGCGTTCGCGCAGATGCCGAGCGCCAGTAATTTCAGAGTCCTTTGCATTGCTGTTCTCCTAGTTATGAAAGTCGGTTCCGCGCCCAACCGGGTAGAGCGGGCAACCAATTTACACTGGCAATCGCGGGGTCGCAATACCTGATACGCAACTCGCGAAGGCGTTTGGATTTTGGAGAAAAGCGGGAGAGAATCGGGCGCGGAATATGATATTCCCAGTTTGTCGAGCATGCGATGCCGTATAAAAAAACAAGTCCGAATGGAATAAACCTGTGCCCACAATTGTTATCCTCCCCGGCATGCACGGCACTGGTGAATTGTTTGCCGAATTCATCGCCGCTTTGCCGCGTGCCGTCGAGTCCATCGTGGTGAGGTACCCTCCAGACCGCCCGCTGAACTATGCGGAACTGGAAAAACTGGTGCGCGCGAGTCTCCCGGTCGAACGGCCGTATGTTTTGCTCGGCGAATCGTTCTCCGGCCCCATCGCAGTCTCGATAGCCGCGTCGAAACCCGCGGGGTTGCGCGGCCTGATGCTGGTCGGCTCGTTTGTGCGTAACCCTACCATTGTACCGAACGTGCTTTGTCCACTGATAAGCCGGTTCCCGGTTTGGCGGGTTCCGGCTTGGCTGTCTGCTGCTTTTCTGCTCGGGCGCTCCGCCACGCCAGCACTCCGCAGTCGCCTGGCCGCCGCGATTGCCAAGGTTAGCCCGCTCGTATGGCGGGCGCGGCTTCACGCAGTTCTTGCGGTTGATGTTGCCGCGCAGCTCCGGAATATCGACGTCCCCGTGCTTTACCTCCGGGCGATTAATGATCGTGTCGTCGCCCGCCGCTCTTCCAGGCTTATTAATAAATTCCTGCCGAACGCAAGAGTCATAGAGTTGGAGGCGCCTCACTTCATGCTGCTGGCGAGGCCCATAGAGTCGGCGGCACGCGTCGAGGCGTTCGTGCGCGATGTCAGTTTTTCGTTCTGACCCGTCTTTCGAATTTGAGCGCGCGCAAAAACTGCGCGGCACTCAACGTAAATGTCAAGCAATCCGCCCCCCGGACGCCGAGTTGGGTGCTGGCAGGTTTTAACGAGGCAGCGAAAACCGCGACACGAACCGCCAGATTTCCGTGTTCGCGTCGATAACGTTGGTTGTAGGTTCCAGCAGTTTCTTGTGAGCAGTTTTGGCACCGGGCCAGCCGTGGCCCGCGCCGGTCAGTTTCCATAACGCCACTTCTGCGCCGTCGCGGCAGTGCCCATAGACGAGCAGTCGCGCGGTATGGCCGGCGGCTTCCTTGAATTGCTTCTCTTCCGCCGACGTCGAACACCCGTTGTTCCGCACCCATGCAGACAACATTGCATCGACGGATTGGTGCATGACGCGATTGTTGGTCATCGGAAACGGCGGGCCGAGTCCGCCGGGGTAAAGGGCGCGCGGGTCGTCTACGCTGTGTATGTGCAGCATGGGCACTGCTCTCGCGGCGCGGATTGCAGGCACATGAACGCCGGCAACGCCTGCGCCTGCCGCGATTTTGTCCGGCAGTTCTGCGCCGAGACGTTCGGCCATCATGCTGCCGTTGGAGTGCCCGGTAACGTAGATGCGCCGTAAGTCGATATTGGCTCGTTTGGCGAGATCGTCGATGAGTGCGGAGATGAACCCGACATCGTCGATTATGCGGTCCATAGCGTACGAACAGCAATTGCCGGCATTCCATGTCAGCAGGCGGTTGGGCAGGACGCCGCTGCCGTTCGGGTAGATGGCGATATAGCCGTCGCGATCGGCGGCTGCATCCATGCCCGAGCTTTGCCGATGCTGCTGCGCGTTGCCGCCACCGCCGTGCAGGCTCAATACGACGGGCAGTGGTCCGGTAACCGCCTGCGGCGGCACGTGGACCAGATAATTGCGAACTTTACCGCCGACCGGCAACTCAAACTGAAAATCGCCCGGCGGCAGCGCCGCTGCCCACACCGGTGAGCAGACGATGAGAGCCAGGAGATACGCCGTTAGACGCTACACGAACCTGGCCATGGAATTTTTGCTCGGTTTTGAATACGCGCATTGCGCCGGCACGTAAGTATTATTATCCGTATTCGACTATAACTCATCTCAAAAATACAATACCGACAAGCAACCGCCGATTGACGCCGATGTAATTGGTGATGAGTGAAGGGTAATGGGTAATGAGTAATGAGATAAGGGTGAGTTACGCATTGCCCCTTGCCCATTCCTCATCACGATTTGAATTGTTTTCAATCATATCGGCGTTCATCGCGTCTATCGGCGGTTCCAAATTGTTTTTGAAACTGTTTTATCTTAAAGGAAACCATCATGAACGTTACACCGCTTCGCAGTATCCCGCGCGCGCTGCTTGCAGCATCGGCACTGGCGTTTGCCCTTTGTGGATATTCCCACGCCGAGGGTGAGGTCAAGCCGCTGCCGAATCCCACGCTGGATGCACCGGTGGCGAAAACCTCCGGGCAGCAGACCGCGGTGTTCGCCGCCGGCTGCTTCTGGGGTATTGAAGCGGTGTTCAAGCACGTGAATGGCGTGATTTCTTCCACGTCCGGTTATTCGGGCGGCAGCGCGGACACCGCCACATATCAAAAAGTCAGCGGCGGTTCGACCGGCCACGCCGAGGCCGTCAAAGTGGTGTTCGATCCGTCCAAGGTTTCTTACGGCACGCTGTTGAAGGTGCTGTTCTCCGCCGCGCACGACCCCACGCAGTTGAACCGGCAGGGGCCGGATTCGGGCACGCAATATCGTTCGGCGATTTTCACGACGAGCGACGAGCAGCAGAAAATCGCCCATGCCTATGTGGGTCAATTGAAGGTTTACCAGGTCTATGCACAGCCCATCGTCACGCAGATCGTGCCGCTGAAGGCTTTTTACCAAGCCGAGGACTATCATCTTGATTACCTTGCGCGCAACCTGAGCCAGCCTTACATCGTGCACAACGACCTGCCCAAGCTTGCCGCGCTGAAGCTGAATTTCCCCGCGCTTTATCGCAGCAACTAACGCGCCAACTATCGCGGCAACTGAGTGTCGCCGGTAGCGTGGCGATGAAAACAGGCGGAGAATAAGCCGTATCATCCTTGCTACGCGGGAAGGGCTATGAAATCCGGCAAATGTCCGAAATGCGGTTCCGATGAGATTTACCGGGGTCGCGGCCACAATCAACGCACTGCGATCAACATCAGGATGTTCAAAATTGCGCGAGTGGACGATTTTGTCTGCACGGCATGCGGCCTGACGGAAAGTTATATAACTGACCGCGCGAAGCTCGACGCCATCAAAGAATCCTGGTCCCGCGTACAGAAATGATTGGTGGGCTGGTCGCAAGGCGTAAGGTTTCGCCGGGTGCCGCGACCAATGCGACCGAAAATGGAGAGAAGTGACATGACCGACTATCGCAAAACCCCCGAAGCCGTGGCGCGCCTCACGCCGGAGCAATTTCGCGTCACGCAGAAAAGCGGCACCGAAGCGCCCGGCACTGGAGAGCTGCTGCACAATCACGAGCCCGGCATCTACGTTGACATCGTTTCGGGCGAGCCGCTGTTCGCATCGAGCGACAAGTT
>CAMBSS010000021.1 GCA_945870465.1 Bordetella parapertussis | reverse complement strand
ACCCTCCTCTTCGACCAGATGGCCCAGGCGGATCAGCATTTTCAGCAGGCGCGCGATGATCTTTTCGAGCAAAACCGATAATTCATCGCGGCTGGGTGCGCGCGCCTCCTGGAAATCCGGTTCACCCTCCGTGCGCCGATAGACCCCGTCGAGCACCAGACAATGCAAATGAATATTCAGATTGGCGGCTGAACCAAATCTCTGTATCAGCGTGACCGCGCCGGTGTCGGCTGCGGCGCGTTTCAGCCCCGCTTGCTTGAGCAGAAACCTCGCGATGACGCGGTGGACCATGCGCAACACCGGCGTGAGTAGTTCGGGGTGCGCCGCGAACAGGATGCGCAGCGGGATTGGAAACGACAACACCCATTGCCGCACCGGCACGCGCGGGATCACCTCGTCGACCAGGTGCGCGGCGCTCTCCGCCATGCGCCGCGCACCGCACGAGGGGCAAAAACCGCGACGCTTGCGCCCCGAAGGAAGTCCCCTTGGGGGACAGGAAAACGCCACCAGCTTCTCATGCGCGCAGCCCGCACAGCGTAGCCTCAGAAAGCCATACGCCAATATGCCGCATTCGAGAAAGGCCTCGAACTCGTCTTTGACAAACTCCGGCAAGCCCGCGCCGGTCTTGGCTTCGACCTCGGCGAGGAAGGTCTCCAACTGTTCCTGCACCACCTGATAGAGCGTCGTTTCTTCCGGGCGCCGCCGCTCGTACGAAAAGGCGGCAGGGTGGCCTGCCGGCGCTGACTGCAGCGCTTGTCCCATGATGCGCGCTTACCGACAGCGATCTCTTACATCCCCGCCAGCAATTGCGCAGCCGGTGTGCGCAGAAAGATCGTCAGTAATTTGTCATCGGGCAGTGCAGCGCGTCCAGTCTCCAGCACCGCTTCTTGCGGCCTGTCGCGCACCCATCTATCCGCAATCGACATGACGTTTCCCTCACAGAAATTTCCTGATTGGGTTAACGCACCGCGACCAAACCGGTAGTTAGGCCTTAAGTAGTACTTTGCGCTTCGTAACTATGGCCGCGTCGAATATGCCTTGCGCCTGGAACGTGATCTGTGTACCAGCCCTGGGCGTCGCGCAACGCTGCGTGCACCAGAACTTCTAAGGCAAGAGGGCGGCAGCCTCAGGGGAAACCGCATTCTGCGCCAGAATTTTCTCGTGTTCCTGCGCCAATGGTCTGCGCCAACGCGCATCGTCACTACGGGTGCTAACCGGTAGTGACGATGAGCAGAACCCCAGTATTCATGCGGGTCCTGGCGCAGTTTTCCAAGTTACGGAGCCCCTGCGATCCACGTGACGGGCTCAAAACTGGCGCGTTCAACGTTCCTCAAGGACCGGTGCCGGGCTGCTCGTCAACCGATCGGCACACTGGCGCATTACTGTTTTATTTGACCGCCATCAAGACAATGATTCAACGTTGCGAAGCGTCAATTGTTTCCAGCGGCCGAACCGACCAAATATTTTGGAACTTAACCCGACACACTCCGGTCACAGCATGAACCGCGCGGCGGTTAGGACAATGGAGTGTTCCAGCATTGTCCGATAACGTCTACAAGCAGTACTGGATGTGACTACCCGCGGTAATGAATTCGGTTTTTCGCTGGCTGTGTCAGCCCGTTTGATGCTCGTTACGCATCGCCCTTTGCTCGCAAGAGCGCCCGCAACCGGAACGATCTCCTGTAATGCCGGTGGAGCCGCAAGGCTCGGAGATATTCGTCAGCAGTAAATAGCTGTCGTTAGTTGGCAGCATCGTAGTTTCAATAGCCGTCCTCGAGACGGCGCCATTGAGAGCGCTTGCGTCGCGTGGGCGCAACCCGTCTACCGACACCGGTAGCGGTTGCACCCGCCTCGCGAGTTTCTCTCACACTCGTCCGACCGTGCACTTCCGCGCGCGCCGGACATCCTTGTTTACATCGCAGGGCCCGCCTGGGCCACCATGCGTTCGCTTCACGTGGAACGCGCGTTTGCATCGTCATCGGACCGCTTTATTCGTCCGGCGACAATGCTCTGTGCAACTCGCGGTCTCGCTGTCGAAAGAAGGGAAGCTGGGCGAGGTGCCCAGCTTCGTACCAGAGTGGCGCGCCCGGCAAGATTCGAACTTGCTGCCCCTTGGTTCGTAGCGAGGTCGTAGCAGCATATAAATACCCTGTGCAATTAATCGTTTATCTCAACGAAAATGTATCGCTCAACCACGTCAGGTGCGTTCGTAAGTCCTTGATTTTAATAAGCGCGATAATTCTATGATACCGATATCCAGACTTTGGATCGGGCATCTATTGTGTTGCACTCTTCTATACATTTATGTATATTAATCAAGTATAAGGAGACGTTGCCATGTCACAAGCACACGCTGTAGTAGCTGTTTCCATCAATATCCGCGCGAAGGCGCGACAACGCGATTTGATCGACCAAGCGGCCGCTCGGCTCGGTCGCAGCCGTTCTGATTTTATGCTCGAGGCCGCCTGCAACAAAGCTGAGGATGTGCTGCTCGACCAAGCA
This sequence comes from Bordetella parapertussis, assembly GCA_945870465.1. The sequence goes on along the minus strand of CAMBSS010000021.1, from coordinate 34,581 downwards.
TTCTTCGCGGTCAGTGCCGGCACGTTCACCAAGCTCCAGGAACTGCTTGATCGGCCGCTGCCAGCGACAGACAAACTGCGTCGGCTGCTCAAGACAAAAGCACCTTGGGAGAAATAACCGTAGTCGACCTATCGCCGCCGATCCCGATCGGCCCTGAGCATGATTTATCGAATTTCGAAAGCGGCGAACCGGTCCTTGACGAGTGGCTCAAAAAGCGTGCGCTCAAGAACCATAGTTCAGGCGCCTCACGCTGCTTCGTGTTGTGCGCCGGTAATTTGGTAGTTGGCTATTACAGTCTTTCCGCCGGGGCGATCAGCCACGAGGCTGCGCCAAAAGCAATGCGGCGCAACATGCCAGATCCGCTACCGTTGCTGCTACTTGGCCGGTTGGCAATTGACAAGCACCATCACAATCGGGGACTCGGCAGCGCCCTGCTGCGCGATGCGATGATTCGCGCGGTTACCGTTGCCAGTGGCGCAGGCGTTTTCGCAATCTTGGTCCACGCCCTTTCACCAGAGGCCAAACAGTTCTATTTGTCGCGCGGATTCGTGGAATCGCCCTTACAGCCGATGACCCTTATTATGACATTGGAGACCGTGCGCTCGATCTTGACTGATCCGCAATGACCATTTGCGTGAAATGCGGCGACTCGCGCTAACATTTACGAATTCGCCATGGACAAGCCTCCAGCCAGGTAGCAAGTTGGTAGCAAGACTGAAAATGAAAAAGGGCTGCATCTCTGCAACCCTTTTATTTTCTGGTGCGCCCGGCAAGATTCGAACTTGCTACCCCTTGGTTCGTAGCCAAGTACTCTATCCAGATGAGCTACGGGCGCATGCGTGAAGGAGGCGGTTTATAGCAGGGACCCCGCTTTGCCGAAACCACCCGCTGGCAGGCGGGGACAACCGGATCCCCGCCGCTGGCGGCGCATTACTTCTTCTTGCCGGCGCGCTTGGGTTTCGCGGTCAAGCGCATCAATTTGCCGATGTCGCTCACCTGCTCTATGCCGGCCACCAGGTCGGCAAGCTGGGCGGCGTGCGCTTCGCCGATCACCGGGGTGGCGAGGGTGTCGAACTTGAAACGCAGCTCCGCGTCCGACATCGAGTTCTGGATCGAGCCTTTCGGATAGTCGACTTGCGACACGAATTGCCGCCCATCGTTCATGTTCATCGTCATCTTGCACGACACGCCGCGCGGCAGTGACGAATCAACCGTGATGTCCACGAGATCCGAAATCCGGCGCAATACCGGGTCTTTCAATTTGCGGTCGGTGTACTGCTTCAACAGCGCGGCGCCTTCCTTCAGCGCGACCGCCACCGAATACGGCAGGCTGACCTGCGCCTCATGATAAGTCTGCGGCGTCTTGTTCTGATGATAGAGCGCCCAGTCGGGATGGCGCGCCACACTGATGTGCTTGATCTCGTCAAGCTTGGGTTGGTGCTGCTTGCGTATCTCCAGCGCGCAGTCAATCGCGTTGTGAATCGGTCGTGCGCACGAATAGGGCTTGAACTCGATGTCGAGCTGGTACGGTTGGTCGAGGCCAGCGGTCAGTTGCGAAGCGTCCGACTTGTCGGTGAAGGCGCGCAGGAAGCCGCGCTCGCCTTCGAATATGGTGGCGGCGCCGGTAAAGCCGAAATGCGCCATGCCCGCGGCGGTGACGCCGTTGCGCGCGGCGGGCCCCGGGTTGAAGCGTTTCTGCATCGACGGCCCGTACATCTCCATCAGGCCCGACGCCTGCGCGCCAGCGAGCCCGAACGCTGAAGTCAGCTTGGCGGGCGTCAGCCGGTACAGCTTGGCCGCCGCCACCGTGGCACCGAACACTCCGCAGGTCGGCGTTGTGTGAAACGCGCGGTTGCGCAGCGAATTATTGGCGGCCCGGCTCACCCGCTCCATCATTTCACAACCGGCGGCCAGCGCAACCAGCAATTGCTTGCCGCTCGCGCTGTGCTGCTCCGCAGCGGCGAGCGCCGCGGAAAATACCGGTGGACTGAAATGAAACAGCGCGATCACGTCGATGTCGTCGAGTTCTATGCTGTGCGAGGAAATCGCATTGGCAAAAGCCGCGTTCGCGGCCGGCACACGCACCGTGTCGCCGATCAGTGTCGATTCAGCTTTCGTGCCGGAACACTGGGCGAACATGCGTGCCGCATGGCCGCTTTCGGTCTGGCTGCCGGCGATCGCCACACCCAGGTAGTCCAGCAAGAGACGTTTGACCGAATTGCGCGAAGCATCCGGAAGCTGCCGATAGTCGAATTTGTGAAAGTGCTGTGCCAGTTGCGTTGCTATTGTGGTTGCCATGATCGTCCAGAAGTCAGGTTGAATTGGGGATGGTTCAGTTGGCCGTCGGTGCGGCGAGGATAGCGATGAGTTCGCTGGTGCTGTCGAGCTTGTCGAGCTTGCTCACGAGTTGCATGACTTTGTCGATGTTTGCCGGCGTCAGACAGGATTTGACGACATGGCGAAACTTGTATTCGATGTCCTCGGGCTTGAGCGGGTTTTCCGGGCTGCCACGGCGATTCAGGATCTCGCGCTTGAAGGTGCGGCCGTCACGCGTCGTGATGGAAAGGCGTGCGGCGTGCCGGAAAGCAGCGCCCATGCCTTCGATTTCCGGATCAACGTGCGCGGTGATGCGCTTGATGAAATCGAAAATCTTCGGGTCGTGCAAGCGGTCTTCGCGATATTGGTCGACGAACGCCACGCCGTCGTATGCGATCACGGCGAGACCGTAAAAAAGGTTCATCTGCGCCGCGGTCACGCCCTGCGCCTTGTATTCCCAAGCGCAATGCACATAGGTCATGTGGCTCACGCCGGCGTCAACCGTGGCGATGTCGTCGGGTTTCAGCTTGTTCTCGCGCATGAGGTCCGCCAGCGCATCAAGCGTCGTGTGTATGCTGGTAACGCTCGCGTGCGGCTTGTAACCGACGTTAAGCGTCTCCCAGGTCTCGCCTCCCAGGCCCGCCGTCAGGCGTTGCGGATTCGGCTTGTCCGAATACGAACTCAGGTAGCCGCCATACGGCGCCTCCAGCACATCGGTAATGCCGGTGAAACCGCGCCGCGCGAGCAACGCCGAGTAAACACCGCTTTGCGCCGCGCGTCCGCAGTGGAAGCGTTTGACCATGGCGCCTTCCTGCGCTGCCATCAGCCCACCGGCCTGCGAGCCGACGATGCCGAGCGTGTGCTGCATCTGGCCCGCATCGAGATTCAGCATGCGTCCCGCAGTACCCGCGGCAACAAACGCGCCCGAAGTACCTTGCGGATGAAAGCCGCGCAGGAACAAGCTCATGGTCGCGGCGTTGCCGACGCGCGTGCCGACTTCGTAGCCGGCGACCATGCCCGTAATCACGTCGCGTCCCGGCGAGCCGCCGGCTGCTTCCGCGAACGCCAGCGCCACTGGCGTCGCGAGCGAGCCCGGATGCACGATAGACTCCTTGTGCATGTCGTCAAGCTCGAACGCGTGCCCTGCCGTGCCGTTGACGAGCACCGCATGCGCAACCGTCGTTTTGCCGCCGCCGCCGAATATCGATGCTGCGGCTTTTGCACCCTCCTCCTGCACCATCGCCTGCACATGTTTGGTCCACGGCAGGGTCACGCCAAACAGGCAGCAGCCTATGCTGTCGAGCGCGCAATATTTGATGCGCTCCACTGCTTCGCGCGGAATGTCTTCGAACTTCAGCTTGGCCGCAAACGCGGCGAGGTCGCGCGTTGCGTTCTCGAGTAATGGTGGTGCGTTGCCGCTCATGTTGCGATATTCCTCATTAGTTGGATTGTCGTGCGCGCAGTGGCAGCCTACTGGCCGGTGCTGCACCTGATAAATGAACTTAAACTCATCTCAAAAATACAACACCGACAAGCAACCGCCGATTGACGCCGATTGACGCCGATATAATCAGACCTTTCCCCGAATCAAGACAAACCCCTTGAGCTTATCTGCGTTCATCCGCGTTCATCGGCGGTTCCAAACTGTTTTTTAGACTGCTTCTTGTTATTCTTTCGGATCCACATCGAGACTCACCGCAATACCATCGAGCGCCTTGGATACTGCAGGGTAGCGCTGCATGACCAGCGGATCGTGACCGGGGATGATGTGCCTGGGCGAAGCGGCGAGGCGCCGCAACATACTATAGCCTTCGAGCGTATCGCCCACATTGTAAACGGTCACGAAACAGCGATCGCCTTCGATGTGCTCGTAATAATGCGTCGCATCCGACGCCAGCACCACCCAGCCGCGCTTCGTCATCACGCGTACGCACTGCAGGCCCGGCGTATGCCCGCCGATATGGTGCAGGCTCACGCCCGGCGCCAGCTCGGCATCGCCGCGATAGAACGTTACGCGGTCGCCGAACACCAGCCGCACCATGCCGACGACATTCTCGACTTCGATGCTGTGGCGAAAACGCGTGTGGCGCATCTGGCGGCCCGTCGCGAACGCCATCTCTTCGTCCTGCAGATGAAACTGCGCCTTCGGGAAATCGTGAAAAGTGCCGACGTGATCGTAATGCATGTGCGTGATGATCACGTCCTTCACTTCCTTCGCATCGACGCCGAGCATGGCGAGCCCCTCGGCCGGCGAGCGCAGAAACGTGCGCTTGCGCGCCTCGCCGACCTCGCGCGTGAAACCCGTGTCGATGACGAAGGTGCGCGCGGAGTTGCGCACCACCCACACGAAGTAGTCCATCGGCATTGGCGCGTCGTGCGGATCGCCGCCGACAAAATGGTCGCTGCGCTTCGCATTGCGCGTCGCATATTTGATTGCGTAAACCTCGTAGATTTCGGTCGTCATCCTGTCCCCGCTTGTGAATTACCGAACTGTTATTATTGTACAAGGAGGCTGCGCCCCTCGCCCCCCCCTGCTTGAGATGACGCCCTGCTCGCATACCCAGGGCGCCGCGACGACGATCAGTCGATCGTAGCACCCGTCGCTTTGACTACGGCCGCCCATTTCGCGCGATCGCTTTTCACCGTCGCCCTGAACTGCTCGACCGATTCGACGCGTGGCGCATTGCCGAGCTCGATCAACTTTTGCCGGATGGCGGGCGTTTCCAGTGCGGTGCGCACCGCACTGTTGATCGCTGCAGCGATTTTTGGATCGAGCCCTTTCGGCCCCAACAAGCCGAACCACGTATAGCTCTCGAAGCCTGGCAGGCCGGCTTCGGCAATCGACGGAATCTCGGATACCGCGTTGACGCGCGCCTTCGTCGATACACCCAACAGGCGCAGGCGGTTCGCACGCCAGTGCTGAATGACCGTTTGGACTTGCGCGAACAGGCAGCACACATCGCCCTTGATCATGCCCTGGATCGCCTCGACGCTACCCTTGTAGGGCACGTGCTGCATGTTGAGCCCCGCCTTGGCATTGAACTCCGCGAATGCGAGGTGAGTGCCGGTACCGTTGCCGGTCGACGCAAAGTTGTATTTGCCGGGATTCGCCTTGACCCTGTCGATGAATTCTCCGACCGTCTTGACGTCGATGACTTCGGGATTGATGGTCAACACGTTCGAAACGTCGACAAGCGGCGCGATCGGCGTGAAATCCGCTTCGACGTCGAACGGCAGATTCCTGTAGAGCGCGGCATTGACGCCGTGCGTCGCAGCGGTCCCGAGCAATATCGTGTAGCCGTCTGCGCGCGCCTTGGCGACGTAATCGGACGCGATATTGCCGCCTGCGCCCGCCCGGTATTCAGTGACAACCCTGGCGTTGAGCGATTTCTCCATCGACTCCTGCAGCGTGCGTGCAACGATGTCGACCCCCGAGCCGGCCGGAAATCCCATTACGATCGATATGGGTTTGGACGGCCAGTCCTGCGCGAATGCCGGCGCGCCGATAGCGGCAGCCAAAGCGAAAAATACGGGCAATTGAAACAGGCGCGAGAGCATGGGTAGCATGGGGTTCTTCGCTTCGGTGTTTGACAGGAATGCGTGACGGGACGCGAGGGGGGCCCACTTTATAACCACTGCGCCGGTGAAGCAACTGCGAAAATTTCGCGCCACCCTTGCAACGCTCAGCGGTTGTCGGCGCCGACAGCTTCGGCGACTGCCTTGAAACCGTCCGCGCGCAGGCGCAGTGCCAGTTCCTGCTTGATGCGGACTATCAGCCCCGGCCCCTGATAGACGAGCGCGGAATACAGTTGCACCAGCGACGCCCCGGCGCGGATTTTCGCATACGCATGCTCGCCGCTGGCGACGCCACCGCAGCCTATGATAGGCAGGCGCCCGCCGACGGCACGGTACATCGCAGCGAGACAGCTATTGGCCTTGGCCAGCAGCGGCAGGCCCGACAGGCCGCCGCTTTCCTGTGCGTGGCGGCTGCGCAAAGTGTCAAAACGTTCGATGGTGGTATTGCCGACGATCAGCCCGTCGATTTTTGTCGCCAATGCTACTTCGGCGATATCGCTTATCGCAGCGTCGTCCAGATCAGGCCCAACTTTCACCAGCAACGGCGGCACGCGGCCGGTGCCGGCCGCACGCTGACGCGCTTCCAGCACGCGCAGTATCAATTCCTGCATCTGGTCGCGCGCCTGCAGGTTGCGCAATCCCGGCGTGTTTGGCGACGACAGATTGCACACGAGATAGTCGGCGAGGCCGCAAGTGACTTCAACGCCTTTGGCATAGTCGGCAGCGGCATCCGCAGTATCGCGGTTCTTGCCGACGTTGGCGCCGACGATACCGCGCGTCGCGCTGCCTTCGCGCCGTGCCTTGAGTCTGGCGGAAAATGCCGCCAGCCCCTTGCTGTTGAAGCCGAAACGGTTGATCACGCCCTGATCTTCGTCAAGACGAAACAGACGCGGCCGCGAATTTCCGGCTTGCGACTGCGGCGTAACGGTGCCCGCTTCGACGAAACCGAAACCCAGCGCAAGCATCGCGTCGACGACTTCGGCGTCTTTATCGAAACCCGCGGCAAGCCCGAGCGGATTGCTGAAGTCGAGGTCCCACACGCGCGTCGACAACACCGGATCGTCCGCAGCCGTGGCGGCGCCCGCAAAGCCATGCTTGAGGGCCCAGACCGTGACGCCGTGAGCGGCTTCCGGATCGAGCAGATGCAGCAAGGGACGCGCGAGTCGAAACGAAAGATTTGCCATGAAGAGTTGGTCGCCGCCGGAGTTGATAAACGCGATGTCGGTTCTGCTACAATCGCCGCAAACTCTACACGATGGCGCGGGGACGGGCAACGCAACCGGCAGCGTCGTGAATCGATTCGAGGTTACGCCATGAAACGCCTGATTGTCGCCATCACCGGAGCATCCGGCGTTATCTACGGCATACGCGCGCTGGAAGCGCTGCGCGCCATCGACGATATCGAGACCCACCTCATCCTCACGCCTTCGGCGTTGCGCACCATACTCGAAGAGACCGACTACACCGCCGACCAGGTGCGCAAGCTGGCCGACCAGCTATATAACTACAAGGACATCGGCGCGTCGATTTCCAGCGGCTCATTCAAAACTGAAGGCATGCTGGTCGCGCCATGCTCCGTGAAGTCCTTAAGCGGTATCGCCAACTGCTATAACGATGAACTGGTGGTGCGCGCCGCCGACGTATGCCTGAAGGAACGCCGCCGCGTCGTGCTGCTGTTCCGCGAAACGCCTCTGCACGCCGGACACATCGCCCTGATGGACCAGGCGACGCGCAACGGTGCGATCATCATGCCGCCGGTGCCCGCGTTCTACAGCCGCCCGAAAACGGTGGATGACCTCGTCCAGCAGACCGTCGGCCGCGCGCTCGACCTCTTCGGCATCGACGCGCACATCGTCAAGCGCTGGACGGAGTCCGCTCCCGCCGCATCCGCGCGCAAAAAGCGCAGCGCCAAATAAGTTTTAGCCATGGCCGAACCCGGCGATCATCCGTCCGCGTTCTGGCAATTCTCGCTCGCCTTCTACGCACGCCCGACAGTTGCCGATGCCTGCCTGCAGTTGCAGGACAGCACCGGCGTAGACGTCAACCTGTTGCTCTACCTGTTGTTCATTGCGACGCAAAACCGGCAGATCGACCGCAATGACGTCACGCACCTGGATACGCAGGTAAAAACATGGCGCGAACAGGCCGTGTTGCCATTGCGAACGCTGCGGCGCCGGCTCAAGACCGGCATAGAGCCGCTGCCAGTCACCACTACCGAAGCATTGCGCAGCGCCATCAAGCGCAGCGAACTCGACGCCGAACACATCGAGCAGGATTTACTACAACAATCCGCACCCGCATCCACGCTGGGGATAGCTGCAACATCACCGAGTATTGCGGCACGTGCCAATGTCGCTGCCTACGGTGCATTTCTCGGCGGCTTGCCGGACTCGCCAGTAAAAATCCTGCTGGACGCTTATACGCAATTCCGGCCTTAGTACAGCGCCAAGGCACGCCTGATTCCCGCGCTATCGTAGCGCTTCAGGATTACTGCAACACGCCGTCCACCAAACGCAAGATGCGGCTCGCTCGCGCAGCCAGCGCACCGTCGTGAGTCGCTATCACCAGACTGGTGTTGAACGCGCGATTGAGTTCCAGCATCAGTTCGAAAACTTCGCCGGCGGTCTGACGGTCTAGATTGCCGGTCGGCTCGTCGGCGAGCACGCAGGATGGGTTGGTAATCAGGGCGCGCGCGATGGCGACACGCTGGCGTTCGCCACCCGAGAGTTCCGACGGCGCGTGTTCGAGACGGTGCGCAAGCCCGACCTTGCCTAACATCTCGACGGCGCGAGCATTGGCTATTTCAGGCGGCATGCGCCGGATCAGCAGCGGCATCGCGACGTTTTCTATCGCGGAAAATTCCGGCAGCAGATGATGAAACTGATAAACAAAACCGAGTTGCCGGTTACGCAACTCGCCACGCTCGGCTTCATCGAGCGCCTGGATATTGCGCCCGCCGATCACGACCTCGCCGCTCGTCGCGGCATCGAGCCCGCCCAGCAAATGCAGCAAGGTGCTCTTGCCCGAACCGGACGAACCGACGATGGCGATGTGCTCGCCTTTCGCAATCGAAAGATTGATGCCCAGCAATACCGGCACCTCGGCCCGGCCCTGCAGATAAATCTTGCGCAGGTCGCGGCAAGCGAGCGCGGCATTACTCATAGCGCAATGCCTCGGCGGGATTGATTTTCGCGGCGCGGTAGCTTGGATAGATGGTCGCCAGCAGACACACAACGAACGAAAAGAACGCTGTAAGCAGAACATCGGCCGCGCGCAGCTCCGACGGCAGATCGCTGATCTGGTAAACGTCTTTCGACAAAAATTTGAAGCCGAGCAGGTTTTCGATGAACGGCACGACGACGTCGACATTGACCGCCAAAGCGATGCCGGCGGCAACACCCGCCAGCGTTCCCATTAAACCGATCAGCGTGCCCTGGATCAGGAAGATTTTCATCACGCTGCCGGGACTCGCACCCAGCGTGCGCAGAATCGCGATGTCCGCCTGCTTGTCCTTGACGGCCATGAAGAGGCTGGACACGATGTTGAACGCCGCCACTGCAATGATCAGGAACACGATCAGAAACATCATGCGCTTTTCGATATCGACGGCGCGGAAGAAATTCGCGTTCAGACGCGTCCAGTCGGTAATGTAGGCATCGGGGCCGAGGCTCGCCGAAAGTTCCCGCGACACGCGGCCCGATTCGAAAAGGTCCTTGAGCTTGAGCCGCACGCCGCTAACCGCGTCGCCCATGCGGTAGAGTTTTTGCGCGTCTTCCATGTCGACCAGCGCGAGACCGGAATCGTATTCATAGTGGTCGACCGCGAATATCCCGACCACGGTGAACTGCCGCAGGCGCGGCAGAATGCCGGCGGGCGTCACCTGGCCCTGCGGCGCAATCAGCACCACCTTGTCGCCGACCCCTGCGGTCAACGCACGCGCCAACTCGATGCCGAGGACAATGCCGAATTCGCCGGGCTTCAATGCCGTGAGGCTGCCGGACTTCATATGCTGCGCGAGGTCGGCGACTTTTTCTTCGGCGTCCGGGATGACGCCGCGTATATAGGCGCCGCGCACTATGCTGCCGCTCGACAGCAGCCCCTGCGCCGAAACGTACGGCGCCGCCGCCACCACCTGCTCGTTCTGCCGCGACTTGTCGGCGAGCGGACGCCAGTCGGCGAGCGTGTTATTGGGACCGGAAATCTGGATGTGCGAGGCCACGCTCAGAATGCGCGTGCGCACTTCGCGCTGAAAGCCGTTCATCACCGACAGCACGGTAATCAGCACCATGATGCCCAGCGCGATGCCGATCACCGACACCAGTGAGATGAATGATATGAAACGGCTGCGCTGCCGCGCGCGCGTATAGCGCAGGCCGATGAAGAGTTCGTAGGATTGCAAGTGAAAGTCCGCGAGTGTGGGCGCAAGTTTGCCACAACGCGGGCGCAGTCGCATACATTCCCCCGCCACGCGAATGTTAAACTGACGTCGATGCATTGCACCCTGCTGATCCCCGACCTGCTGCCGCCGCACGAACTCGGCTCCGAGCCATATGCGGGATTACGTCTGGCGCACCTGGGCACCATACTGGCGCGCGGCAACACTGCAAGGCACCCGCCGGTCACCCGTGAGGACTGGTTGTGCGAGCGGTACGGTGTGCCGCGGCAGCAGGACCTCCCGCTCGCGGCATTGATGCTCAAGGCCGACGGCGGCGGGCCCGCAAACCATTACTGGCTGTGCGCCGATCCGATACAACTGCGCGTAGACCGCAACCGTTTGATCATCGCCGGCCGCGCGACCGACTTTTCAGACGGGGAAACGCGCGACCTGATGGCAGCGCTCAATCAGCATTTCGCGGCTGATGGCATCGTCTTTTGCGCGCCGACGCCTGCCCGCTGGTATTTGCGCTGCCAGCGCGTCCCGCAACTCGTCACTACGCCGCTCGCGCGAGCACTCAATCGCAGCATCAAGCATCATTTGCCGCAAGGCGGTGACGCGCTCGCGTGGCACCGCGTCATGAACGAAGCGCAGATGATATTGCACAACCATCCGGTTACCGCGGCGCGCGAAGCGCGCGGCGCGGCGGCCGCCAACAGCATCTGGCTGTGGGGTGGCGGAGCGCTGCCTGTCATTGCGCAGTCACATTACACGGCAACGTGGGGCGGCGATCATCTGACGCACGCGTTCGCGATTGCCGCCAGTATCGCCCATCACGACTTGCCCGCCAATGGAACGGCGTGGCTGGCCACTGCGACTGCCGGCTATCACCTGCTGGAACTCGACGCGCCGGCACACGCGCTGCACGCGGGCGACGTCACCAACTGGCGGACACAAATCGAAGCGCTCGACGAACAATGGATCAACCCGTTGCTCGCCGCCCTGCGCGCGAGGAAAATTGACACCCTCACGCTGACCGCCTGCAACAGCGAAAACCTGCTTGCAGCGACTGCAGCAGCAGCGGACATGCGGCGGTTCTGGCGGCGCGCCCGCCCGCTCGCAGCTTATGCCGGACTCGCGTGAAACAACCATGCACCTCAACATAGCCAGACGTAGAGCCCCGCCGGCAGCGCAATCGGCGCTCGCCGCGGCCGGCATACACCCGCTGCTCGCGCAGATTTACGCCGCGCGCGGCATTGCATCGCCGCAGCAGCTTGCTGCCGACCTCGGCGGACTCTCGCCGCTCGCAGGACTGCATAACTTGGAACGCATGGCGGGTCTGCTCGCGGACGCGATTGCCGCGAAGCAGCGCCTGCTGATCGTCGCTGATTACGATTCCGACGGCGCCACGGCGTGCGCGGTCGGCATGCGCGCGCTGCGCGAGTTCGGCGCCAACGTCGAATTCCTGGTGCCCAACCGTTTCGAATACGGCTACGGCCTGACGCCGGAAATCGTGGCACTCGCCAAGCAACTCAAGAACCCCGACATCCTGATCACGGTCGACAACGGCATCGCGAGCGTCGACGGCGTGGCCGCCGCCAATGCGCTGGGTATGCGCGTATTGATCACCGACCATCATCTGCCCGGCGCAACACTGCCCGACGCATGGTGCATCATCAATCCAAACCAACCCGGCTGCGGCTTCCCGAGCAAAAACCTCGCCGGCGTCGGCGTGATGTTCTACCTGATGCTCGCCCTGAGAGCGGAGCTGCGCAAGCGCGGGTGGTTCGAAAGCGCGCGCGGCAACGCGGCCGCATTGGCGAACGAAGTTCCCGCCTCTCGCCTCTCGCCTCACGCCTCACGCCGCGCAGCGGAGCCCAATCTCGCCGCCCTCCTCGATCTCGTTGCGCTCGGCACCGTCGCCGACGTAGTGAAGCTCGACGACAACAACCGCATCCTCGTGCAGCAGGGACTGCAGCGCATACGCAGCGGCCGCACCTGGCCCGGCATCGCAGCACTGCTGCGCGTGGGCGGCCGCGAGGCGGCGCGCGCATCGACTTACGATCTCGGCTTTGTGCTGGGGCCACGGCTGAATGCCGCCGGCCGGCTCGACGACATGACGGTCGGCATCGAATGCCTGATCACCAACGACCCCGGCACCGCTGAACGCATTGCGCGCCAGCTCGATGAATTCAACCGCAAACGGCGCTCAATCGAAGCCGACATGCATGAAGACGCGCTGGCCGCGCTCGCGGCGCTACCTCCGCAGGACAGTTACAGTCTCAGCCTGTTCGATCCCGGCTGGCACCAGGGCGTGATCGGCATCGTCGCCTCGCGTCTGAAGGAGCGCTACCACCGCCCGGTCATCGCTTTCGCGCGCGGCACCGACGGCGAAATCAAGGGCTCGGGACGCTCGATCGGCGCGCTGCATTTGCGCGATGCGCTCGACCTCGTGGCCAAGCGCATGCCTGATCTCATTCTGCGCTTTGGCGGCCACGCGGCCGCCGCGGGGCTCACGCTGCACGAAGCCGGCTTCGAGCGCTTTCGCGCCGAATTCGAGGCCGTCGTGCAGTCGCTGCTGTCGCCTGCCGACCTCGACCGCATCATCGAAACCGACGGCGCGCTGCCCGTCGAGCACTGCACGCTCGAAGCGGCGCGCGTGCTGGAGCACGCGGTGTGGGGCCAGGGCTTTCCGGCGCCGACTTTCGACGACGAATTCACGGTCGCCCGCCAGCGCGTGGTCGGCGAACGCCACCTCAAGCTGCGTCTCACCAAAGACGGCCGCGACATCGAAGCCATGCTGTTTTCGCACGCCGAACCGCTGCCGCCGCGCATACGCGCCGTCTACCGCATCGGCGTCAACGAATGGAACGGCGCGCAGACGCTGCAGCTCACCATCGAGCACTGGCAGCCGGCCTAGCAAAAATCGCCATTGCCGGCCGATTCGGGCTCAGTGTCCTGTATAATCGCGCTTTTTTCGCACGGGCGATTCTTCGCATAAACCTCCCATGGAAGCTGAACAACTCAATGCCATAGCACGGCGGCTGCAGGATCTGGGCCAGCGCAATGCCGAGCTGCGGAGGTATCTTTGACTTCGAAGCGAAACAACAGCGCCTGGCCGAAGTAGTCAAGCTCGCCGAAGACCCGGCGGTGTGGAACGACCCCAAGCGCGCGCAGGACCTCGGCCGCGAGAGAAAAACGCTCGAAGCGCTGGTCACGACCATGGCGAAACTCGACCAGGACCTGAGCGACGGCACCGAACTCTTCGCGATGGCGCGCAGCGAAAACGACGACGCGGCGCTGAAAACGATAGAAAGCGACGCGCTCGCCCTCGAAAAGACCGTCGCCGATGTCGAATTCCGGCGCATGTTTTCGAACCCGATGGATCCGAACAACTGCTTTGTCGACATCCAGTCCGGCCAGGGCGGCACCGAAGCGCAGGACTGGACACAGACGCTCGAGCGCATGTACATGCGCTATTGCGAGCGCAAGGGCTTCCGTGTCGAACTGCTCGAAGAGTCGCCGGGCGACGTCGCGGGGCTCAAAAGCGCGGCGCTGAAAGTCACCGGCGATTACGCATTCGGCCATCTGCGCACTGAAACCGGCATTCACCGCCTGGTGCGCAAATCACCGTTCGATTCCAACAACCGGCGGCACACGTCGTTTGCGAGCGTGTTCGTCTACCCGGAGATCGACGACACCATACAGATCGAAATCAATCCCGCCGACCTGCGCATCGACACTTTTCGCGCCTCCGGTGCCGGCGGCCAGCACATCAACAAGACCGACTCGGCGATCCGCATCACGCATGCGCCCACCGGTATCGTCGTGCAGTGCCAGAGCGACCGCTCGCAGCACCGCAACCGCGCCGAAGCGATGGCCATGCTGAAAGCGCGGCTCTACGAGCTGGAAATCAGGAAGCGCAACGAGGAAAAGCAGGCGCTGGAAGACACCAAGACCGATATCGGCTGGGGCCACCAGATCCGCTCCTACGTGCTCGACCAGTCCCGCATCAAGGACCTGCGCACCAACGTCGAAATCGGCAATACGCAATCCGTGCTCGACGGCAATCTCGACGAATTCATCACCGCCAGCCTCAAACAGGGCATTTAACAGACACGCCAAGGACATCATGAGCGATCAACCGACCACTCCGCCGGAACTCGACGAAAACCAGATCATCGCCGAGCGGCGCGCCAAGCTGCAGGCGCTGCGCGCCAAAGGCATTGCGTTTCCGAACCAGTTTCAGCGCGACAACCTTGCTGGCGATCTGCTCGAGGACTACGAAGATCGCGACCGCGACTCGCTCGACCTGAATCCGGTCGTGGTCAAGGTTGCCGGCCGCATGATGTTGAAGCGCGTGATGGGCAAGGCGAGCTTCGCCACCATCCAGGACATGAGCGGCAGCATCCAGCTCTACATCACCGACAGCTACCCCGGCAAGGAGCAACACGCGGAATTCAAGCACTATGATACCGGCGACATCATCGGTGCCGAAGGCGTGCTGTTCAAGACCAAGACCAACGAGCTGACGGTGCGCGTCAGGCAGCTTGTCCTGCTGACCAAATCGCTGCGCCCCCTGCCCGAGAAATTTCACGGGCTGACCAACCAGGAACAACGCTACCGCCAGCGCTACCTGGACCTGATCGCGAACGAAGACACCCGCCTCAGGTTCGTGCAGCGCTCACGCATTATCCAGGCCATCCGCCAGTTTTTCCTGAACAAACGCTATCTCGAGGTCGAGACTCCGATGATGCACCCGATTCCGGGCGGCGCATCGGCGCGCCCGTTCATGACCCATCACAATGCGCTCGACATGCAGCTCTACCTGCGCATCGCACCCGAGCTCTACCTGAAGCGGCTGGTGGTCGGCGGTTTCGAAAAGGTATTCGAAATCAACCGCAATTTCCGCAACGAAGGCATTTCGACGCGCCACAATCCAGAATTCACGATGGTCGAGTTCTATTGCGCTCACCGCGATTACACGTATTTGATGGTGTTCATCGAGCACATGTTCCGCGAGGTCGCCCAGGCAGTACTGGGCACCGTCAAGCTGACCTATCAAGGCCGCGAAATGGACCTGGAAAAACCTTTTGCGCGAATTACGATAGCCGAAGCGATCAAGAAATATCATCCCGGCATCACCGACGAAATGCTCAAGAACCGCGATGCGCTGATCGCGAAGCTGAATGAGCTCAAGATTGCGTTTCGCCCGACGGACGGCATTCACGGGTTGCAGCTGACCCTGTTTGAGAACACGGTGGAAACCGAGTTGTTCGAACCGACGTTTATCCACCATTACCCGGCGGAGGTTTCGCCACTGGCGCGCCGCGACGATCTCGACCCGGAATACACCGAGCGCTTCGAGCTCTATATGGCGGGCCGCGAAATCGCCAACGGCTTTTCCGAGCTGAACGACTCTGAAGATCAGGCCGCGCGTTTCCAGGAACAGGCGAAGCAAAAAGACGCCGGCGACCAGGAAGCGATGCACTACGACGCCGACTACATTCGCGCGCTCGAATACGGCCTGCCGCCGACGGCCGGCGCCGGCATCGGCATCGACCGCCTCGTCATGCTGCTAACCGACAGCGCAAGCATCCGCGACGTGATCCTGTTTCCGCAAATGCGTCCCGAGTAAGTCCGCGTGCCTGCCACCATGAACGCCCCCCTGTGGCAGCCGTCCGCGCAAGTTATGGCTGCGTCCAACATGGGCGCGTTCATGCGTGCGGCGGAACGCAAATACGCGATTGAGCTTTCCGATTACGCCGCACTGCACGCGTGGTCGGTGCGCGAACCCGAACAATTCGGCCGCCTGCTGTGGGAGTTCTGCGGCATCGTTGCCGAGCGTCAGGGCGACGTCGCCGTGGAACATCGCGACCGCATGCCCGGCGCGCGCTGGTTTCCGCAGGCGCGCCTGAATTTTGCCGAAAACCTGCTGCGGCGGCGCGACAAAGAGACCGCCATCGTGTTCTGGGGCGAGGACAGGGTACAAAGCAGCATCACCTATGCCGAGCTTTACCACGAAGTCTCGCGTCTCGCGCAGGCTTTGCGCGCCAGTGGCGTCAAAGCGGGCGACCGCGTTGCGGCTTACATGCCGAACATTCCCGGCACGGTGATCGCGATGCTGGCGGCGACCAGCATCGGCGCGATCTGGTCGTCGTGCTCGCCGGATTTCGGCGTGCAGGGCGTGCTCGACCGTTTCGGCCAGATCGAGCCGCGCATACTGTTCAGCGCCGACGGTTATTTCTACAACGGCAAGACCATAGACCTCATGCCGCGCCTGGCTGAAATCGTCAAGGGGCTGCCGTCAGTCGACCGCGTAATCGTGGTGCCCTACACGCAGCGCTCGCCGGCACTGGACAGCATACCGCGTGCGGTGGACGTGCACGCTTATATGGCGCCATACAAGGCGCGCAACATCGAGTTCGCGCAGTTGCCGTTCAATCATCCGCTGTACATCATGTTTTCGTCGGGCACCACCGGCGTGCCGAAATGCATAGTGCACGGCGCCGGCGGCACGCTCATGCAGCACCTGAAGGAACAGTCGATGCACGCCGATCTCAAGCGCGGCGACCGCCTGTTCTATTTCACGACCTGCGGCTGGATGATGTGGAACTGGCTGGTGTCGGCGCTCGCCTGCGGCGCCACCCTCCTGCTCTACGACGGCTCGCCGTTCATCCGCAACGGCAACGTGCTGTTCGATTTTGCCGACGCCACCGGCATGACCATATTCGGCACGTCAGCCAAGTTCATCGACGCCATCGCCAAGGCCGGCCTGCGTCCCGCGCAAACGCACCGCCTGAAAACAGTCCGCGCCATACTCTCGACCGGCTCGCCGCTCGCGCCCGAGGGTTTCGACTACGTATATGAACACGTCAAGCGCGACGTCAATCTCGCCTCGATGTCGGGCGGCACCGACATCATGGGGACATTCGTCTCCGGCAGCCCGCTGCTGCCGGTATGGCGCGGCGAGATCCAGTGCGCGACCCTCGGCATGCAGGTCGAGGTATTCGACGACGATGGCCGTGCCGTGCGCGGAACGAAAGGCGAGCTTGTGTGCACCGCGCCGTTCCCGTCGATGCCCATCGGCTTCTGGAACGACCCTCAAGGCAAAAAGTACCACGCGGCCTACTTCGAAAAATTCCCGAACGTATGGTGTCACGGCGATTACGTTGAACTGACGGAACACAACGGCATGATCATCTATGGGCGCTCCGATGCGGTATTGAATCCGGGTGGCGTGCGCATAGGCACCGCGGAAATCTACCGCCAGGTCGAACAGCTCGACGAAATCGTCGAAAGCCTCGTCATCGGCCAGGACTGGCCGCCGGACCATCCGGGCGACGTGCGCATCGTGCTGTTCGTGCGCCTGCGCGACGGACTCGCGCTCGACCTGGCGCTGAGCGACAAAATCAAACAGCATATCCGCGCCAATACCACGCCGCGGCACGTGCCGGCCAAGGTGGTCCAGGTGGCCGATATCCCGCGCACCAAGAGCGGCAAAATCGTCGAACTCGCTGTGCGCCACGTCGTGCACAACCGGGCGGTAAAAAATATCGAGGCGCTGGCCAATCCGGAAGCTCTGCAAATGTTCCGCGACCGCCCCGAACTGCAGACCTGAATATGTGAAATAGTTGGCGGCAAGGCGGCAATCAGCTGGACTATAATTGGCTGACTTGGTGATCGGGGAGGCTCAAACATGAATCGTAATCAGCAACGCTTGTGGATTTTAATCGCCGCCGCCGCACTAGCGCTGCCGGTGCTCGCGCAGGACAATCGCGCCAACGACTATCGCTACCCGGGCACCGACGACGCCGCGCGCCAGAACGTGCAGCCGGTGCCACAACCCGCTCAGCAACAGGTCCAGCAGCAACCTCAGCAACAAGTCCAGCAACCCCCGGCGGCGCAGCCGCTGTGCACGACCTGCGGGACGGTCGACTCGATCCGCACCACTGAAAAACCCGGTGAAGGCAGTGCCGTCGGTGTCATCGCCGGCGGGCTGCTCGGCGGCCTGCTCGGCCATCAGGTCGGCCAGGGCCGCGGCAATACCGCCGCGACCATCGTCGGCGCGGCAGGCGGCGCCTATGCCGGCCACCAGATCGAAAAGAACGTCAAGAAAGTGCTGAGTTACGACGTCAGCGTGCGCATGGACGACGGCAACATGCGCAGCGTGAGGTACGACGTCGAGCCGGGTTTTCGCACCGGCGACAAAGTCCGCTTCATCGACGGCCGGCTGACCCGCTACTAGTTCGCCGGCGGGCCGAGAGCGACCGCTATTGCGTGGACAGCATCACCCGGCTTGCCGCGGTGCGCGCAGCGCTGGCCGAACTGATGCAGGTCATGCGGAAATTCGCACGCTGAACAGACTTCAGTTGGTGTTCCAGATCTGCCACCACCGCGTATCCTTGGCGGCTTTGCCGCTCAAATACTTGCTGTCGGGGAAATTGGTTTTCATCACGCGCTCGGCATCATTGCGCAAGTCGGTCATGCCCAGCTTGTCGTAGGCCTGCACCAGGATCAGCAGCCCTTCTTCGTTGGCGGGCGCCTTCGGATAGGTCTTGACCGAGTACTGCACGCGGTTGGCCGCCGCCACGTACGCGCCGCGCCTCATGTAGTAACGCGCAACGTGCACCTCGTGCGCCGCCAGCGAATTGACCAGGTAGTTCATGCGCGAGATCGAGTCCTCCGCGTACTTGCTGTCCGGGAAACGCGTGACCAGATCGCGGAACGCATCGAACGAATCGCGCGATGCTTTCGGATCGCGTTCGGTCATGTCCTGGCCGGAGAATTTTTCGGCGACAGAACCCAGCAGGCCCAGGTCGTCGTTGAAATTGGCCAGCCCCTTCAGATAGTAAGCGTAGTCGACGGTGGGATGGTTGGGGTGCAGCTTGATGAAACGGTCGGCCGCGGCGATCGCTGACGCGGCGTCCTTGTCTTTGTAATACGAGTAGGCGACCTCGAGTTGCGCCTGCTGCGCATAGCGGCCATACGGATAACGCGCCTCAAGCTTTTCGTACATCTTGATGGCTTTTTCGTAATTGCCTTCGGTCAGATTGGTTTTGGCCTCGGTATACAGCTTGTTCGCCGACCAGCCCTTGGTTTCGTCGACCTGCTCGGGCAGCATCCCGCACGCCCCGAGGCACAGCGCCAGAATTAACGCTAAACTTGAACGCATACCATGACCCTCGCGCGGAAATCGCTGAATTATAACGCAACCCCGCCCGCTGCCGATGCGCTGCGGGTGAGCGTGCCGGCCGCGTGCGCCGGACAACGTTTGGACCACGTATTATCGCTTTTGTTGCCGCAATTTTCACGCAGCCGGCTTGCGCAGTGGATCCGCGACCGGCGCGTCGAACTCGACGGCGGCCAGCCGGTACTGCCCAAAACCAAGGTATGGGGCGGCGAAGAGATCGCGGTCCATCCCGTGCCTGACCCCGCCACTACCACCGCAACTGCGGAAGAAATCGCGCTCGAAGTCATCCACGAAGACGCGGCTGTGCTGGTGATCGACAAGCCCGCGGGACTCGTCGTGCATCCAGGACGCGGCA
Organism: Bordetella parapertussis; assembly: GCA_945870465.1. Next base: position 14,766 of record CAMBSS010000021.1, on the reverse strand, counting down.
ACTGGAGCGGCACCCTGCTCAACGCGCTGCTCGCCCATTCGCCGCAACTGGCGACGCTTCCGCGCGCCGGCATCGTGCACCGGCTCGACAAGGAAACCAGCGGCCTGCTGGTAGTGGCCAAGACGCTCGAAGCGCAAACCAGCCTGGTGCGCCAGTTGCAGGCACGCACCGTCAAGCGCGAATATCTCGCCCTCGTGCACGGACGCGTAACGCGCGACGGCAAAGTCGAAGCGCCGATCGGACGCCACCCGGTGCAGCGCACGCGCATGGCAGTGGCCGCGCGCGGCCGGCCATCGATCACCCATTACGAAGTGCTGCAGCATTTCGCCCACGCGACTTTGCTGCGCTGCCGGCTCGAGACCGGCCGCACCCACCAGATACGCGTGCACATGCAGTCGTTAGGCCATCCGCTGGTAGGCGATCCGGTCTATGGAAAAAAACTCAGCATCGACCCACTGCTCGGCCCATTCCCGCGCCAGGCGCTGCACGCCGAACGGCTTGAATTCCAGCACCCGGCAAGCGATGAGACCGTCGCGTGGCAAGCGCCCGCGCCGCCCGACATGGGTGCTTTGCTTGCCGCTTTGAAAGCGCAGGCCTGAACGTGCCGCACGACTGGATAGTACCGGCATGGCCGGCGCCACCGCACGTAAAAGGCCTGATCACCACGCGCAATGGCGGCGTCAGCACCGGCGCGCATGCGAGCTTCAACCTCGGACTGCGCGCCGGCGACGACGACAGCGCGGTGCTGGCAAACCGCGCGCAACTGCGCGCGCAGTTGCCGCACGACCCGGCGTGGCTGAAGCAGGTGCATGGCGCGCGCGTCGTGCGTGCCGATGAACTGACCAGCGTGCCGGATGCCGATGCGAGCTACACCCGCCAGACGGCGACCGTATGCACGGTCATGATCGCCGATTGCCTGCCGGTGTTACTGTGCGACTCGCGCGGCAGCGTAGTCGCCGTCGCGCATGCGGGCTGGCGCGGCTTGAGTTCAGGCGTCATCGAAAACACCATAGCCGCGATGAATGTTGCGCCCGGGGAGCTACTGGCCTTTCTCGGCCCCGCCATCGGGCCCGATGCGTTTGAAGTCGGCGCCGACGTGCGCGACGCATTCATGGCCGCGGACCCCGCTGCGGGCACGGCATTCAAACCGCAGCGCGCAGGCAAATGGTTCGCCGACTTGTTCGCGCTCGCCCGCCAGCGCCTGGCGCGCGGTGGCGTGCGCCGGATTTACGGCGGCGGGCTATGCACCTACCGCGACGCCGCGCGCTTTTATTCCTACCGGCGCGACAAGACCACCGGACGCATGGCGGCGCTGATCTGGCTGGAAGCGCCAAAATAGTCGGCACGCCACGGCGCGTCGTTTATAATGCGCGCCTTTCCGTAGCGTGTCTGATATGTCGGCGTAGTCATGTCCATCCTGGCCTGGATCATCGTCACCAGTTTAGTCGGCGGCCTCTTGAGCATTGCCGCTGCCGCCGTCTTCGCGCTCAACGCGCGCGCGGGTCACGTGCCCATCCTGATCAGCTACGCCGTCGGCGCCTTGCTCGGCGCGGTGTTTCTGGACATCCTGCCGCACGCCTTCACGATGTCCGGCAATCCCGAGCAGACGGCCGCCACCATACTGGCCGGCATCCTGCTCTTTTTCGTGCTCGAAAAACTGGTGCTATGGCGGCACTGCCACGTGGAAGATTGCGAAGCGCACGAGGCGCAGCCGGCGCAGCACGACCACGGCCGCAGCGGCATGATGATCATGGTCGGCGACACCTTCCACAATTTCGTCGACGGCATCCTGATCGCCGCGGCGTTTCTCACCGACGTGAAACTCGGGCTCGTCACCGCGATCGCCATCGTCGCCCACGAAATTCCACAGGAGGTCGGCGATTTCCTGGTGCTGCTGCATTCCGGTTACAGCAAGCGCGCCGCTTTCGCCTTCAACGCGCTGTCGAGCCTCGCCATGCTGGTTGGCGGCGTCATCGCTTATTTCGCGCTGCAGACCCTGCAGCAGACGATACCTTCGCTGCTCGCCCTTGCCGCCGCCAGCATGCTGTACGTGGCGGTCGCGGACCTGATCCCGGGATTGCACCGCCGGACCGAAATCCACGCGTCGCTGCAGCAGGTCGGCTTGATCTGCGCCGGCGTCGGCACCATCTGGGGCGTGGGCGTCTGGCTGCACTGACGCACACTGCGCGCTGGAACTCTGCGCGCAGCACCTTCGCGCGACTAATTCCCCACTCTGCTTGACACCCCTCAAGTCGCCACGCAGAATCATCGCCTCCCCGCACGCTGCCCGCCATGGAACCAAACAATAATCTGCCGCCGGCGTCAGCACAGGCTTTGTTCGACGGGCTCAATCAGGCAAGCCGCAAGTTCGTCGACGACGTCATCGGGTCGCTGTCCGCGACGCAGCGCGCCGACAGCGCGGAAATTCTGCAGGCGCTGACCGCGAGCCTGCAGGCAGACGGCGGTCCCGGCGCCGAAATCCAGCAGCGCTACTACCGCCAGCATCTCGAGCTGTGGACGAATCTCGCGCGCGCCGCTGACGGCGTGCCGCCGCCAGCGCCGGTCGTCGTGCCGGACAAAGCCGATCGCCGCTTTCATGCGCCGGAATGGCAGCAACTGCCCTATTTCGATTACGTGAAGCAGGCCTATCTCATCAACTCGCGCTGGCTGGCCGAACTGGTCGAAACCGCGCAGCTCGCGCCGGCCGCCAAGAACAAGCTGCGTTTTTTCACGCGCCAGATGATCGATGCGGCCGCACCCACCAATTTCGCGCCGACCAATCCCGAAGTGATCAAGCTCGCCGCTGCTACCAACGGCGAAAGTCTTGCGCGTGGACTCGAACACCTGCGCGCCGACATCGAGAAAGGCCGCATCTCGATGAGCGACGAAGCGGCGTTCGAAATCGGCCGCAATATCGCAGTGACACCGGGCACGGTGATCTACGAAAACGAACTGATGCAGCTGATCCAGTACCAACCCACGACCGCGACGGTCTGCGCGCGCCCGCTGGTCATGGTCCCGCCGTGCATCAACAAGTACTATATCCTGGATTTGCAGCCCGCCAATTCGCTCGTGCGTTACGCGGTCGAACAGGGCCACACCGTATTCATGGTGTCGTGGCGCAACGTGCCGGCCGATATGGGGCACCTGACGTGGAACCAGTACCTGGAAGACGGCGTGATCAAAGCGATGAACGTCGCGCGCGATGTGTGCGCTGCCGCGCAGGTAAACGTGCTGGGGTTTTGTGTCGGCGGCACGCTGGTCGGCGCGGCACTCGCGGTGCTCGAAGCACAGGGCAACCAGGCGGCAGCGAGCGCGACGCTGCTCGCCGCCATGCTCGATTTCAGCGATCCCGGCGAACTGGCGGTGTTCATCGACGACGCTTATGTCGAGCAACGTGAAAAGGATTTCGCGCACGGCGGCATATTGCGCGGCAAGGAACTCGCGCTGACGTTTTCGAGCCTGCGCGCCAACGATCTTATCTGGAACTACGTGGTCAACAATTACCTGAAAGGCGGCACGCCCGACGCCTTCGACCTGCTTTACTGGAACAGCGACAGCACCAACCTGCCGGGCGCGATGTTCGTCTACTACGTGCGCAATACCTATCTCGAAAACAATCTGCGCACGCCCGGCAAGCTCACCATGTGCGGCGTGCCGGTCGATTTATCCAGCGTGGCACTGCCCGCCTACATACTGGCCACGCGCGAAGACCATATCGTGCCGTGGAAAACCGTCTATCAAAGCACGCAGTTGCTGGGCGGTGACAACAGGTTCGTGCTGGCCGCCAGCGGTCATATCGCGGGCGTGGTAAATCCGGCCGGCAAAAACCGCCGCAATTACTGGACCGCCGCGGCGCTGCCGCCGGATGCCGACGCGTGGCTGGACAACGCATCGTCCTGCGCGGGCAGCTGGTGGCCGGACTGGATAAACTGGCTGGGCGGGCACGCGGGCGACCAGGTGGCGGCACCGGCCTCGCCCGGCAATGAAAACTACCCGCCCATCGAGGCGGCGCCGGGGCGTTACGTGCGGGAGCGCTGTGAATAACAGCACGGCGTGACTTCGTGATACGCTGGGTTTTCGGCAGCAGAATTTTTTCTTGGTGAGGAGAACACAGATGGAGCAACGCGTAGCGGTAGTCACCGGCGGCATGGGCGGATTAGGAGAAGCAATCTGCATCAAGCTGTCCAAAATGGGGTACAAGGTCGTCACCACCTACTCGCCCGGCAACACCAAGGCGAAGGAATGGCTGGCGGACATGAAAAAGAACGGCTACGACTGCCACGCGGCGCCTGCCGACGTCGCCGACTTTGACGCCTGCGCCAAGGCGATCAAGCAGATCGAAGCCGAAGTCGGCCCCATCGACGTGCTGGTCAACAATGCCGGCATCACGCGCGACATGACGTTCAAAAAAATGGGCAAGACCGACTGGGACGCGGTGATGCACACCAATCTCGACAGCGTGTTCAACATGACCAAGCCTGTTTGCGACGGCATGGTCGAGCGCGGCTGGGGACGCATCATCAACGTGTCCTCGGTAAACGGCCAGAAAGGCGCGTTCGGCCAGACCAATTATTCCGCAGCCAAGGCCGGCATGCACGGCTTCACCAAAGCGCTCTCGCTCGAAGTGGCTAAAAAAGGCGTGACCGTCAACACCATTTCGCCCGGTTATATCGGCACCAAGATGGTCATGGCGATCCCGAAGGAAGTCCTCGACTCCAAAATCATCCCGCAGATCCCCATCGGGCGGCTCGGCAAGCCGGAGGAAGTCGCGGGGCTGGTCGCCTACCTGTGCTCGGATGAAGCGGCGTTCGTCACCGGCGCCAACATCGCGATCAACGGCGGCCAGCACATGCAATAAACCGCCAAATCGGCAGCCGCACCGGACGCCGGGCTATAATGCAGCGATGCAGCATGGCCGGTCCGGCGATGTAAAAACGATGGGCGGCGGCGATTTGCGAATTGTTGCCGGACACGATAATACTGCAACGCACACCAGAGGCCGGAGATGAGTGAAGCTATCAGAATAATCAAAAAATATCCGAATCGCCGCTTGTATGACACCACCACCAGCATCTACATCACGCTGGCAGACGTCAAAAAGCTGGTGCTTGACAATATCGATTTCAAGATCGAGGACGCCAAGACCAAGGACGACCTCACGCGCAGCATCCTGCTGCAGATCATCCTCGAAGAAGAAGGCGGCGACGGCGTGCCGATGTTTTCGAGCGACGTGCTGTCCAAGATCATCCGGTTTTACGGCAATGCGATGCAGGGCATGATGGGCAATTACCTCGAAAAGAACATCCAGACCTTCATCGAAATCCAGAAAAAACTGCAGGCGCAGTCGAGCGCGATGTACGGCGGCACCGCCGGGGTGCCCAATGCCGACGCGTGGAGCGAGTTTCTGAAAATGCAGGGCCCGGCGATCCAGGGCATGATGGGCAGCTACCTCGAGCAAAGCGCCAACGCCTTCCTCGAAATGCAGCAGCAAATGCAAAAGCAATCGCGTAATATGTTCGGCAACTTCCCGTTCCCCAATTTCGTCGCGCCCAATCCGTTCGCGCAACCGCCACGCGCCGACGCGGCGCCTGCAGGCTCACCCCCAGACCAATCCCCCCCCAAGGATGAAGACGGCGACAAAAACAGCGGCTGATAGCAAACCACGAACGGCGTCAAAAACAGCGCCGGAAAAGCAGCGCCCACGGCGCCCCGCCGCCCCGAAAGTCGGTTTCGTTTCCCTCGGCTGTCCCAAAGCACTGGTTGATTCCGAGCGTATCCTGACGCAATTGCGCGCCGAGGGTTATCTCGTCGCGCCCAGCTATAAGGATGCTGATCTCGTCGTCGTCAATACCTGCGGCTTCATCGACAGCGCGGTCGAGGAGTCACTCGACGCCATCGGCGAAGCGCTGGCCGAAAACGGCAAAGTCATCGTCACCGGCTGCCTCGGCGCCAAGGGCAGCGTGGTGAAGGACACTCACCCGCGCGTGCTTGCCGTCACCGGTCCGCATGCCACCGATGAAGTGATGCGCGCCATTCACGCGCACCTGCCACAGCCGCCGGACCCGCACATCGACCTCATCCCGCCCCAGGGAATCAAACTCACGCCGCGGCATTACGCTTACCTGAAAATCGCCGAAGGCTGCAATCACCGCTGCACGTTCTGCATCATTCCGTCGATGCGCGGCGATCTCGTCAGCCGCCCGGTCGGCGACGTGATGCAGGAAGCGGCCAACCTGGTCAAAGCCGGCGTGAAGGAACTGCTGGTGATCTCGCAGGACACCAGCGCCTATGGCGTAGACGTCAAATACCGCACCGGCTTCTGGGGCGGCCGTCCGCTCAAGACCCGCATGACCGAACTGGCAGTGGCGCTCGGCGAACTTGGTGTCTGGGTGCGCCTGCATTACGTCTACCCGTACCCGCACGTCGATGAAGTCATTCCACTCATGGCCGAGGGAAAAATCCTGCCCTACCTCGACGTGCCGTTCCAGCACGCAAGCCCGCGCATCCTCAAAGCGATGAAGCGCCCGGCCAGTTCCGAAAACAACCTGGCGCGCATCAAGCGTTGGCGCGAGATCTGCCCCGACATCACGATCCGCAGCACCTTCATCGTCGGCTTTCCCGGCGAAACCGACGACGAGTTCGAGCAATTGCTGGAATTCATGCAGGAAGCACAGCTGGACCGCGTCGGCTGTTTCACTTATTCCGCAGTGGAGGGCGCAACCGCCAATGCGCTGCCCAACCACGTGCCGGCAGCAATCAAGGAAGAACGCAAGGCACGGTTCATGGCCGTGCAGGCGGCCATCAGCGCTGAGCGCCTCAAACGCAAGGTCGGCAGGACCATGCTCGTATTGATCGACCAGGCCGACGGCAAAAACGTCGTCGCACGCAGCCCGGCCGACGCGCCGGAGATCGACGGCGTCGTGCATATCAAGGCCTCACCGCAGCTCAAGCCCGGCGAATTTGCCACGGTGCGTATCACGCGCTCCGACCAGCACGATTTGTGGGCCGAGCTCGCGTAGGTTTGCCGGCGCACATCCGCCACCCTCCGCACGGCTGATAACATCCCGCGATGTGGCAAAACCTCCGTAACTGGGCACGCCTGCTCAAAGCGGAGACGCTGGTGCTGTGGTTCTGCTGCAGGCATCCACGCACGCCGCTTGCCGCCAAGATACTCGCTACGGCAGTCGTCGCCTACGCGCTCTCGCCGATCGACCTGATTCCGGATTTCATTCCGGTCATCGGTTATCTCGACGACGTGATCCTGGTGCCGATCGGGATTTATTTCGCGCTGAAACTGATTCCGCAGCCCGTGATCGACGAATGCCGCCTGCAGGCGCGCGACTGGCTCAACACGCAGCATGCGAAGTTGCGCAACCACATCGCCGCCGCCGTCATCGTCGTTATATGGCTGGCCGCACTGTGGTGGGCGTGGAACTGGTTCAGCGCACGCGGCTGAATTTATCCGCGCTGGAAAAACGCGATCACATCCTCAACGTCGCGCGTGCCTTTCATGGTCGGCAGGCTCCTCAGTATGCGCTTGCCGTAACCTTTGCTGAAGAGGCGCGGATCGCAGATCATCAACACGCCGCGATCGCTTTCATCGCGGATCAGCCGCCCGGCACCCTGCTTTAAAGTAATCACCGCCTGCGGCAATTGATATTCCACGAACGCGTTGCGCCCATCGCGGTTGATGCGCTCGATGCGCGCCGCCAGCAACGGATCGTCGGGCGGCGCGAACGGCAGCTTGTCGATGACGACCAGCGACAACGCGTCGCCGCGCACGTCGACGCCTTCCCAGAACGACTGGCTGCCCACCAATACCGCGTTGCCGATGCGCCGGAAGCGCTCGAGGAGTTCGGTGCGCGAACCCTCGCCCTGCATCATCAGCGGAAATTCAAGTTTGCGCCGGAAAAACGCATCCTTCAGCAACTCGTAGCCTTCGCGCATGGCGCGCAGGCTGGTAAACAGCATGAACGCGCGTCCGCCGCTCGCCTCAATCGCGGGCAGCGCCGCGGCGACCACCGCCTGCGTGTAATCGGGAGTGTTGGGCTCCGGCATGCCCTTGGGCACATATAACAAAGCGTGCGTCGAATAATCGAACGGACTTTCCCACGACTGAGCACTCGCTTCGGCCAGACCCATTTGCGCGTTGTAATGGCTGAAATCACCGCCGACCGACAACGTCGCCGAAGTAAATATCCACGATCGCGCGTGGTCGTTGATTTGCGCCTGGAACACCTCGGCGATCGACAATGGCGTCGCGTTGAGGTGCAGCGCATGATTGAAAAGCTCCAGCCAACGCACGAATTCCGGGTCGTCATGATCACGCCAGCGCCGCACGCTCGCGGCCAGCGACTGGGCGCGCTGCCAGCATTTCTCCAACCCCTCGCCACGCTCGGCCTGCGTTTCGAGCATGGCAACCAGCGCATCGAGTTTTTCGCACAGGACTGCCAGCGCCGGTTCGAATGCCCGATTGCGCGCCAGCGCCTGGAACGGAAAGCGCCCGTTATCTTCCTTGAATACCAGCCGCAAATCGCGTGTCGCCTTGTCGAGCGCCTGTGTCGCCTCGGGCAATGGTGCGAAGTCCTTGGCCGACGCCGCCGCCTCTATGCGCGTGTCACGCGCGAGTTCAATCAGTTGCGACGTCGATACCGTTTGCCCGAAAAAAAGGCTCGCCGTTTCCGGCAATTGATGGGCTTCGTCGAAAATGATGGTGTTCGATGCCGGCAGCAGTTCGGAGACGCCCTCGTCGCGCAACACGACGTCAGCGAAAAACAGATGATGGTTGACGACCACGACGTCGGCCGCCAGCGCCTGCTTGCGCGCCTCCATCACAAAGCATTTGGAATAGTGTGCGCAGTCGGAACCGAGGCAGTTCTCGCGCGTCGAAGTTACATAAGACCAGATTGCCGCGTTCTCGGGCACCGCCGGCAGATCGCTTTTGTCGCCGGTGGCGCTGTTTTTCGCGAAATTGGCGATGATCGGCAGATAGCGCGCATCGTCGCGTGTCGGGAAGCGCCCTTCGTTCTGCGCGCGCTCGACGTAGTAATGACAGACGTAGTTCGCGCGCCCTTTGAGCACCGCAACGGTGACCGGCACTTTCAGCGCCTTGCGCACTACCTGGATGTCGCGGCCGAATAATTGATCCTGCAGAGTCTTGGTGCCGGTGGAAATGATGACTTTGCCGCCGGACAGCAATGCCGGCACCAGATAGGCAAACGTCTTGCCGGTACCGGTGCCGGCTTCCGCCACCAGCACGGAATTCCCCGCGATCGCGGCGGCCACCGCGCGCGCCATCTCGAGTTGCCCTTCGCGCACGCGAAAACCGTCTACCGCACGCGCCAATGCGCCTTCACCTGAAAATATCTCGTCGAGGTCTTGCAAGCAGGTTCCCGGGTCAGGGCGCGCGCAATCTGCGCCGCCTCTCGCAACCAAAGCGCGAGAGTATAGAGCAAGGCCGCCGCCGCTTCCTAATCGGCAGCCCTTGCGCCACCGGCATACTCACAGTGATTACGCTATATTCGCTTATGGCTTCAACACCAATCAGGATCGGCCTCATTTCCGATACACATGACCTGCTGCGTCCGGCGGCTAAACGCGCGCTCAATGGCGTTGAACATATCCTGCATGCGGGAGATATCTGCGGCGGCGACGTGCTCGCCGAGCTGGCGAATATAGCGCCGGTCACGGCAGTGCGCGGCAACAACGATCGTGGCGCATGGGCGGGCAAGCTGCGCGAAACGGAACTGGTGGAAATCGGCGGCATCTCGATCTATATCCTGCACGACCTGAGTGCACTCGACATCGACCCGCGCGCCGCCGGCGTGCATGCGGTGATTTCCGGACACTCACACCAGCCGCTGGTCGAAGAACGCGACGGCGTGCTGTTCGTCAATCCCGGCAGCGCCGGGCCACGCCGCTTTTCGCTGCCGATATCACTGGGCTTTATCGAAATCGCCGCTGGCAAAGTCAGCGCCAGTCTGCTCACGCTGCAAACATAACTGGGGAGACGGCAAATGAATGTCGGAGCCTCAACATCTTCCAGAGCAGCGCGGGCAACGGCAAGAAGTTATTGTGGCCACTGCTGGTGCTGCCGGCACCCGTGCTTGGCGTAATTCTCTGATACCTGCTGGGGCCGCGCGGCAGCAAGGCGTGACGCCTGCGGGCGTCTGTGCGCGGTCAGCGGATTTCGTCGACCTTGAGCAGGATGCGCCGGTTGTCGCTGGAGGTCTCGCGCGTGCTGCCCAGTATCGTCGACTGCTGGTTCGACGCGCTGTGCGCGACCCCGCCGATTTCCATCCATTCGCCGAGCCGTCCGGAAACGGTCGTTGCGGCCTGCTGAACGTTGACGCTGCCGCTCGGCAGATTCTGCTCCGGCCGCGCCAGAGTATCGCGCTGCGGATTGATTTCCAGCGTGACGCGGTCGCCTGCGAGGCGCGGCAGCACATAAAACCCGCTCGTCACATCGCGGTATTCGACCGCATTGCCGACCCGTTCCACGACCTGCCCGTTGACGATGGTGCGCACGACCTGGCGCTGCGGCACGGGCACCGACTGGCCGGCACGGATGAAACCACTGCTGCCTTCGAGCACTTGCAAAGTCTGCGTATTGTCATCGGCGTTCAACGACCGCGTGTTGTCGATACGGCCGCGCAGCACGTTGTCGCCGCGTTGCACCTCGACCGTAGCGCCGCGCGGGTTGGTGTTGCCGGGAACTACTACGGACGCACCGCCGCCGGACACGCGCCCGGACAGGTCGGCCTGCGTGCGGTCGCGGTCGAACGCTGCGTCCTGGCGCACGGTAATCAGCAAGCGGCGCGGCTGCGCATCCAGTGTGGCAAGCACCACCTTGAGATCGGCAAGATTGGCCGGCGTCGTGCGCACGATCAGCTGGTTCTGCATGCCGCTCAGCGTGCCCGCTTTGTCGAGCAGCGGCTTCAGCACCGGGATGAGCTGCTCCGCCGTGCGGAACTTCAGCGTAATGATTTCGAGCGTAGTGTTTTGCGCGAAAGCAGACACCTGCAGCAACAAGGAGAGCAGCACCAGGCATCGCAGCAACGCGGGAATCATGAGGACATTTATGCGCATAATTCGGGTATATCGTATAAACGGCGGGTTATTGGAAAAGTTTACCCCCAACCCGGCTTATCTCACGCGATTGCGGCGTTTTCATAAAAAAACCCGTTTTACAATCAGTCTGCTATCGCCTATTATCGCGCCGATGAAAATTTTTATACCCTTATTTGCCGTATTCATTGCGTGCGCCGCGGTGCCGGCGCTGGCTGCCGAAAATCCTGCCGAGACACCGGCTGCGGCCCCCGCAGAAGCACCCAAATCCGCCGGATATCTGGAGCAAGCGCGCGAACTGACGATACATGCGCTGGCCCTGATCGGCGTACGCTACAAATGGGGCAGCGACTCGCCTGAAAACGGTTTCGACTGTAGCGGCCTCGTCAGCCATGTATTCGAGCAAGTCGCCGGCGTCGTGTTGCCGCGCAATTCGCAAAGCATGAGCAAGGTCGGTGCGAAGGTGGACCAGTCAGAACTCCAGCCCGGCGATCTCGTATTTTTCAATACGCGTCGACGGCCGTTCTCGCACGTCGGCATTTACATCGGCGAGGAACGTTTCGTGCATGCGCCGCGCCGCGGCCGCGAAGTCGAAGTATCGGACATGCATGGCGGCTACTGGAAAAAACGCTACAACGGCGCCCGCCGCGTAGTCAGCAACTGACCAACATTACCGGCTCACCGTCTTCTCCGCAATTTTCTGCTTGATCGCGGCAATCGCCGCCAGCCCGGCCTTTTCGCCCTCGATGATCGCCAGATGGCGGTCTTCGAAACCCGTGCTGCGGATCCTGCCGGTATCGGGACGGATCACGATGTCTGCTTCGTTCAATTCATAACCGGCAATGCTCTGCCCCATGATCGCGAACGACTGCAGCATGACATCCACGCTGTCGCGGGTCTTGCCCAGCCGCGGATTATTGGAGATATAAACCGCAATCACGATGTCGGCGCCCATGCCGCGCGCCGCGCGCACCGGCACCGGGCTGACCAGGCCGCCGTCGACGTAGTCGCGCCCGCTGATGGACACCGGCTGAAACACGCCGGGCACGCTGCTTGAGGCACGCACCGCCATGCCGGTGTTGCCGGTGCGAAACACCACCGGTTCCCCGCTTTGCAAATCGGTGGCCACCGCCGCGAACGGCTTGTTGAGTTTTTCCAGCAACCGGTTCTGCACCGCCTGGTTGACGAAATTCTGCAGCGCTTCGCCCTTGATGAAACCGCGGTCCGGCAGCGACCAGTCGGCAATGACCGTATCGTCCAGTTGCAGCGCGACGCGCTGCAAATCGAATCCGCCGTAGCCGCTCGCATACAACGCGCCGACCAGGCTGCCGGCGCTGGTGCCGACCACAATGTCCGGCACGATGCCATGGGATTCGAGTGCCTTGATCACCCCAATGTGCGCAAACCCGCGGGCTGCGCCACCACCCAGCGCCAGCGCGATCCTGGGTGCTACGAGCCGCACTTCCGGCTTGAGCGGCGGCTCGACGGCAGGTTGGGGCTTGGGTGCGGGTTCAGGCGCGCGCGGCAACATGCCGCAACCGGTAAGCAAGCTCAGTAACAAGACCGCGACGATACGCAATGAATTGACCTCTATCAGAGCAAACTACGACCGGCGGATTGTAGCGTCAGTTCACCGCGCGTGCGCTCACCGCGCAGATGAAAAAGTGCTGCGCCGTACCTCGCGTCAAAGCCGCCACGTGCGTCGCGACGCGGACCATCGGCGCCGAAAAAGTTAATGCTATTCGAACACTTGACAAATGATAATCATTATCATTTAATTCTACTTGAGAATCATTCCTAACATGACAACCCTCACACTAAACCAAGTTAATACAGGGTATTACCCATGAAATTTGATCTCTGGAATAAATATGCTCTACCCGTCCTGGCCCTGATAGCGTCGTCTTGCGGCGTGCTGTTGGCAGCCATGGCTTTCGTCGCGGGCACGGCCGAAAACGCATCCGCGCAGGACAACGTGCTCAACCTCTACTCCGCGCGCCACTACCAGACCGACGAAGCGCTCTACGCCAATTTCACCAAGGCCACCGGGGTCAAGATCAACCTCATCGAAGGCGGCGAAGACGCGCTGATGGAGCGCATCAAGAACGAAGGCGTCAACAGCCCGGCCGACGTGTTCATCACGGTCGATGTCGGCCGCCTGTGGCGCGCCGAGCAAATGGGCCTCTTTGCGCCGGTGAAATCCAAAACGCTCGAGAGCCGTATTCCCGCCAACTACCGCGATCCCGACGGCAACTGGTTCGGGTTCTCGCGACGCGCCCGCATCATCGTTTACAACAAGGCCGCCATCAAACCCGGCGAGATCGCAACCTATGAAGACCTCGCGCATCCCAAATACAAAGGCCGCATCTGCACGCGTTCCGGCAGCCACGTCTACAACCTTTCGCTGATGGGCTCCATCATGGGCGCGCTCGGCGAAGAAAAATCCGAAGCCTGGGCGAAAGGCGTTGCAACCAATCTCGCGCGTCCGCCCAAAGGCGGCGACACTGATCAACTGAAGGCCGCCGCCGCAGGCGAATGCGACGTCGCTGTCAGCAACACTTATTACTTCGCACGGTTGCTGCGCTCGGACAAGGCGGACGAACGGCAGGTGGCGGAAAAACTCGGCGTGGTATTCCCCAACCAGGCCGGCCGCGGCACCCACTTCAATATTTCGGGCGGTGGCATGCTCAAACACGCGCCGCACAAGGAAGCCGCCGTCAAGTTTCTGGAATACCTGGCGAGCGATGAAGCGCAGGTCTACTTCGCCGACGGCAACAACGAATGGCCGGTGGTGCCCAATGTCGCGACCAACAACCCGGCGCTGAAAGCGATGGGCGCATTCAAAGCTGAAACACTCAACATCGCCGCCATCGGCAGAAACCAGCCGAACGCGCAGAAGATATTCGATCGCGTCGGCTACAAATAAGGCGCAGCGGCAATACAACCAGCCCCGTCGTAACGACGGGGCTTTTTATTGGACGCCCGCTTTTCGCCGGTTCGCGCTGCCGCGCGCGATGCGCCGCGACAGGAATATCAGCGGCAACAGACTGACCGCCACGATCGCGAGCGCCGGCACTGCCGCTTCGGCGAGGCGTTCGTCCGCCGCGAGGTTGTACGCCTGCACCGCCAGCGTGTCGAAGTTAAATGGCCGCATCATGAAAGTCGCCGGCAGTTCTTTCAAGACGTCGACGAACACCAGCAAAGCCGCGGTCAACAGAGTGCCCCGCATGAGCGGCCCGTGCACTTTGATGAGTGTCCCGACCGGTCCGACGCCCAGTGAGCGCGCCGCCTCATCCATGCTGGGCGTGATCTTGGTCAGACCGGCTTCCACGGTCTGCAGCGCAACGGCGAGAAAACGCACCAGGTAAGCATAGACCAGCGCAAATATGCTGCCGGTCAGCAGCAGACCGGTACTGATATCGAAATTGGCGCGCATCCACGCATCCAGCGCATTGTCGAGGCGCGCGACCGGCACCAGAATGCCAATCGCGATGACAGCGCCGGGCACCGCGTAACCGAGGCCAGCGAGCCGGTTGGCCGCCTGCACCGCGGGCCCCGGCCGCAAACGCATCGCGTACGCCATGATCAGCGCAAGCACCACGGCGGCAACGGCCGTTACGCCGGCGAGCGTCACGCTGTTGAGCGTCAGGGCGATGAAACGCGCGCCGAAATGCCCGCCGCTTTCGGTCAACGCCA
>CAMBSS010000020.1 GCA_945870465.1 Bordetella parapertussis | reverse complement strand
TGCGCGCTCGGCGGTGCAGCGATGATTTACGGCCATATCACCATCGCCGACAACGTCAGCGTGTCCGCGGGCACGCTCGTCATGAAATCGCTCGATCAGCCGGGCACGTACACCGGCGTTTATCCGTTTTCAACCCACCAGCGCTGGCTCAAGAACGCCGCGCAGTTGCGGCAGCTTGATGAATTGGCACGCAGGGTGCGTGAACTCGAGCGCCAGCTCGGCAAAGACAAGAGGACAAAGCCGTGAACAGCATGGACATACATCAAATACTCGAATTGCTGCCGCATCGCTACCCGTTTCTGCTGGTGGACAAGGTGCAGTCCTGCGAGCCGGGCAAGAGCATAGTGGCGATCAAGAACGTGACGATCAACGAGCATTTTTTTACCGGGCATTTTCCGCATCATCCCGTGATGCCCGGCGTGCTGATTATCGAGGCACTTGCACAGACCGCCGCGATCCTGACATTCAAGACGCACGATCACAAGGCGGACAAAAAGTCGGTCTATTATTTCGTCGGCATCGACAAGGCGCGCTTCAAGAAACCGGTGATGCCCGGAGATACGCTCGAACTGCACGTCGAAATCAAGCGTTTTGCGAGGGGCATCTGGTGGTTTTCTGCGCATGCCACGGTGGACGGCCAGCTTGCCACAGAAGCCGAGCTGATGTGCACGCTGCGCACGATAGACAGCAAAACGGACTGAATGGAAATCTGATCTTGGCAGCGATACATCCCACAGCCCTGGTCCACGCCGGTGCGCGACTCGCCAACGACGTGGAAGTCGGCGCCTATACGGTAATCGGCGAGCACGTCGAAATCGGCGCCGGCTGCCGCATCGGTCCGCACGCGGTGATTACCGGGCACACGCGCATCGGGCGCAATAACCGGGTTTTCCAGTTCGTCTCGCTGGGCGAAGCGCCGCAGGACAAGAAGTACGCCGGTGAACCAACGCGCCTCGAAATCGGCGACGGCAATACCATACGCGAATTCTGCACTTTCAATTGCGGCACCGTGCAGGACGCGGGCGTGACGCGGCTGGGCAACGACAACTGGGTGATGGCCTATGTCCACCTGGCCCACGATTGTCACGTTGGCGATCACGCGATTTTCGCCAACAACTCCCAGCTTGCCGGCCACGTACGGGTCGACGATTACGCGATACTCGGCGGGTTTACTGCCGTGCACCAGTTTTGCCACATCGGCGCGCACAGCATTACCGCGATAGGCACTGTGGTGCTGCAGGACATACCGCCGTTTGTCACCGCGTCGGGCAATACCGCGCAGCCGTATGGCGTCAATTCCGAAGGCTTGAAGCGCCGCGGTTTTTCGGCCGACACCATCGTCCATATCAAGCGCGCTTACAAGACGCTCTACAAGTCCGGCCTGGGCGTGGAAGACGCGAAGCGCGCAATCGCAGCCCAGGTCGACGCCTGTCCGGAATTGAAGCTGATGCTGGATTTTCTCGCCAATTCGACGCGTGGCATCATCCGCTGAGCATCCGGGGCGCCGGCGCACCATCGGGATAGTGGCCGGCGAGGCATCGGGCGATCTGCTCGGCAGCCAGCTGATTTTCGCTTTGCGCGAGCTGGTGCCCGACCTGCGGGTCGTCGGCATCGGCGGGCCGCGCATGGCAGCCGCCGGCATGGAGGTGTGGTTCCCGCTGGAAAAACTCGCGGTGCGCGGCTATTTCGAAGTGCTGCGGCATTTTCTGGAAATCGTCGGCATCCGCCGCAAGCTGCGTCGCCGCCTGATCGCGGACCCGCCGGACGTGTTCGTCGGCATCGATGCGCCCGATTTCAATCTCGACCTTGAGCGGGGTCTGAAAGCGCACGGCATTCCGACCGTGCACTACGTCAGCCCGGCAATCTGGATGTGGCGCAAAGAGCGGCTGCACAAGATCAAGCGCGCCGTCAGCAAGATGCTGACGCTGTTTCCGTTCGAGGTTGATATCTACCGGCAGGCCGGCGTCGACGTCGCGTTCGTCGGCCACCCGCTGACCGATATGCTGGACCAGGTCCCGCGCGACGCCGCGGCGCGCGAACAACTCAAATTGCCGCCGGTGGTGCCAGTGATTGCGCTGCTGCCGGGCAGCCGGCAGAGCGAACTGCAGTACATGGCGGATCTCTTCATCCAGACCGCCAAGCTGATCCATGTAAAGTTGCCGGAGGCGCAGTTCCTGGTGCCGCTGACGACGCGCGAAACGCGCGCCATGTTCGAGACCGCGCTGTACCGCAATGAGGCGGAGGGACTGCCGCTCACTATCATGTTCGGCCATGCGCAGGACGCGATGGCGGCCGCCGATGTCGTGCTGGTGGCGTCGGGGACCGCTACGCTGGAGGCGGCGTTGCTGTGCAAGCCGATGGTGATTGCGTACAAGATGCCGAAGGCGAGCTATTGGCTGCTGAAGGGGAAGGGTTATCTCCCGTACTATGGGTTGCCCAATATCCTGGCGCGCGATTTCGTGGTGCCGGAGCTGATCCAGGACGATGCGACGGCGCCGAATCTGGCGCAGGCCATACTCAATCTGCTGGGTGACGTTGCGGTGCGGGAGCGGACCACGCGCAGGTTCGCCGAGATGAGCGCAAGCCTGAGCCGGGGCGCCGCGCGCCAGGCGGCGCTCGCAGTGCTGCCCTGGCTGCAGAAATAACATGATCTGCGGCGTCGATGAAGCCGGGCGCGGGCCGCTTGCCGGCCCGGTATTTGCGGCCGCGGTGATTCTCGGCGGCAGTCACGGCATCACGGGGCTGGCAGATTCGAAAAAACTCAGCGCACGGCAGCGCGACGCACTCGCAGTGAAAATCAGGCAAGGCGCCGTAGCGTGGGCGGTCGCCAGCGCGTCAGTCGAGGAAATCGACAATCTGAATATCCTGCAGGCGACCCTGCTCGCAATGCAACGTGCGGTGGAGGCTTTGACCAGCACGCCCACGGAAGTGCTGGTCGACGGATTGTTTTGCCCGCGCATTACGCTGCCGGCACGCGCCGTCGTGCGCGGCGACAGTTCGGTTGCGGAGATCTCAGCCGCATCGATACTCGCCAAAACGGCACGCGACGCGCTCATGCTGGAATTGCACGCGCAATTTCCGGATTATGGCTTCGACCGCCACAAGGGCTATCCGACGGCTGCGCACTTGGAGGCGCTGCGCGTCCATGGCGTATCAGCGGTGCATCGGCGTTCGTTTGCGCCGGTCAGGTCGCTGCTCAGCGACGCCTGATATCGCGTTTCAGGTCTGCAGTTCCAGCATCAGCTTGCGCAAAGCGGCTTTTTCGCGGCTGCGCCGAATGAGCCCGCGCCGCGCCGCGCAGAGACGTCTGAGCCGCTCGTAAAACTCCGGCTCGGACTCTGCGCGCCATAGCAGGCGTGCCAATGCACGTTCGTCGCCCGGCAGATAATAACCGGCGTAACCGCGGCCGAGCATGCCAATATTGCCGGCAATGCGCGATGCGATGATCGGCACGCCTGCTGCCAGCGCTTCGGTCACCACGTTGGCGCCGCCTTCCATGCGCGAACTGATGACCATCACGCGGGCGCGGGCCAGTCGTCGCAGCGCCGCGCCATGCGTCGCCTCGCCGAGCCAGCGATAGCGCGGCTCGCGGCGTATCCAGCGCTGCGCCTCGCGTCGCATGGCCGGGTTCATTGCGCCGCCGATTTGCACGGCGCGTATGCGGCTTTGCGACGGTATGTGCTGCAACGCAGCGGCCAGCCTGAAGGGGTCTTTGACTTCGCGCAAATGGCCGCTGATGCAGACTTCGAAACAGGATTGCAGCGGCGGCGCGTGCTTAATTGGCAATGTCGACTGGTAGATGACGCGTGTTTTTTTCCGCAGACCGCGCGCCAGCTCGGCGGGCCCCTGGTCCTGCAGGACGACGAGCCGTGTCGCCAGCTTGAGCGAAAGCCTGGCCTTGGCATCCCGCTGGATATCCTGATAAAGATCCGTGCCGGTCAGCATCACGATCAAGGGGCGCGCCGGATAAGCAGCGGAAAAGGCCGCGATGGAATCGTGGCTGCGCAGTGCATGCAGCGCGATCATGATGTCAGCGGGCTTGCCGTCCCACGCCGTCAGCACGCGCACGCGATATCCCAGTTCGCGCAGCAGCAGTGCCCAGCGCTGCGCCGTATTGCGGTTGCCGGAATGCGCAACGGGCCGCGCTGGCGTCACGAGTGCGATTTTCATGGAGTGCCGATCAGTTAGAATGGATGCATGCCCGCAGTGCAAACTATAGCAGAGAGCTCTACCCGCCGATTGTCGACGGCCTCATCTGCGCACGCATTGATACAGCGGTTGCGCGCCGCGCGCGAGCGGACCTTGTTGCTGGTATCCGATTTGACAGGCACGCAACTGCTCGGCCCGCGGCTCGCCATCGTCAATCCACCGTTGTGGGAGATCGCGCACGTCGCGTGGTTCCAGGAATACTGGTGCCTGCGCTACCGCGCCGAAAATGAATTCGCGCCTTCGCTGATTGCCCATGCGGATGCGCTGTACGATTCGGCGCGAGTCGCCCATGACACGCGCTGGGATAACCCGCTACTGCCTTTCGATGCAGTGCTGCGCTATCTTGCCGACGTGCTCGATCGCGTAGTGGCGCGGCTGGAATGCACGCCGGACGATCAGATCCTGCGCTATTTTGCGGAACTCGCTGCGGCACACGAAGAAATGCATGGCGAAGCGTTTACCTATACGCGCCAGACGCTGAGTTATGCCCGTCTGCCACGTAGCAGCGGTGCGGTGCCTGCCGGAGCAGCGTATCCGGGTGATGTAGCGATAACCGGTGGTGATTTCATGCTGGG
This sequence comes from Bordetella parapertussis, assembly GCA_945870465.1. The sequence continues at coordinate 32,658 of CAMBSS010000020.1, read as the reverse complement.
TGCGCTGCCCGGCGGAGATTTCGTGTTCGACAATGAAAAATCGGCGCATCGCGTCGCGCTGCGGCCGTTCGAAATCGCGCTCGCCGCGGTCAGTAATGGCGAATTCTCCGGGTTCGTCGACGACGGCGGTTACCGCCGGCGCGAATTGTGGTGTGCCGAAGGCTGGCAATGGCGTGAGAGCAACGGGGCGACAGCACCGGTCTATTGGACTCAGGAAGGCGGGCAGTGGTTGCAGCGAACCTATGACAAGGTGGAGCCGTTGGCGCCGCAAGCAGCCGTGATGCACGTGAATTGGTATGAAGCCGACGCATGGTGCCGCTGGACAGGCCGCCGTTTGCCGACGGAAGCGGAATGGGAAGCGGCGGCGGCCACCGCGCCGCGCGACGCGAACAAACGCAAGTATCCCTGGGGTGATCAATTGCCGGACGCAACGCGCGCGAATCTCCATGGGGTCGACGGCACCGTGGCGCCGGTCAGCGCACATGCCGCGGGCGACAGCGCATGGGGATGCCGCCAGATGGTGGGCAATGTGTGGGAATGGACGGCGGACTGTTTCAATCCGTACCCGGGATTCGAGCGCGACCCGTACAAGGAATACTCCGAACCGTGGTTCGGCAATCACAAAGCGCTGCGCGGCGGTTGCTTTGCTACCAGCGCTGCGCTGTTGCGCAATACGTGGCGGAATTTCTATATGCCCGACCGGCGCGATGTGTTTGCCGGTTTTCGCACCTGCGCCGCATGAAGAAAATAGTTTCCGCGGACAACGCGCGTTTCAAGACCCTGCTCAAGCTCGCGGAGTCGTCGCGCGAGCGCAAGAAGCATGGCCTTTCGCTGCTGGACGGCGTGCATCTCGTCGCCGCCTATCGTGAGCATGTGGGGATACCGTCCCAGCTCGTCGTCAGCGACAGCGGTTTGCAGAATCCGGAAGTGAAAGAGCTGCTGGCTGCCGTTGCGCCGCTGGAACCGTTACTGTTGAGTGATGCGCTCTTCAATCAGTTGTCTACCGTCGCGACGCCCACCGGTGTTTTGGCAGCGGTCGAGACGCCGCGTCCGCCCGCGGTGCCGGTACAAATCGATGCGTGCGTCCTGCTCGAAGACATCCAGGACCCGGGCAATCTCGGCTCCATACTGCGTTCGGCCGCAGCAGCGGGCATCGAGCATGTCTTTCTCTCGAAGTCATCAGTTCACGCGTGGTCGCCGCGCGTGCTGCGCGCGGGCATGGGTGCGCATTTCATGTTGCGGATATACGAGCACTGCGATTTGGCGGCGCTGGTGCGCGAGTTCAAGGGGCAGGTGATCGCGACCAGCCAGCAGGCACAGAAAACGGTGTTTGCCGCGGATCTTGCCGGGCAGGTGGCTTTTGTCTTCGGTAACGAAGGCGCAGGGTTGTCGCCGGAACTGGCGGCGGCAGCGCATCAAGTGGTTTCCATTCCCATGCCTGGACCCGCCGAATCGCTGAATATAGCGGCAGCGGCGGCGGTCTGCCTGTTCGAGCGCGTGCGCCAGCAGCGCGCGGCGGCGAAAACCTAGTAAATACGGCGCACCAGTTTCGCCTGCTGCATTATCGTAGTGGCGAGCTCTTCCACCGACTTGCTGGTCACATCGAGGTAGGGAATGCCTTCCTGGCGCATCAGCGCTTCGGCTTCGCGCACTTCGAACTCGCAATTGGTGAGCGTCGCGTAAGTGCTGCCGGGACGCCGCTCGTTGCGGATTTTTTCCAAGCGGTCGGGCTTGATGGTGAGGCCGTAAAGCCGCTTGCGCAGCGACTTGACCTGCCCGGGCAACTGCATGCTGGCGAAGTCTTCCGGCACCAGCGGATAGTTGGCGGCGCGAATGCCGAACTGCATGGCGAGATAGAGGCAAGTCGGCGTCTTGCCGCAGCGCGAGACGCCGACCAGTATGACGTCGGCTTCGGCGAGGTGGCGCGTCGATACGCCGTCATCGTGACTCAGCGAGTAATTAACGGCCTCGATGCGGTGGTGATAGTCCGCGAAGTCGTTGGCGCTGTGCGAGCGGCCGACTGCGTGCGACGCCAGCACGCCGAGCTCTTTCTCCATCGGCAGGATGAAAATTTCAAAGCAATCGAGAAACAGGGCGTTGGCTTTGGCGACGACGCCCGACACGCTCTGGTTGACCAACGTGCTGAATATCAGCGGACGCGTGCCGTCTTTGGCGCCTTGCTCGTTAATCTGCTTGACGGTCGCCTCGGCTTTTTCGACGGAGTCGACGAAGGGCAGGGTTACCTCGTTGAAAGACACCATGTCGAACTGCGTGAGCAGGCTGTGGCCCAGCATCTCGGCGGTGATTCCGGTGCGGTCCGAAATGAAAAAAGCTGAGCGCTGGTGCGGCATGGATGATGATAGCTAACGTGATGATAAGCGGTAAAATAGCGCCTTTCGCTGCTTTGCACAATCACATGAAAGTTCAGCAATGAGCAAGGGTCAATACGTTGCAGGTTTCGAAAAGCTGCGCATGGGCGATGTCGGTCGCGTGGGCGGCAAAAATGCATCGCTGGGTGAAATGATCGGGCAGTTGTCCGGCGCCGGAGTGCGAGTGCCGGGAGGCTTCGCGACGACCGCGCAGGCCTACCGTGATTTTCTCGCGCACGATGGTCTCGCCAAACGCATCGCGGATGCGTTGCTCGAGCTGGATGTCGATGACGTCAACGCGCTGGCTGCGGCAGGCAAGGAAATCCGCGGCTGGATCACGGCGCAGCCGTTTCCGGTCCAATTGGAGCAGGACATCGCAGCGGCCTACCAGGCGATGCAGAAAGGCGCGAGCGACGACTTGTCGGTCGCCGTGCGCTCGTCCGCAACTGCCGAAGACCTTCCAGACGCGTCATTTGCCGGCCAGCAGGAGACCTTTCTCAACATTCACGGCCTGGCCAGCGTGCTCGATGCGGTCAAGCACGTGTTTGCCTCGCTTTACAACGACCGCGCGATTTCCTACCGCGTGCACAAGAATTTCGTGCACGCCGACGTTGCGTTGTCGGCCGGCATCCAGCGCATGGTGCGCAGCGACCTCGCGGCCAGCGGCGTGATGTTCACGCTCGACACCGAGTCGGGGTTTGACAAGGTCGTTTTCATCACGTCGGCATATGGACTCGGCGAGACGGTAGTGCAGGGGCAGGTCAATCCGGACGAATTCTACGTCTACAAGCCGGCGCTGCAGCAGGGCAAGAACGCCATCATCCGGCGCAATCTCGGTTCCAAGGCGCTGCGGATGACTTTTACCGACGCGCGCGCGGCCGGAAAATCCGTGCGCACAGACCCGGTGCCGGAAGCCGAGCGGCGGCGTTTCTCGATCAGCGACGCCGATGTCGAAGAACTCGCGCGCTATGCCCTGATCATCGAGCAGCATTACAAACGCGCGATGGACATCGAATGGGGACGCGACGGCATGGATGGCAAGCTCTACATCCTGCAGGCGCGGCCGGAAACCGTCAAAGCCAGCGAAAAAGTCGACACGTTGCGGCGCTATCGCCTGAAACAGCGTTCCGATGTACTGGCCTCCGGGCGCGCTATCGGCCAGCGCGTCGGCTCGGGGCCGGTCAAACTGGTGCAAAGCGCGGCGGAAATGGACCGCGTGCAGCCCGGCGACGTGCTGGTAACTGATATGACGGACCCCGACTGGGAGCCGGTCATGAAGCGCGCCTCGGCAATTGTCACGAACCGTGGCGGGCGTACCTGCCATGCGGCCATCATCGCGCGCGAACTGGGTATACCGGCGGTGGTTGGTTGCGGCGACGCGACGCGCGTATTAAAAGACGGCAAGCCGGTCACCGTGTCGTGCGCGGAAGGCGATACCGGGTTCGTCTATCGCGGCATCCTCGAAGTCGAAGTGATCGATCTGTCGCTGGAAGCGATGCCCAAGGCGCCACTCAAGATCACAATGAACGTGGGCAACCCCGAGCTCGCGTTCGAATTCCAGCGTCTGCCCAACGACGGCGTGGGGCTGGCGCGGCTCGAATTCATCATCGCGCGCATGATAGGCGTGCATCCCAAGGCGGTGCTGGCTTACCCGGACCTGCCGGGAGACCTCAAGCTGGCGGTCGAGCAGCACGCGGCGGGTTATGCCAACCCGGTCGAGTTTTATGTTGAAAAGCTGGTCGAAGGCGTGGCGACACTGGGCGCGGCGTTCTGGCCCAAGCCGGTAATCGTGCGCCTGTCGGACTTCAAGTCGAATGAATATTCAAGCCTGACCGGCGGTTCCAAGTACGAGCCGCACGAAGAAAATCCCATGCTCGGTTTTCGCGGCGCCTCGCGCTATATCGCCGCCGGTTTCCGCGACTGCTTCGAGCTCGAATGCCGCGCCATGAAGAAGGTGCGCGACGGCATGGGGCTCACCAACGTCGAGATCATGGTGCCGTTCGTGCGCACCGTCGGCGAGGCGAAAAAGGTCATCGAGCTGCTCGCGCAAAACGGCCTCAAGCGCGGTGAGAACGGGCTGCGCATCATCATGATGTGCGAGATCCCGTCGAACGCGATTCTGGCGGACGAGTTCCTCGAGCATTTCGACGGGTTCTCGATCGGCTCCAACGACATGACGCAAATGACTCTCGCGCTCGACCGCGACTCGGGCATCATCGCCGAGGGTTTCGACGAGCGCGACCCGGCGGTCAAGCACATGCTGCATCTCGCCATCCAGGCGTGCCGCAAGGCGGGCAAATACGTGGGCATCTGCGGGCAGGGACCGTCCGACCACCCGGACCTCGCCAAATGGCTGATGGAGGAGGGCATAGAGAGCCTCTCGCTCAATCCCGACACCGTGGTCGAAACCTGGCTTTACCTCGCACGCGAAGTCAAGAACGCGGCGCCGCCGCGCTGACACGCTGGTGGATGGATTCACCCGAGACGCACGAATTTCATTGAATGCCGGGGCCGTTTCGCGCTAGAATGTGAAAACGGACTAGACATGAAATGACCAAATACATCTTTGTCACAGGTGGTGTAGTTTCCTCCCTAGGCAAAGGTATCGCTGCCGCCTCCCTTGCCGCCATCCTCGAGACGCGCGGCCTCAAGGTTACGATGCTCAAGCTGGATCCCTACATCAATGTGGATCCTGGCACCATGAGCCCCTTCCAGCACGGCGAAGTGTTCGTCACCGACGACGGTGCGGAGACCGACCTTGACCTCGGCCATTACGAGCGCTTCGTCAGCGCCAAGATGGGCAAGCGCAACAACTTCACGACCGGCCAGATCTACGAGAGCGTGATCAAGAAGGAGCGCCACGGCGACTACCTTGGCGGCACCGTGCAGGTGATTCCGCACATCACGGACGAAATCAAGCTGTTCATCGGGCGGGGTGCTGCCGGTGCCGAAGTGGCCATCGTCGAAATCGGCGGCACGGTGGGCGACATTGAGTCGCTGCCCTTCCTCGAAGCGATACGCCAGATGGGCATCGAAATCGGGCGCAACAACGTCTGCTATATCCACCTGACGCTGGTGCCGTATATTGCATCGGCTGGCGAAATCAAGACCAAGCCGACCCAGCACTCGGTCAAGGAACTGCGCGAAATCGGTATCCAGCCCGATGTCCTGCTGTGCCGCGCCGACCGCACGCTGCCGGACGACGAGCGGCGCAAGATCGCGCTCTTCACCAACGTGCTGGTTGAAGCCGTGATCTCGGCGGTCGACACCGACAGCATCTACAAGATCCCGGGCATGCTGCACGCGCAAAATCTCGACGACATCGTCTGCCGCAAGCTGGAAATCACGCCGCCGCGCGCGGACCTCGCGGTGTGGGACAAACTTGTTTACGCGCTTGAGCATCCGACCAAGTCGGTCTCTATTGCGCTGGTCGGCAAGTACGTCGACCTGACCGAATCGTACAAATCGTTGTCCGAGGCATTGATACATGCGGGCATACATACCAGCGCAAAAATTCACATCCATTACATCGATTCCGAGTCAATCGAGCAGAATGGCATCGGCTGTCTCGCCAACATGGACGCCATTCTGGTGCCCGGCGGTTTCGGCAAACGCGGCGTTGAAGGCAAAATCATGGCGATTCGCTACGCGCGGGAGAACAAGCTGCCCTACCTCGGTATCTGTTTGGGCATGCAGTTGGCGGTGATCGAGTTCGCGCGTAACGTTGTCGGCCTGGAAGGCGCGCACAGTACCGAATTCGAGGCTGCGACGCCGCATCCGGTGATTGCACTGATTACGGAATGGCAGGAGCGCGACGGCCGCGTCGAACACCGCGACGCCAACTCCGATCTCGGCGGTACGATGCGCCTGGGTGGCCAGGAGTGCCTGCTCAAAGCCGGCAGCATAGTGCGCGAGGCGTATGGAGCCGAAAGCGTCGTCGAGCGGCATCGCCATCGCTATGAAGTAAACAATCATTATCTGCCGCGCATCGAAGCGGCCGGCATGCGCATGTCCGGCACCTCGGCCAAGAACGAATTGTGCGAGATGATCGAACTCCCCAGCGAAGGACGCCACGCGCATCCGTGGTTTATCGGCTGCCAGTTCCATCCCGAATTCACTTCGGCGCCGCGCAGCGGCCATCCGCTGTTCAACGCTTTCATCCGCGCCGCGTTGAGCAATGCCAAAACCACCGACGCGTTTCCCGCCGCAGCTGCCAAGCTGCAGAACATCGCGTGACACCCCGTGAAACTGTGTGGATTTGAAGTTGGCCTGGACCGGCCCATATTTCTGATAGCAGGGCCGTGCGCGATCGAATCGCGCCAGCTTGCGATGGATACCGCCGGGCAGTTGAAGGAAATCTGCGCGGCGGTCGGTGTGCCGTTCATCTACAAGTCTTCGTTCGACAAGGCCAACCGCAGCTCGGGCAAGTCTTTCCGTGGCGTCGGCATGGACGAAGGTCTGCAGATACTGGCGGACGTGCGCACGCAGATCGGCGTGCCGGTATTGACCGATATTCACGACATCGAGCAGGTCAAGCCGGTGTCCGCAGTCGTCGACGTTTTGCAGACGCCCGCGTTCCTGTGCCGGCAGACCGATTTTATCCATGCCGCGGCGAGCGCCGGCAAACCGGTCAATATCAAGAAAGGCCAGTTTCTCGCTCCCGGCGACATGAAGAACGTGGTCGACAAGGCGCGCGAAGTCAGCGGGCAGGACAACATCATGGTCTGCGAGCGGGGCGCCAGCTTCGGTTACAACAATCTGGTGTCCGACATGCGCTCGCTGATGATCATGCGCGAGACCGGCTGTCCGGTGGTCTACGACGCCACGCATTCCGTGCAACTGCCGGGTGGGCAGGGCACATCCAGCGGCGGTCAGCGCGAATTTATCCCGCTACTGGCGCGTGCGGCGGTCGCCAGCGGCGTCGCCGGTTTGTTTATGGAAACGCATCCGAACCCGGAGAAAGCGCTGTCCGACGGCCCCAATGCGTGGCCGTTGAAGCATATGAAAGCGCTGCTGGAAACATTGAAGATGCTGGATGTCCTGGTCAAGCAGCGTGGATTTGCCGAACAACTCGTTTCAGGTCAGGGAAAATCATGAGTGCGATAGTAGATGTGATTGCGCGCGAAATCCTCGATTCGCGTGGGCTGCCGACGGTGGAGGCCGATGTGCTGCTCGAATCCGGCGTGCTGGGCCGTGCTGCGGTGCCGTCAGGCGCTTCGACCGGATCGCGCGAGGCGATCGAACTGCGCGACGGCGATGAAAAACGCTATTTCGGCAAAGGCGTGCAGCGCGCGGTCGAAAACGTGAATACTGAAATCTGCGAAGCCATCATCGGGCTCGATGCAGTGGAGCAGCGTTTCATCGACCAGACGCTGATCGAAACCGACGGCACCGAAAACAAATCACGTCTCGGTGCCAATGCGACGCTCGCTGTTTCGCTGGCGGTCGCCAAGGCCGCGGCCGAGGAGTGCGGCCTGCCGCTGCACCGTTACCTGGGTGGCGCCGGCGCGATGTCGATGCCGGTGCCAATGATGAACGTCATCAACGGTGGTGCGCATGCCGACAACAGCCTCGATATGCAGGAGTTCATGCTGGTGCCGCTCGGCCTGCCGACCTTCAGCGAAGCACTGCGCTGCGGTTCGGAAGTTTTCCACGCGCTGAAAAAACTGCTCAAAGACAAAGGACTGTCGACCGCGGTCGGCGATGAAGGTGGTTTCGCGCCGCGGCTGGCCAACCACGAAGCGGCGATCAAGCTCATCATGGAAGCGATTGCGGCAGCGGGTTACGCGCCGGGCACCGACGTTGCGCTGGCACTCGATTGCGCCAGTTCCGAATTTTATGCAGACGGCAAATACACGCTGGCGTGCGAAGGTAAAACGCTGAATGCAGCGGAGTTCACCGACCTGCTTGCGGGCTGGTGCGACCAGTACCCGATCATCAGCATAGAAGACGGCATGGCCGAAAACGACTGGCACGGCTGGAAGATCCTGACTGAGCGGCTGGGCAAGAAAGTGCAGTTGGTGGGCGACGATATATTCGTCACCAATACCAAAATTATCGCGAAAGGCATCGCCGAAGGCATCGCCAACTCGGTGCTGATCAAGGTCAACCAGATCGGCACCCTGACCGAGACGCTGGCAGCCATCGAAATGGCGAAGCGTGCGGGCTACACGTCGGTGGTGTCGCACCGCTCCGGCGAAACCGAAGACACCACGATTGCGGATATCGCCGTAGCGACGAACGCGATGCAGATCAAGACTGGATCGCTCAGCCGCTCCGACCGCCTTGCCAAATACAACCAGCTGCTGCGCATCGAGGAAGACCTGGGGGACTCGTCGGCCTACCCCGGACGCGCCGCGTTTTATCAGTTGCGGCGTTAAGGGAATGCCGTCAGCGTGAAGCTGCTCACTCTCGCGCTGCTCGGGCTCATCGTCCTGCTGCAACACCCGTTGTGGCTGGGCAAGGGCAGCTGGTTGCGCGTGTGGGAGGTCGATCAGCAGGTGCGCGCCCAGCGCGACACCAACCAGAAGATGACGTTGCGCAATGCGGCGCTCGATGCCGAGGTGCGCGATCTCAAGCAGGGCTTCGACGCCATCGAAGAGCGCGCCCGCAGCGAACTCGGCATGATCAAGCGGGATGAAATTTTCTTCCAGGTGCTGGACAATCCGCGTAATTCAGCGCCGTCCGCGCGTTGAGCGTGAGGCCGGAGATCGTTTTCTTTGAAGTCCTGCCATTTCCATTTTCGCGGCCACACCATAAGCCTGTGTCTTTGTTGCAGGTGGAAGAATCATGACAGCCACGCTGATTGACGGAGTAGCCATTGCTGGGCAGATCTACGGCCAGCTCAAGCTGCGCGTTGTCGCGTTGCGCGAGCGCGGCGTGCGGCCGGGGCTTGCGGCGATCATGATCGGAAACGATCCGGCATCCGAGGTCTATCTCAGGAACAAAACCCGCGCCTGCAGCGAGGTGGGGGTGCATTCGGAGCTGCATCACTTCGGCGCTGCTTGTGCCGAAAGCGAAGTGCTCGAATTGATCCACCGGCTTAACGCTGACGCCAGTATTCACGGCATCCTCGTGCAACTGCCGCTGCCGTTACAGTTCGACACTGACCGTATTCTGCATGCGGTAGACGCCGCCAAGGACGTCGACGGTTTCAGTTGGCAAAACCTCGGTGCTCTGGTGGCGGGCCAACCGCAGCTTTGCCCGTGCACGCCGTTGGGCGTGATGGCAATGCTGGATAGTGTGGGGTTGGCTCTGGACGGCATACATGCGGTCGTCATTGGCCGCAGCGTTACGGTCGGCAAACCGATGGCATTGATGCTGATCGCGCGCGGCGCCACGGTTACCGTGTGTAATTCAAAAACACGCAACCTGCAGGGTCACACGTCGCGCGCGGATCTCGTCGTTGTGGCGGTGGGCAAGCCGGGCGTGGTCAATGGCAGCATGCTCAAACCGGGCGCAGTAGTCATAGACGTCGGCATCAACCGGCTGCCTGACGGCAAACTTGCCGGCGACGTCGACTTCGCATCGGCAAGCCAGGTCGCCTCGCGTATTACGCCGGTGCCCGGCGGGGTCGGCCGCATGACGGTTGCCATGCTGATCGCGAATACGGTCACTGCCGCAGAAGGCGCAGTGGCGACGGGTTGAGTCGCTCAGCACGCAAACAGATTTGCGTAACCGATCAAAAAGTCCGGACTGAGGTAGGTTCTGAAGGCCAGGTAACTCACGTAAGCGAACACGGCCAGCAGTAGCAGCCATGCCAGCAAATGGCGCGGTTGCTGGGTCATCGACTGCTTCCGGCGCAACGCATCGGGCGCCACCAGTGTTCTTTGCATGCTGCCGCTCGCTTCATGCTGGTCTTCCGCTTCATAGCCAAACGGAAAATCATTATCGCACAAAGGAATAACGCTGTTTTGCGGCCTGACTTGGTAACTGATTTATGTTATGTTCGCGCGCTTCGCGTATTTGTTGATACTTGGTGTGGCGGTGATGCTGAGCCCCGGTTTTGATCTGAAGTTTGCCGATTTTTATCAGCGCGGCGGGTTGTTGAAACTCGACGCTGAATTCATGCACGCGCTGGGCGCCGCCGATAGCGCGTTGTGCGAGCGCCTGCGCGAATCGCGCCTTAATCCTGAAGCGCTCACCGCCAAGCAGGAGTCCGAACTGCTGATAGCACTGGCGCCGCACGTTGAAGATTTCATCGCGGAATTGTTCGGTATCCAATCTGAAGTTGGTGTGCTGGCGGCACGTCACAACGAGCTTGCACCGCTGTTCAGTTGCAAGCGTCTGTTCGTGCAGCGCAAGGCCATGCACAAGTACAAGGCTGCGGATGCCGCGGTCATGGACGGCCTCGCATTGCGCGCGCAACTGGCCGTGTTGTTCGGCAGTGAGTTTACGGAACTTGCATTCGCACAGCATGTGACGCGTTGGCTGACTGACGAAGCGGTGCACGAGCCGCAACTCGATCTCGCATTGCGCTACGCCGCATGGGCGGCGCAGACGCCTGCGGGCAAAGAACTGCATCGCACGGGCGTCCTGTTCAAGGCGCCGCACAAGCTCGACTACCAGCATCTTGTGCCGCTGGTCACCGACACTTCCATCGGTTACACCGCTTACACGGCCGCGCCTTCGCATATCCGCCGCCGCACCGGTTTCAAGCTGACGGACCGCGGCACGGACCTCACCGGTGCGCTCGACCAGGCGAATTACTGCATCTGGTGCCACGAGCAGGGCAAGGACTCCTGCTCGAAAGGGCTCAAGGAAAAAGGCGGCAGCGGGCGCGGCGCGGCAGCGTTTAAAAAGAGCCCGTTCGGCGTGACGCTCGCCGGTTGCCCGCTCGAGGAAAAGATTTCTGAGTTCCACAAGCTGAAGACCCAGGGTGTCGCCATCGGCGCGCTCGCAGTGATCGTCGTCGACAATCCTATGGTGGCGGCGACGGGGCATCGCATTTGCAATGATTGCATGAAAGCGTGCATTTATCAGAAGCAGGAGCCGGTCGACATTCCGCAAGCGGAAACGCGCACCCTCAAGGACGTTCTCGAACTGCCGTGGGGTTTCGAGATTTACAGTTTGTTGACGCGCTGGAACCCGCTCAACCTGCGCACGCCTTATCCCAAAGCGCCGTCCGGCAAGCGCGTGCTGGTCGCGGGTATGGGGCCGGCCGGATTCTCGCTCACGCATTTCCTGATGAACGACGGCCATACCGTTGTCGGCGTCGATGGACTCAAGATCGAACCCTTGCCCGCGCATATATCCGGCGTTGATATGCACGGCGCGCGCGTGGCCTGCGAACCGATCCGCGACTTGCATGACCTTTATGAAGCACTCGACGAGCGCGTGATGGCCGGCTTTGGCGGCGTTGCCGAATATGGCATCACTGTGCGCTGGGACAAGAATTTCCTGAAAATCATCCGCCTGCTGATCGAGCGCCGCGACCAGTTCGCGTTGTTCGGCGGCGTGCGTTTCGGCGGCACGCTGACGACCGACGAGGCCTTCGCGCTAGGCTTCGACCATATCGCGCTGGCGCTGGGCGCGGGACGTCCAACTGTGCTCGATATGCCCAATGGGCTGGCGCGCGGCGTGCGCACTGCATCGGATTTCCTGATGGCGCTGCAATTGACCGGCGCCGCCAAAGCCGATTCGATAGCCAATATGCAAGTGCGTTTGCCGGTGGTGGTGGTCGGCGGCGGTTTGACGGCGATCGATACCGCTACGGAATCACTAGCGTATTATCCGCTGCAGGTTGAGAAGTTTCTTGCTCGCTATGAAACGATGGCGCGCGCACACGGTGAGGCCGCCGCACGTATCGCGTGGAACGACGAAGAGCGCGTTATTGCCGATGAGTTTCTGGCCCATGCCCGTGCTTTGCGTGATGAGCGCGCGCGTGCATCTGCCGAAGGGCGTGAGCCGCGCACGCTGGAGTTGCTGCAGGGCTGGGGCGGTGTGACGATCGCATACCGCCGACGCCTGATCGACAGCCCTTCGTATACGCTGAATCATGAAGAAGTGCAGAAAGCGCTGGAAGAAGGCATACGTTTTGCCGAAGGCCTGACCCCGCTGCAGGTGGATATCGATGCCGACGGCCATGCGCGCGCACTGCGCGTTGCAGTGCAGACGCGCGCCGAAGATGGCAAATGGTCGGAAACCGGACAAACCGAATTGCCGGCGAGAACGGTGCTGATAGCTGCGGGCACTCAACCGAATACGGTGCTTGCGCGCGAGGAAGCGCCGTCGTTTACGCTCGATGGCAAGTACTTCCGCGCCTGCGACGAAGACGGGCAGCCGCTGGCTGCCGAGAAGGCGATTTCGAAACCCGAGCAGGTCCGCGTGCTGCTGTCGCGGCGCGACGATGGACGCTTTGTCAGCTACTTCGGCGACGTGCATCCGTCTTTTTTCGGCAACGTGGTCAAAGCGATCGGCAGCGCTAAGCAGGGTTATCCGAGCGTAAGCCGTGTGCTGACCAAAGTGAACGCGGCGTCCAGCCTGGACAGCAGCGCATTCCTCGCGAAGCTGAACGACGAGCTGCGCGCGACCGTGCATGAAGTCATACGTCTCACGCCGACCATAGTCGAAGTCGTGGTGCGAGCGCCCATCGCCGCGCGGCGTTTCCGGCCCGGCCAGTTCTACCGGTTGCAGAATTTTGAATCGAGCGCATTAAATGCGGAGCATTCGCGCCTGGCGATGGAAGGGCTCGCGCTGACCGGTGCCTGGGTCGATGCCGGGCGCGGGCTGATTTCCACCATCGTGCTGGAAATGGGCGGCTCGAGCGACATGTGTGTCTTGCTGAAACCAGGCGAGCCGGTCGTGATGATGGGGCCCACCGGGACGCCGACCGAAATTCCGACCAACGAAACGGTCGTGCTGGTCGGTGGCGGGCTCGGCAATGCCGTGCTGTTTTCCATCGGGCAGGCGATGCGGGCCGCCGGCAATCGCGTGCTCTACTTTGCCGGCTACAAGCACATGATAGACCGCTACAAGGTCGCCGATCTCGAAGCGGCGGCGGACGTGGTCGTCTGGTGCTGCGACGAAGAGCCGGGATTTACGCCGCAACGGCCGCTCGACCGTACTTTCGTCGGCAATATCGTGCAGGCTATACACGCCTACGCGGTCGGCAATCTCGGTAATCCCGAAATTTCACTGAAGTCAGCCGACCGCCTGATTGCCATCGGCTCGGACCGCATGATGGCGGCCGTTGCGCAGGCGCGCCATGCGGAGCTGAAACCCTTCCTGAAGCCGCATCATTTTGCGATCGGCTCGATCAACTCGCCGATGCAATGCATGATGAAGGAAATCTGCGCTCAGTGTCTGCAGCCGCACGTCGATCTGGCGACCGGCAAGACGAGCTACGTGTTCTCGTGCTTCAACCAGGACCAGCCGCTCGATAACGTCGACTGGCCAGCGCTCAATCAGCGCCTGCGCCAGAATTCAGTGCAGGAGAAACTGACTGCCGAGTGGATAGACCATTGCCTGGTCAAGCTCGGCAAGCGGGAAATGCAGCGCATCTGACGCGGCCTACTGACGCCCCATTTCGCGCAACACGCCGCCCAGCGTGCCCACCATCTCGTCGATCTGCGGTTTGCTGATGATGAGCGGCGGTGACAGCGCAACGATGTCGCCGGTGGTGCGGACCAAAACACCTTTTTCGTAGCAGCGCTGGAAGACTTCGAAAGCGCGCGCGGTCGGCTTGCCCGGAATCGGTTCGAGTTCGATGCCCGCGACCAATCCCATATTGCGCACGTCGATGACGTGCGGCAACTCGCGCAGGCTGTGCACGGCATCTTCGAAGTAGGGCGCGAGGTCACCGGCGCGTTTGAACAACTGTTCTTCTTCGAACACGTCGAGACTGGCCAGCGCGGCCGCGCTGGCCAACGGGTGGCCGGAGTAGGTATAGCCGTGAAACAGCTCTATGGTGTTTTCCGGAGCAGCGGCCATCATGCCGTCGTAAATGCCTTTGCGCACCATGACGGCACCCATCGGCACGCTGCCGTTGGTCAGGCCTTTGGCAAGACAGATGATGTCCGGAATGATGCCGAGTTTCTCGCAGGCGAACGACGCGCCGAGGCGGCCGAAACCGGTAATCACTTCATCGAATATGAGCAGGATGCCGTGCTTGTCGCAAATCTGGCGTAATCTCTCCAGATAACCTTTGGGCGGGACGAGGACACCGGTCGAGCCGGCAAGTGGTTCGACGATGACCGCGGCGATGTTGGACGCATCGTGCAGTGGAATGATGCGGTTCTCCAGTTCATCCGCGAGGTGCGCACCCCACGCAGGCTGGCCGCGGCTGAATGAATTGTGCTCGAGGTCGTGCGTAGACTGCAGATGGTCGACCGCCGGTAATAAGCTGCCGAAGGCCTTGCGGTTGGCCGGCATGCCGCCGACCGACACGCCGCCGAAATTGCCGCCGTGATAGCCGCGCTCACGCCCGATCAGCCAGCGGCGCTGGCCGTCGCCGCGCGCGCGATGATAGGCGAGCGCGATTTTCAGCGCGGTCTCGACTGCTTCCGAGCCTGAATTGGTGAAAAACGCATGGTCAAGATCACCGGGCAGTAATTGCTTCAAGCGCGTGGCGACTTTGAACGGCAGCGGATGGCCCATCTGAAACGGCGGCGCGTAATCAAGCACACCTGCCTGTTTCTGTATCGCTTCAACGATTTTCTTGCGGCCGTGGCCGGCGTTCACGCACCACAGGCCGGCGATGCCGTCGAGCACTTCGCGCCCGTCGTCGGTGATGAAATGCATGTCCTTGGCGGAAGTAAAAATGCGCGGCTTCGCCTTGAACTGGCGATTGGCGGTGAACGGCATCCAGAATGCGTCGAGGTCGTAATCTTGAGGTTTCATAAGAGTCTTTGCTATATGTGCGTGGATGTCAGTCCGCGTGTATGTCGGCGGCTTTTACGACGCGCGACCATTTTGCGACTTCGGCGGTTATAAGCTTTCCGAATTCGTCCGGAGTGCTGGCGACGATATCGACGCCCTGGTTCAGGATACGCGACTTGAGATCGGGCGCCTGCAGTACGCGTAATATCGTCTTCTGAACGTGCGCGACGATTGCCGGCGGCGTACGCGCGGGAGCCAGTATTCCGTACCAGGTGCCGGTTTCGACGCCGGGATAGCCCGCCTCGGTCATGGTCGGCACGTCGGGCAGAACCGTGGAGCGCCGCTTGTCGGCAATCGCCAGCGCGCGGACACGGCCGCTCTTGATATGTTGTTCGAGCGCCAGCGGCCCTGCGAACATCAATTGCACATGTCCGCCCAGCAGGTCGGTGACGCCGGGGCCGGACCCTTTGTATGGGATGTGGGTGATCTTGATGCCCGCCACGATATTGAGCAACTCACCCGACAAATGCGGTGAACTGCCGTTGCCGCCGGATGCGAAATTCATCGTGTTCGGCTTCGCTTTGGCCATGGCGACCAGCTCTTTCACCGATTTTGCCGGCACCGACGGATGCACGACGAGGATGTTCGGCTGCGAAACCACCAGCGAGACCGGGGCAAAATCCTTCACAGTATCGAATGGCAATTTGCTGATCAGGCTGGGGTTTACCGTGTGGGTGGTGGTCACCATCAGCAGGGTGTAGCCGTCGGGCACGGCCTTGGCCGCCATGTCGGTACCGATGGTGCTGCTGGCACCGGGGCGGTTGTCGATTACGAGCGTTTGGCCCAGCGCTTCGCTCAAGGCCGGCTGTATCGTGCGCGCCAGCGCGTCGGCGCTGCCCGCCGGCGCGAAGGGCACTATGAAGCGTATCGGCTTGGTTGGATATGCGCCTGAATCCGCGGCGGTCGCGGCGATAGCGCTGCAGGAGAAAGTTACCGCGATCGCCAGTCGCGCAGTACGTCGAAGGTCTGTGTTGTTCATATCTCGCATAATAGCAAAAGCTGGCGTTTTCGGAAGCGGCTCGCTACACGCCGCGTTGACGATAATCTATAATCAGCCGGGCAATTCAACTGACTTGCGTGTGGCACCTGCCACCGTATCCACCTACCGGCAATCCTTTGATGACAACTTCCAGCAACTTTTGGCAGGCAAGCGACGGCACTACACTGCACTACTGTCTCGACGATTTTACCGACCCGTGGAAAAAAGCCGACTGCGTCGTGCTGCTGCATCCGGGCATGGGCAGCGCGCTGCGGCTCTACGCGTGGGTGCCGCATCTCGCACGCGACTACGTCGTCGTGCGGCCCGATATCCGCGGACACGGCAAATCCGAGCCCGGCCTCGACAAGCCGCTGACGAATGAACGGCTGGCGCGCGACCTGATCGAGCTGCTGGATCGCTTGGGCTATGAGCGAGCGCATATCATTGGTGCGTCAGCCGGCGGCATGATCGCCATGCATGCAGCGCTGCGTTTCCCCGCACGGTTTGCCTCCCTGGGGTTCTATGCGGCTACAGCTGGCATCAATCCCGAGCGCCCCAAGAAAGGCAATTGGCTGGCGCGCGTCGCTGCCGGCGGTGTGCGGCAGTTTCTGACCGAAACCATGCACGACCGCATCGGCAATGCGAGTCCGGAACACCAGAAATGGTTTCTCGATACTGCAGAAGGCGTGACTCCCGAGCATCTCGGACGCTTCGTGCCGCTGATGGCAAGCGAGTACTTCCCGGAGCGCCTGGGCGAGATCAAGTGTCCGACGCTGATGGTGGTGCCCGACCCGGATCCCATGGTCGAAGCGCACGAATATGAGCAGATGCGGCAGTATCTGGGCAAGAACTGCCGTTACATCAGTGTCAAAGGCGCCGGTCACAGCATGGTGGGCGAGATCCCCGATCGTTGCGCGCAGGAAGCGAAGCGATTTGTCGACGACGTGCGCGCCGGCCGCGCGCTGTGATGGAGAGACAAATGAAAGCGGCGGCAGCGATTTGGTGCGTGACGCTTGGAGTTGCCGGCGTGGTCAACGCACAATCGTATCCCGTCAAGCCGGTGCGCCTGGTATCCGGTTTTCCTGCCGGTGGTGCCAACGATTACCACGCACGCGTGCTCGCGCAAAAGCTGACCGAGTTTTTCGGGCAGACCGTCATAGTCGAGAACCGCGGCGGGGCGGGCGGCACGATCGCCGCCGATGGCATCGCCAAGGCCGCGCCGGATGGCTACAACCTGCTGATGGGTTTCGGTTCGCTGGCTGTAGCGCCCAGCGTTTATGCCAAATTGCCGTTCGACGTGATGAAAGATTTCACGGCAATCTCGCTCGCCTGCCGCATACAAAACGTGCTGGTGGTGCCATCCGCGCTGCCGGCGAAGAATGTGAAGGAGCTGATCGCGCTCGCCAAAGCCCATCCCGGCAAGATGAACTACGCATCATCGGGCACCGGCGCGACACCGCATCTGTCGGCTGAAATGTTCAAGTCGCTCGCCAAAGTCGATATTGCGCACATACCGTACAAAGGCGACACGCCGGCCTTCGTCGATCTGCTGGCAGGACAAGTGGACATGATGATCACGGTAGTGCAATCGACGCTCGTGCATATCGCGTCCGGAAAACTGCGTCCGCTGGCCGTGACGGGCAGCCACCGTACGGCGAGCCTGCCCAATGTGCCGACCATGCAGGAAGCGGGGCTGCGTGGTTATGAACTCACGTCGTGGTTCGGCGTCATGGGGCCGCCCAATATGCCGCGCGATCTGCTCGACCGCCTCAATGTCGCCATCGTCAAGGCGATCGCGCAAAAAGACGTGCAGGATAAATTCGTGAGCGGCGGCTCGGAGCCCGAATCGAGCACGCCCGAGCAGTTCGCGCAACTGATACGCGACGACGTTGCCAAGTTCGCGCAAATCGTCAAATCGGCCGGCATCATTCCTCAATAGAAAAACGGACCATGGAAAAACAGATTTTCAAAACCAGCGACGGCATCGAGATCGCTTACTACATCGACGATTTTACCGATCCATGGAAACCGGCGAGGCCGCTGCTGATGCTGCATCCGGCGATGAGCAGCTCGCGGCGTTATTTCTCCATGGTGCCCCAGCTTGCGCGCCATTTTCGCGTGATACGCGTGGATACGCGCGGCCACGGCGCTTCGCAAATTCCGCCGGCGGATTCACCGCTTAACAAGGAAGTGCTGACGCGCGATGTGTGCGAACTCCTTGACCATCTCAAACTCGACAAGGTGGACATCCTGGCGGCGTCTGCCGGCGGTTATGTCGGCCAGCAACTCGCCATTCACCATTCGGCCCGCGTCAAAAGCCTGATCCTGTTTTGCTCGACACCGGGTTTTAAGGGCGAGCAGGGCAAACGCTGGCTGCGCGATGCGGCCAAACGCGGCATGCGCGCGGTGTTCGGCGAAACCATCAACGACCGTTTACCGGTGGGTGTCGCGGACCAGCGGTTGATCGACTGGGTGCTCGACGAAATCTGCAAAAACGATCTCGATTTCATCAGCCGTTTCGTCGGCTATTGGACCGATACCGATTTCATGGACGAAATCAGCGCCATCAAATGCCGCACGCTGATCGTGGGCCCCGGCGCCGAGCCGATAGGCTCGGTATCGCTGTATCCGGAAATGATCAAACGCATCAAAGGCGCCGAACTGATCATTTACGAGAACGAGCGCCACAATATTTACGACTACCTGCCTGACCGCTGCGTCGCCGACGTGCTGAAGTTTCACTCGGTGAAATAAGCGGGGAAAATAAACATGTACAAACCATTTCCGGTCATCAGCATCGAAGGTGATGCGCACGAGTGCGGCGAGCAGCATGGCGCGCAAGCGGCCGACCGTGTCGCCAAGACCATAGAATTTTACCTGCCGTCGTTCGTCAGTCAGGCGAAACTCACACTGGACGAGGTGCGCGAACGCGCGCGCGGTTACGGCGCGCAGATTGAGGCAATCGACGCCGACATCATGCAGGAACTCAAAGGCATTGCCGCCGGCGCGAAACAAAAGCTGGAAGACGTCATCGCCGTCAACTGCCGTACCGAAATCCTCTACGGCAGCCAGGGCGGCACCAAACCAGCGACTGAATGCACAACTGTTGTCGCGCTGCCCGAAGCGACCAAGGACGGCAATATCCTGATCGGCAAGAACTGGGACTGGCGGAACCAGACCGTCGAATCGGTCGTCGTGCTGCGCATACGCCAGCGCAACAAGCCGGCGCTGGTGCTGATCGTAGAAGCCGGCATGGTCGGCCGCGACGGTTTCAACGAACACGGTGTGCTGGTATGCGGGAACCTGCTGGTGTCGAATGACGACCGCGGCAAAGTGGGTGTACCGATCCCGATACTGCGCCGGCGCATCCTGCATTCGCGACATTACTACGAAGCCATTGATTCGCTGGTGCGCGCGCCGCGCGGGGCATCTGGCAATTACGTCATCGCCCATCGTGACGGCATGGCGATCGACTTCGAAACGACGCCTGATAATGTATTCGTCGTTTACCCTGAACGCGGCCTGCTGACGCACGCCAATCACTTTCAGTCGGTCGTTGCGCAGACGACCGGTGTGTCCAAGTACTACACAGGCGACTCGCTGTATCGCGATTTCCGCGCGCGCCAGTTGCTTGAACCGAAAATCGGCAAGATCACCATCGACGATATCAAGGCTGTGCTGCGCGATGAGTTCGGCGCGCCGCGCGCGATCTGCCGCACACCGCACGAATACCCGGGGCACGAACCGACCATGACTATTGCGTCGCTGATTTTCGATTTGAAGCACGACGTGATGCACGTCGCCGCCGGACAGCCCACGCAGTCGGAGTACCAGGCCATCAAACTGCCCGACGCACCCACTTTGAAAGTTGCTAATGCCCGCTAAATCAGAACTCGGCCGTTTGCCTGCAGTCGACGAAAGCACCAACCCGGAAGCGGCTGCGGTATTCGCCGAAATCAAGAAGACGCGCGGCAACGTGTCGCACGTGCTGCGCAGTCTCGCCCATGCGCCGCAAGGGCTGCGCGCGTTCGCCGGGTATGGCGAGTACGTGCGCTATCGCACGACGCTGAGCGGGCGGGTACGCGAATTGACGATATTGGCGTTGGCGTGCGGCAATCAATATGCGTGGACCCATCACGTGCCGTTCGCGCTGAAGGAAGGCGTAATGCAGGCCGAAGTCGACCAACTCAATGCAGGAAAACTGGCAACGACGCTGAGCACGTCAGAGTGCGCGGCAATCGCCTATGCGCGCGAATTCGCACAGGGCGGCAATGTCAGCGATGCGACATTTGTGCAGTTGCACAAAGAGTTCGGTGAGCGCGGTGTTACGGACGTTACCCTGTTGTGCGGATATTTCATTGCGCTGGCGTCGGTGATCAACGCACTGCGCGTGGAGCTGGAATCCGACCGCACACCAATGATGAAACCGGTGAGCTAGCGCGGCGGTCTTGAAGGAAAAAATCGCGTTTGTCGGCGCCGGCGCCGTCGGCGGTTATACCGGCGGTCATCTTGCGCGCGCCGGCCATGACGTGACGCTGATCGACCCCTGGCCCGAGCACATCGCGCAAATCAAGACCCGCGGCCTGCATCTGGGCGGCACCCAGGGCGAATACGACGTGCAGGTCAAAGCGCTGCACATTGCCGAAGTGCAAAGTCTCCCGCCTGCCGCAATCGACATCGCATTCATCTGCATGAAATTGTACGACACCGCGTGGGCGACTGCGCTCATAGTGCCTTACCTCGCGCCCGGCGGCATCGTCGTGACCATGCAGAACGGGTTGGTCGAAGAAGAAGTCGCGCGCATCGCAGGGTGGGGCAGAACGCTGGGTTGCATCGCAAGCACGATCAGCGTCGAAGCCGTAGCGCCCGGCCGCATCGTGCGCACGCAAATGCCCGGCGGCGATGCTTATACGGTGTTCCGCGTCGGCGAACTCAACGGCCTGCTGACAACGCGCGCGCAACGCATCGCGGAGATGCTGCGCGCAGTTGACAGCGCCAAGGTGACTGCCAATCTGTGGGGCGAGCGCTGGTCCAAGCTCACCGCCAATACGATGACGACTGGATTGTCGGGAGCGTCGGGGCTGGATTTGAATCAGGTCATTGATTACGAACCTGCGCGGCGGTTGCAAATCCGCCTCGCTGCGGAAGCGATACGCATAGGCAAGGCTGCCGGGTTCAAGCTGGAATCGATACGCGGACTGGCAGCGAAGAAGTGGCTGGCAGCGGCGGACGGTGACGCGAGGATACTCGCTGAAGTCGAGCATCACATGCTGGAAGGTTTGCGGCTGCGGCCCGAAGGCGGGCGCTCAGGCACCGCGCAGGACATCGCCAAGCGCCGCCGCACCGAAGTCGATTTCATGAACGGCTATGTCGCAGCCAAAGGCGACGAACTGCGCATACCCGCACCGACGCATGCGGCTATTGCCGCGCTGGTAAGGCGCGTTGAACGCAACGAATGCGTGCCTGCGCGTGAACTGCTGCAGGGTATATAAGCGCGGCTATTCCGGCTTGACACCTGCCAGCTTCGCAAGTTTCGCGAATTTCTGGATTTCGGATTTGATGAAGGCGCCGAACTGATCGGGCGTGTCGGATGCTGCTTCCACGCCGAGCTCGCCGAAGCGCGTCTTGATGTCGGGCATGGCGGCGATCTTCGCCATCGCGGCGGACAGTTTGCTGATCGCATCCGCGGGCGTGCCGGCAGGCGTCAACAGTCCCCACCAGGTGCTGATGTCGAATTCCTTGAGACCGCCGGCCTCGGCGATGGTCGGCAGATCGGGCATCACAGGCGTGCGTTGCGCGCCGGTGACGGCCAATGCCCGCAATTTTCCTGCCTTGATGTGCGGCGAGGTGGCTGAGACGGCGAGAAACGCGAGATCGACGTGGCCGCCGAGCAGGTCGGCGATGGCTGGGGTATCGCCCTTGTAGGCGACGTGCACCATTTGCACCTTGGCGAGCGTGTTGAACATTTCGCCTGCAAGGTGCGGCGGCGCGCCGATACCCGAGGACGCGTAGTTGAAGCGGCCGGGCGTGGCGCGTGCCAGCGCAATGAGCTCCTTGACGGAGTGGGCTGGCACCGACGGATGCACGACGAGCAGGTAAGTGCTTTTCGCCGAAATGCTGATCGGCGCGAAATCGCGCACGATGTCGTAAGGCATTTTGATGTACAGGCTGGGCGCCAGCGTGTGCGCGCCGGCCGCCATCAGCAGCGTGTAGCCATCGGCGGGTGCTTTTGCCGCGACGTCAGCGCCTATGGTGCCGCCCGCGCCTGAACGGTTGTCGACGACTATGCTCGCACCCAGCAATTCGTTGAGTTTCTGTCCGACGGAACGCGCGACGATATCGTTGGCGCCGCCGGCCGGATACGAGACGATGATGCGAATGGGTTTTGCCGGATAGCTCTGGGCGGCGGCGAGCGATGGAATGAAAACAGCAATCAGCAGCAGACAGGCGTGGATGTTTCTCATGAACTACTCCCTGGAACGTTGAGGGTTACATAACTGCACGACACCTCGATTCCGTCATTCCCGCGCAGGCGGGAAACCAGAACGAAAAAATCTGGGCCCCCGCCTGCGCGGGGACGACGAATATTTGCTGTCGTGTTACGTCAAGTTCAACAGAACAGCTTCCGCTTACAGTCCGGCTTTCGCTTTCTGCCAGTCTTTTTCGATTTTCAGCACCGCCGGCGATTCCATTTCAACGCCGAACGCCATCACCATGGTGCCTAGCGCCCGGTAGTAGGTCGCTGACAGCGCGATATCGGTGATCTGCCGCGGCGTGAAGTGGCGCGCGAGTTCGGTGAACGTTTCGCTACTGGCGGATTGCGACGAAAACGCTTCCTGGATGAAACGCGCAATCGCCTGCTCAGCCGGCGGTAGCGCCGTGGGCACGCGTCCCGCGCCTATGTCGTCGACTGCCGCCTGTGGAATGCCTGCCTGCACGGCAAGCGCCGAGTGGTGGGTCCAGGCGTAGGCGACGCCGCGCGCGGCGCACAGGATGGAAAGCTCGCGCAGCCGCTCAGGCAGATCGGTCTGGTATTTCGTGTAAGCGCCCAGCCGCGCCAGGTGTTTCAGACCTTCGGGTGCGTGGCCGATGGAACTCAGGGCGTTCGACACGAAGCCGCGGGTGGCTTTGATTTCGCCGAACACTTCGGCGACTGCCGGCGATGCTGTTTCAGTGACGGGAGGAAGGCGGGACATGCGTGTTTTTCTTTCGCTGAAGGGATGTGCCGATAGTATCGACGCGCGATTCGTTTGGTCAAGGCGGAATCTGCCGGACGGCCCAAACCCAGCGCTGACTATGGGTTAGAATCTGCAAAACCTTCAGGGAAAATTGCGATGCGCGAAAGCAGCGGGGTGGCGAAATGAAACACAGGATTGCATGCACGCTGACAGTCGGCGTAGCCGCGTTTTGGTGCGTTGCCTGTCCGGCGCAAAATTATCCGGCGCGGGCGGTGCGCATGATCGTGCCTTTCGCGCCCGGTGGCGGCACCGACATATTGATACGCACGATAGCGCCGCGGCTGAGCGAAGCGCTGGGCCAGCAATTGGTGATAGACAATCGCGCGGGCGGCGGCAGCACCATAGGCAGTGAATTGGCAGTCAAGGCGGTGGCGGATGGCTATACCCTGCTGGCGGTGGATACTTCATTCACGACCAATCCCAGTCTCTACAGCAAATTGCCATACGATTCCGCGCGGGATTTTGCGCCGGTTTCACTACTGGCGGCGGCGCCGGT
The DNA here is from genome assembly GCA_945870465.1 of Bordetella parapertussis. Next base: position 8,697 of record CAMBSS010000020.1, on the reverse strand, counting down.
CATTCTGATCGTGCATCCGTCGGTACCGGTGAAAACGGTGAAAGAATTCGTCGCGCTGGCTAAAGCCAAGCCCGGACAACTCAATTTCGCGTCAGGCGGTCCCGGCAGTTCGACCCACCTCGGCGGCGAGTTGCTGAAGCTCGTTGCCAAAATAGATCTCGTGCACATTCCATACAAAGGCACCGGGCCGGCGGTGGCGGACGTGCTGGGTGGGCAGGTCGTCATGATGTTCGCGGGCATCAGTTCGATTAAACAACACGTGGCGGTCAACCGGTTGCGCGCGATTGCAGTGACCGGCGACCAGCGCTCGCCGGCGATGCCGGAAGTGCCAACGTTCATCGAGTCGGGCCTCAAGGGCGTCGATTCCGGCACCTACTGGGGTTGCCTCGCGCCGGCGGCAACACCCAGGGACATCGTCAACAAGCTGAGCTCTACGATCGCCGGCGTGCTGAAGCTGCCGGATATTCAGCAACGCCTGATCGATCTCGGTTTCGATCCTCTAGGCGGCACACCTGAGCTGTTCGCTGCCAATATCAAGAGCGAAACCGAGAAGTGGGCAGGCGTCATCAAAAATGCAGGCGTAAAACTCGATTGAGAGGCTGGTAATGGCTTTATCTTCGGAAATGCACACCCACGTCGCCAGCGATGGCCTGAAGCTGCGCTATGCGGTCGACGATTACAGCGACCCGTGGCGGCCGCCGGAAACATTGTTCCTGTTGCATGCAGCGATGGGCACGTCCAGGAGACTTTATAAATGGGTGCCCATTCTGTCGCGCCGTTTCCGCGTGGTGCGGCCGGACATGCGCGGACACGGACAGACCGAAATTCCGGGGCCGGGCCAGATCTCGGTAACGCGGCTCGCCAAAGATATAGCGGAACTCGCAGACGCGCTCGGCTGCAAACAGTTTCACATTGCCGGCTCATCGGCGGGCGCGATCGTCGCGATGCAGGTCGCGATGGATTATCCGGACCGCGTCAAAACGCTGGGCGATTTCGCTTCGACGCCCGGCTTGAAAAACACGCTGATTGATGCCGAGAGCTGGATAGCGGGTATCCAGAAGCAGGGTTTTCTCAAGTTCCTTGAGTCGACCATCGGCGACCGCCTGCCAAAAGGCGCGGACGAGGGTTTCAAGCGCTGGTTTATTGACGAAGCGGCTAAAACGAATCCGGAAATGTTCTACGAATTCGTGCGCATGATGAAAGCCTGCGACCTGACCGACCGCCTGCACGAAATCCGCTGCCCGACGCTGGCGGTGATTCCGCACCCTGATCCGCTGGGCACGCGCGAGCAGTACGGTGTGATGAAGACCAAGGTCCGCAATTGCGAATACGTGGAGTACGACGGCCTGCCGCACAACATCACGGATTCAGTGCCGGAAAGATGCGCCGAGGAACTGAAGCGCTTTTTGCTCAAGCATTGCCCGGCCTGACGGACCATGGGACGTCTTGCCGGCAAGGTCGTATTCATCACGGGCGCGGGTTCCGGCATTGCGCGCGCCGCGGCGCAGTTGTTCGCGCGCGAAGGCGCGAAGATCGCGATCATCGAGATAAAGCCTGAACTGGGCAGTGCGACAGAAAAACTGGTGCGCGATGCGGGCGGCGATGCGCTGTTCATCCCGACCGACGTGACCGATGAGGGCAGCGTGAAAGCGGCAATCGCGGCGACCGTCAAACGCTTCGGCCGCATCGACGTGCTGTACAACTGTGCGGGCGGCTCGATTCCGGCAGACAGCCATGTCACCGATGTGGATCTCAAAGTGTGGCAACACACGATGTCGCTCGATTTGCTCGGGCCGATACTGTGCTGCCGGCACGCCATTCCCGAAATAATCAAGGCGGGCGGCGGCACGGTGGTCAATATGTCGTCCGGTGCAGCGCTGCGTGGCGGCAGCCACTCGCATATTTATACGTCGGCTAAAGGCGCAATTTTGTCGTTGACCCGGGCGCTGGCGGGCGCTTATGCCAAGAACAATGTGCGAGTAAATGCAATCTGCGCCGGACGCATACTGACCGAACGCATTACCGCCAATTACGGTACGCCCGACAACGCGGGGCCTATAGTCGACAGACAGGACGCGGCGGGGCGCAGCAAGGAATATCCGTTCTGGGTCGGCAAACCCGAAGATATTGCGAACATTGCTTTGTTTCTGGCGAGCGACGAATCGCGCATGATTACCGGTGCAACAATACCTGCCGAAGGCGGGCGTTCGGCTTACTGAATTCGACTTAGAAAACAATTTGGAACCGCCGATAAACGCCGATGAACGCCGTCGAAAAACCTTGCAAACCGCGGTGGCGTTGTTTGGCTTAATGTTTTGATCTTATCGGCGTTAATCCGCGTTTATCGGCGGTTGCTTTGTGCAGTGATTCAAATTTGGGGGCTAAAGTGGCAAGACATATCGTTTGTTTGACGTTCGACTTTGACGCAATGTCGGGCTTTATCTCGCGCGGCATGACGTCGCCGACGCCGATCTCGCGGGGCGAATTCGGCCCCAACGTGGCGGCGCCGCGCCTGCTCGCGCTGTTAAAAAAATACAAGATCCCGACGTCGTGGTACATCCCGGGCCACACGCTGGAGACTTATCCGGCGCGCTGCAAGGAAGTGTTCGACGCGGGTCATGAAATCGGTCATCACGGCTGGACGCACGTGCCGCCGGCTCTGCTCACGCGCGAGCAGGAAGAAGCGGGGCTGGTGCGTGCTAACGAGCAGATCAAGAAATTGACCGGACGCAACGCGCGCGGCTACCGTTCGCCATCGTGGGATTTGAGTCCGCATTCGGTGGAACTGCTGCTCAAGCACGGGTTCACGTACGACAGCAGCATGATGGGCGACGACTACACGCCGTACCGCGTGCGCCAGGGCGACATCATCGAGCTGGAAAAGCCGGCGGTGTTCGGCAAGACCACCAAATTGATCGAAATGCCGATCAGCTGGTCGCTTGATGATTATCCGCACTTCGAATTCATCCGCACCAAGGATTGGATATTGCCCGGGCTGATGAACAACAACCTGGTGCTCGAGAACTGGGTCAGCGATTTTCAGTATATGAAAAAAAACCTGAAATGGGGCGTCATCACCTACACGTTCCATCCGTTCGTGATCGGACGCGGCGGACGCATGCTGATGCTGGAGAAGCTGATCAAGACGCTCAAAGCCGGGGGCGCGGTATTCATGACGCTCGAAAACGCGGTGGCCGAGTACGCCAAGCGCGTTCCTTTCAAAGGCTGACCCGGATGCCTAAATTCAACGCCAGTGACGGCTTGGGCATCAGCTACGTCATCGACGATTACACCGATCCGTGGCGCCAGAACGACACGCTGGTCATGCTGCACGCGGCGATGGGCAGCGCGCGCCGCTTTTACGCTTGGGTGCCGCATCTCGCCCGCGACTTCCGCGTGGTGCGTATGGAGCTGCGCGGACATGGCGCATCCGACATTCCCGGCCCGACCCAGCTTACCTTCGAACGCCTGACCAAAGACGTGGTTGAATTGCTCGATCATCTCGGCGTCGAACAGGCGCATCTGATGGGATCTTCTGCCGGCGCCTTTATCTCGCAAAGCGTGGCGGCGAATTATCCGCAGCGCATCAAAACGCTGGCGTGCTTTGCTGCGACCCCGGGCATGAAAAAAGGCAAAACCGATTACACCAGCTGGGTGACGCGCATCGGCGCCAAGGGGGTGGCCGCATTTCTGCGTGAAACCATCGCCGACCGTATCAATGTCGATGCTGTGGAGCCCGGCTTCGTCGATTGGTTCATTGCCGAATCTGCACGCGCACCGGTCGAGGTGTTGGCGCGCATAGTACCTTTGATGGCCAGCATGGATTTGTCGCCTGAGCTGCCGAAAATAAAATGTCCGACGCTGGTGGTGGTGCCGGGCGGAGATCCTATCCACGGCGTCGAAGAGTATCGCGTGCTCGAACAGTTGATTCCCGATTGTGAATTCGTCGTCTACGAAGGCATGCCGCATAACATCACCGATGCGGTTCCCGATCGCTGCGCGGAAGAACTCAAACGCTTTTTGCTGGCACACGCCCATGCGTGAAATCCTGCGTATTGGCGCGTTGGGGGCAATGTTGGTCATCGGCGGGTCCGCGCTGGCGCAGGCGTTCCCGACGAAACCGATCCGCTTTATCGCGGCCTTTCCCGCCGGCGGCCCCAGCGACATCGTCGCCCGCGCGATGGCAAAACGCATGTCCGAAGTGCTGGGCCAGCCGGTCATAGTCGATAACCGGACCGGTGCCGGCGGCAATATCGGCGCCGAGGCCGTTGCCAAGGCGCCGCCCGACGGCTACACGGTACTGTTAGGCGGCAGCTATGTGATCATAGCACCAGCCCTGTATTTGAAACCGCCGTTCGATCCGATCAGGGATTTCGCGCCAATCGGCCTCATCGTTTCCAATCAATACGTGCTGGTTACACATCCATCGGTGCCTGCGCGAAGCGTGCGCGATTTGATCAAGGTCGCCAAAGCGCAACCGGGCAAACTTAATTATGCGTCCACCGGTCCGGGTTCGCCGCCGCGGCTGGCGGGGGAATTGTTCAAATCGATGGCGGGGGTCGATATGGTCAATATTTCCTACAAGGGCGCTACCCCCGCGCTGATCGACATGATAGGCGGCCACATCGACGTCTATTTCGGCGGCATCTCCGGTACTTTGCCGCCCATCGCAAGCAACAAAATCCGCCCGCTGGCGGTGACCAGCACGAAGCGGTCGTCGCAATTGCCGGAAATCCCGACGGTTGCGGAAGCGGCGTTGCCCGGTTACGACATCACTACGTGGTTCGGGCTGCTCGCACCGGCGGGCACGCCGCGTGAGATCATCAACAAGCTCAACGCCGTGATTATCGGCATCGTCAACGAGAAGGAAATGACGAACTATCTGATCGGGCAGGGCGTCGATCCGGTGACCAACACGCCGGACCAGTTCGCGGCGTATATCAAGAATGAAGTTCCGAAGTTCGCCAAGATCGTGAAGGCCGCCGGCATTACGCCCGAGTGAATCGTTTCCGTCATCGCGCGGTTTGGCAATTCGCAGCCGTGTTGGCTGTGATGGCGGCGTGGGCGTTGTCAGCGTGCGCCACGGAACTGGCGGTCGGCTCCAAACGCTTTACCGAATCCTATATTCTCGGTGAAATCGTCGCGCGCACGGCGCGCGCGGCAGGCGAAGCGCAGGTGACTTTCAAGCCGGGGCTCGGCAATACGGCAGTCGTCTATGCCGCGCTGAAAAACGGCGCCATAGACGTTTACGCCGAGTATTCGGGCACCATTGCATTTGAGCTGCTCGGCAGAAAATCCGCCACTACGCTCGACGATATCAACCGCGCGCTGGCAGCAGACGGACTGGTGGCGTCGGTGCCGCTGGGTTTCAGCAATACCTACGCGCTGGCCATGAGCGACAGTCTCGCGCAGCAGCGTGGCATTACGGCCATTTCCGACCTGGCCAAGCATGCCGATCTCGCGGTCGGCCTGTCGCAGGAGTTTCTCAACCGCAAAGACGGTTGGCCGGCATTGCAAAAGGCGTATGCGTTGCCGTTTGCCGCGCGCGGGCTCGATCACGGGCTCGCCTACGAAGCATTGGCGGCCGGGCGCATCCAGTTGATGGACGTTTACACGACGGACGCGAAGATCAGGCGTTACGGCTTGCGCGTGCTCGCCGATGACCGTAATTTCTTTCCGCCTTACGCGGCTTTGCTGCTGCATCGCGCCGATCTGCCGCAGCGACTCCCCAAAACCTGGGCGGCGCTGGCGGCGCTGGAAGGAAAAATTGCGCCGGCGGACATGATTGCCATGAATGCGACAGTCGAGCTCGAAGGCAAATCGTTCGCGCAGGTCGCGGAAGCGTTTGTCACGCAGGCGCCGGTCGCGGGCGCCCAGGCGCCACGCGGGCTGTTGGTGCGGTTTTTTGGCGACGACTTTCTGCGCGTCAGCGGCCAGCATCTGCTGCTGGTATTCGTGTCATTGGCGGCAAGTTGCGCGGTGGGAATCCCTCTCGGCATATGGGCAGGGCGCTCGACGGCGGCGCAGCGCGTGATTTTGCCGGCAGTCGGTGTGCTGCAGACGATACCCTCGCTTGCGCTGCTCGCGTTTCTGATCGCGCTGCTGGACCGGATAGGCACGCTGCCCGCGCTGGTCGCGTTGTTTCTCTACGGGTTACTCCCGATCGTGCGCAATACAGCTACCGCCATGGCGGAAGTGGCGCGGGGACTCAAACAGGCGGCCGCGGCGCTGGGTTTGCGCCCGCGGGAGATCCTGCGGCTCATCGAACTGCCGGTGGCATCGCGCACCATTCTGGCCGGGGTGCGGACTTCCGCCGTCATTAATGTGGGGACGGCGACTATAGCCGCGTTCATAGGCGCCGGCGGCTATGGGGAGCGCATCGTGGCCGGACTCGCCGTGAACGACAACGTGCTGCTCCTTGCCGGCGCCGTGCCGGCAGCGATGCTTGCACTGCTGATCGAAGGCGGCTTCAGCCTGGCCGAGCGGTGGCTGGTGCCGCGCGGCCTGCGGCAGGCTGCGGCTTCCGGTTAAGAGCCGGCGGCGGGCCGGGAATGCAGCCTTTTTTGAATAACCCTGCTCGCCGGTGAACTAATCCGCAATTTTGCTTGTCTGTCGCATATCGGTTCGGTTACACCCTATTTGAGACGCGGGCTGGGGTATACTTAGCGCTTTGTTTTCGCGGGCTTAACGCCGGCAAAGCATAAGGACTCGGGGGCCGGTTTCATGGGCGAACGTGAAGTCGACCAGCAACTGGTTGAGCGGGCGCAGCGCGGCGACAAGAAAGCGTTCGAGCTGCTGGTGGTGAAGTACCAGCGCAAGCTTGCGCGTCTGTTGTCGCGTTTTATTCGCGATGCCAGCGAGGTCGAAGATGTAACGCAGGAGGCTTTTATCAAGGCCTACCGAGCTTTGCCGTCGTTTCGCGGCGACAGCGCGTTTTATACGTGGTTGTACCGGATAGGCATCAATACGGCGAAGAACTATCTCGTTGCGCTGGGACGGCGCGCGCCGACTGTCACCGAGGTCGATAACGAGGAAGCGGAAGATATCGAGGTTGGCGAGCAATTAAAGGACATGAATACGCCAGAACAGCAGATGATGACGCGGCAGATCGCCGAAACGGTGAACTCCACGCTGCTGAAGTTGCCTGAGGAGTTAAGGACCGCGATCACATTGCGTGAAATCGACGGCCTGAGTTACGAGGAAATTGCGCAGATCATGAATTGTCCGATAGGCACCGTGCGTTCGAGGATATTCCGCGCGCGCGAGGCGATCGCCGAGCAGTTGCGGCCGCAGCTCGACACCCCGAAAAACAGGAGATGGTAATGGATCGAATTTCGGCGTTCATGGACGGTGAATCGGGGCAAACTGAGACGCGGCAGACCATGCAGCGCCTCAAGCAGGATGACCAATGTTGCGAAACCTGGGCGACATATCACCTGATCGGCGACATGATGCGCGGAGCCCCGGTGCTGCGCGACGACTTCATGGCGCGCTTTCAGGCGCAGATGAAGGACGAACCCACCCAGCTCGCGCCGCGCCTCACGTTGCGAAAATCCGCCAACCTTGCGCTTTCCATGGCCGCTTCGGTGTGCGCGATCGCGGTGGTTTTGCTGCTGGTCTTCACCGACAATCCACTCAGCCCGCAAGGGCAGGTCGCCAGTGCGCTCAAAATAGAAGAAACCGCGGTCGCGAGCGCCGACTCGCCTACGCCGCTGGTGGCCGCCGTCAAGCAGGGCAAGGTCAACGAATACCTGATGGCGCATCAGGAGTTCTCGCCCAGCACCGCATTCCAGGGCGTGGCGCCTTACGTAAGAACCGTGTCGGGTTCGAATGATGGTGATGGCCGTTAAGTTTCGCGCATTGCGTCCTGCGGTCCTCGTGGTGCTGGTGCTGCTGGGCGCCATCGGCTGCGCAGGCAGTTCCGCCGCCGAAAACAGCGCCGACGCCATGACCTGGCTGAAGAAAATCGCCACCGCATCGCGCCAGCTCAATTACGCGGGGACTTTTGTCTACCAGCACGGCCACCAGATGGAGACTTCGCGCATCGCCCATATCGCCGACGCGGGTGGCGAGCGCGAAAAGCTCGAAACGCTGGATGGCCCGCCGCGGGAAATCATACGCAACAACGAAAACGTCACCTGCTACCTGCCCGACAGCAAGACGGTGATCATCGAAAAACGCAGTTCGCGCCAGTTTCCGGCATTGTTGTCCGAGCAGTTAACGGGCATCGCCGACAATTACGTAGTGAGCAAAGGCGGGCAGGACCGCGTCGCCGGGCACGATTGCCAGGTCATCGCGCTCGCCCCCAAGGACAACCTGCGCTTCGGCCACAAGTATTGCGCTGAACTCGTGACCGGACTGGCATTGCGCGCCCGCACTTACAGCGAAAAAGGCGAACTGGTCGATTTGTTCGTCTTCACGCAGTTGACGATAGGCAGCGGCGTCAATAAAAAAATGATCGAATCCCGCTTTGCCGGCCAGAGCCAGTCGTGGCACGTCGATCGCACGGCGCTGGAGCGCAGCGAGTCCGCGGCGGACAGCGGTTGGGCGCTTAAGACCCAGCTCGCGGGATTCAGGAAGCTCACCGAAATGCGGCGCTCGATCGCCGGCCGCGCCACGCCGGTTTCGCATATCGTCTACTCCGATGGCCTCGCCGCGGTGTCGGTATTTCTCGAGCCGATGCCCAAATCCCCGCCA
>CAMBSS010000019.1 GCA_945870465.1 Bordetella parapertussis | reverse complement strand
CGACGTATGCCGCGTACAAGGACAAGACCGGGCTGGCTACGCTGGTCGAAGGAGATCAGAAAATGTTCAATCCCTATGGCGTGATTGTGGTTAATCCGCAAAAAAATCCCGGCATCAATACCCAGGGCGCAACCGCATTCGCAAACTGGCTTACCTCCACCGAAGGGCAAAAAGCGGTCGCCGATTTCAAGATTAATGGCGTGCAGATGTTCTACCCGACCGCAAAATAGATGGATTTTTTCGGCCCGACCTCTCATGCATTCGGGCTGCTGCTGAGCGGTGATGCAGACCTTTGGCGCATCATATTCACGTCGCTGGCGTGCTCGCTGGTCGCGTTGCTGCTGATTTCTCCACCGGCAATCACGCTCGGGTTTCTCATTGCGAAAGTCGATTTTCCAGGCCGCCGCGCGGTGGTCGTGCTGGTGCAGGCGCTGTTGTCTTTCCCCACGGTAGTCATCGGCCTCGTGATTTATATGCTGCTGTCGCGTCAGGGGCCGCTGGGATTCCTCAAGTTATTGTTCACGCCGGAAGCGATCATCCTCGGTTACATGATGATTGCGTTTCCGGTGCTGGTCGTATTCACGCTGTCAGCAGTGCAGGGGGCCGATCCGCGTATTTACGAGACTGCACGCAGTCTTGGTGCGACCCGCTTGCGGGCAGCGTTGAGCACGCTGTTCGAAGTGCGTTTCGGGGTCATGGCCGCGGTATTCAACGGTTTCGGGCGCGTCGTGTCCGAAGTCGGCTGCGCGATCATGGTCGGTGGCAATATCGCCGGGCTTACGCGCAACATTCCAACCGCGATTGCGCTGGAGACATCCAAAGGCGAGTTTGCGCAAGGTATCGCGCTGGGCTTCGTGTTGATTGCGGTCGCCATCGGCATCAATGTGGCACTTGCGTGGCTGCAGGGGCGGGGCGGGCTCGAATGAGTTCGCCCCTCTTCGCCATGCAGTCCCTGGACAAACGCTTCGGGCAGCGCGTACTGTTTGAAGATACGCGCCTCGAACTGGAAACCGGCAATGGTTACGTGCTGACCGGCCCCAACGGCAGCGGCAAAACGACTTTGTTGCGCATCGTCGCCGGACTCGAACCGGCGGATCGCGGAAGCCTGGCATTTCGCGCCCAGCCATCGGCGCTGCCGGGTTACCCGGAAGCGTGGCGGCGCGAAATCGTTTATGTGCACCAGCAGCCTTACTTGTTTCACACCAGCATCGAGAAAAATATCGAATACGGTCTGGCGCGTCGGGGTATGCCGCCGGCCGAACGCGCCGCGCGCGTGCGCGATGCGCTGGAGTGGGCGGGTTTGAGTGCCCATCGCGACGTGCCGCCGCATAAACTCTCCGGCGGTGAGAAACAGCGTGCGGCGCTTGCCCGCGCCAAGGTGCTCAACCCGACGCTGCTGCTGCTTGACGAGCCGACCGCCAATCTGGACGGTGTCGCGCGCAAGCAGGTGCTCGAACTCGTCACCGCTTTGTGCATCGACAATCACACCGTCGTGGTGGCCAGCCACGATCCTGAAATTATGCGGCTGGCGATTCTGAACCGGCTGCATCTCGCCGATCGCCGCGTCAAAACCGATGATTGACGCACCCGGCTGGTAAAATGACCGTCGATGAAGATATTCGGCATTGCGGGCTATTCGGGCTCCGGTAAAACCACGCTGATCGAGAAGCTGATCCCGGTGTTCACCGCGCGCGGGCTCAAGGTGTCGCTGATCAAGCACGCGCATCACAAGTTTGACGTCGATCAGCCAGGCAAGGATTCGTACCGCCACCGTCAGGCGGGGTGTAGCGAAGTGCTGATTTCATCAAGCCGGCGCTGGGTGCTGTTGAACGAGCTGCGCGGAGCGCCTGAGCCGTCATTGCAGGACCTGATCAAGCGTATGTCACCGTGCGATCTCCTGTTGATTGAGGGCTTCAAGCATGAGCCGGTGCCCAAGCTTGAAGTTCATCGCGATGTGGTGGACGAGCCGTGGTTGTTCCCGCAGGATCCCCATATCGTCGCCGTTGCGAGCGACGGGCGCACCGATACGAAATTGCCGCAATTCAGCATCGACGACGTCGCGGCGATTGCCGGATTCATCACGCAGCACGTCGCACTCTAGAGCATTTTCATTTTCGACTGCACCGGGCGCATACTATTCAAATGGTTACCTTGGTTTATTTTGCGCGCTTGCGCGAGGCTTTGGGCAAGTCGTCGGAACAACTCGCATTGCCGGCTGATGTACGTGATCTGGCCGGTTTGCGGCGATTGCTGATAAGCCGTGGCGGGGCTTGGTCAGACGAACTCGCGGATAGCAAACCGGTGCGTGCAGCCGTCAACCAGGACATGGCGCAGGGCGATACGCCGGTCCATGACGGCGATGAAGTGGCGTTTTTTCCTCCCGTGACTGGGGGCTGAAATGGGGGTTCGTGTACAGACGCAGGATTTCGATACCGGGCGCGAAATCGCGCTGTTGCGGCAGGATAACCCGCAGGTTGGCGCGGTCGCCGCTTTTGTCGGGGTGGTACGCGACATGAACGACGGCAGTGCAGTTGCCGGCATGACGCTCGAGCACTACGCCGGCATGACCGAAAAGGCCATCGCTGAAATCATTGAGCAGGCGAAGGCGCGCTGGAAGATTTTCGATGTGCTGGTGGTGCATCGCATCGGTCAGTTGAAACCGCTCGACCAGATCGTGCTCGTTGTCGTCAGCAGTGCTCACCGCGGCGACGCTTTTGCGGCCTGCGAATTCGTCATGGATTATCTGAAGACGCAGGCGCCGTTCTGGAAAAAAGAACAAACGCCCGAAGGCGCGCGCTGGGTCGAGTCGCGCGCGAGCGACGACATCGCTGCCGAGCGCTGGCGGCGCAAAGGGTAGGGCGGCGTCTAGATGTCGAAGGCCGTCGCCAAGACGCGCATACGCATACTTCTGGGCGCGGCATTCGCAATCGGTCCCGGTAAAGCGGACTTGCTGCAGGCCATCGCGCAAACCGGCTCGATTTCCGCTGCGGCCCGCAGCATGGATATGTCGTACCGGCGCGCGTGGCTGCTGGTCGACACCATGAATCAATGCTTTCGGGAACCTGTGGTCGATACCGCAACCGGCGGCAAGGGTGGCGGCGGGGCGCGCATTACGCCGTTCGGCAAGAAGGTGTTGCGTCGCTATCGTTTGATCGAGGCCAAGGCCGCCGCTGCCATCTCCGGCGACATCCGGATTTTTGCGCGCGAATTTCTGCGCAAACGTTAATTTTTTCGGGAACAACGCATTGCGGCCGACGCACACCCGGTTGCCGGTAGCGTTATATTCTGTTAAATATAACGAGTGTCGGACTGCCTTGCGGGACTTGCGGCCGTGACGGGTACTGAAACGATTATTCTGGCGTGCGCGTTTTTTGTCATAGCCACGCTCTATACGACAGTTGGCCACGCCGGCGCCTCGGGTTATCTCGCGATCATGGCGATTGCCGGTCTTGCGCCGGAGGTCATGCGCCCGACGGCGCTGGCGCTTAACATTCTGGTTGCGACGATCACGGTGTACCGGTTCCGGCGCGCGCGCTTCTTTGCATGGCGTGGCCTGTGGCCGTTCCTGCTGGGCTCGGTGCCGCTCGCCGCTTTCGCAGGTTCCCTGCGCCTTGCGGCGGGGACTTACTATCTGCTGGTGGGTATCGTGCTGCTGCTCTCGGCCGCCCTGCTGGTGTGGCGCGTTTTCGGCAGCGGCTTTCGACGTGACGACGAAGAGCTCGCGGTCAACAAAATCATTGCGCTGCCGCTGGGTGCGTTGATTGGCATGCTGTCTGGACTCACCGGCACGGGCGGCGGCATATTCCTGAGCCCGCTCATGCTGCTATTTGGGTGGGCCGGCCCGAAATCCGCTGCCGGCATTGCAGCGCCGTTCATCTTGGTAAACTCGGTTGCTGCGCTCATCGCGGGCTCCCTCACGGCGGGTTCTTTGCCTGCTGAAATTCCCTGGTTTGCCGCGGCGGCAGTCATGGGCGCTCTCGCCGGAACCTGGTTGGGATTGAGCAAACTGTCTCAGCGCGGGTTGATTGTAACGCTCGCCGTAGTGATGTTGGTCGCGGCGGGCAAGCTGATCGCGATCGCCTGACTAGGACGTTGCCGGTCCCGGCGGGTTGCCTGCGGTATTTTGCGGCAGCGCGGTTTTGCGCGAGAGGCGCAGCGCCGAAGATAGCGCCAGCAGGCTGAACGCGATAGGGCCGTGGTAACTCGCATGCGCCAATTGCAGCTCCCAGCCAAAGCCGACCAGCAGTAGCACTTCCAGCCAGGTCGCCTTGCGATTGAGCATGAGATAGCCCGCCGTGCACAAGGCGGCCACAAAGATCGCCCACGACCCCAGGAGGCTGACAAATGACCCCACGCCGCCCACCCACGGGTCCACCCACATACGGTCGAGGAAGAAGCGGATGTTTTCCGCATCGGGGCCGCTCAATGCGCCGGAGTCGGTCAGCTCTTTCAATACGATCAGTTCACGCCCGAGGCCGATGCCGCCTATGCTGTCGAGGACGGTGTAGTAAGTCATGAAGACGACGGTCGCGATGCGTGCCATCCACGCGAGCGGCTTGTAGCGCGCCGCGGTCTGGCCGGCGAATGAATCCGTTGCCATCAGCAAGCCGAAGGAAACGACCACCACCAGCGGCGTTTGTATCATGTGCAGGAGGAACCACCACTCCGGACCGAAATAGGTGATCGCGTTGAAATAAGGGTCGCCCGGCTGGGGTTGTGAGAGAAAAGCAGTCATCCCGGGATTGAGCGTGAAATGCGCGGGATGAAAGAGCTCGATAGCTGCCAGCAGGAGAGGCGCCAAGACCAGGCTGGCGATGGCAAGAACGCGGTGGGATTTTTGCATTATCTCTTTCTCCTGGCAGCCATTCCGTTGTTGTGCGCGTTCGCTTGTCTGACCCGAAGTGTGCGGCTATTTTGGAAAGAAAAACTGCGCAAGCGAGCGCTCGTCGGTACGTGCCTGGTAGGCAATATTTTTCTTCATCGCCCACGTCACGATCTGGTGATGCAATGGAATGATCGCGACATCCGCGGCGGCGGCGGCGCCGGCTTCGCGGGCGAGCGCCTCGCGTTTTTTGTCGTCCACGGTATCGAGCGCATCCTCGACGAGCTTGTCCATTTTCGGATTGGAGTAGCGCCCCCAGTTCCACGCGCCGTTGCCCTTGTCCACATTCGGCGTCATCAGCAGCGCGCGCAGCGCGAGATCGGCCGCATACGAGCCCCAGCCGAGCATGGCAAAACTGAATTGCTGGTCGCGGGCCTTCGACAAATAGACGTTGAACGGCATGGCTTCCACCGCGCACTTGATGCCTATGCGCGAGAGCATCTGCGCGACCGCCTGCGCAACCTGGTCGTCGTTGATGTAGCGGTCGCTGGGCGCCGCTACCGTGAGGCCGAAGCCATTGGGATAGCCGGCTTCGGCCAGCAGCTTTTTCGCGCCATCGGGATCGAACGCTTCAATCTTGATGTCGGCCTGGTGACCGAAGATCTGCGGCGAGACTGAATTGGATGCCGGCACCGCGACGTTTTCCATCGCGCGCTCGACCAGCGCCTTGCGGTTGATCGCTTTTGAAATCGCGCGCCGCACGCGCACGTCCATGAACGGATTTTTGCCGAGCGGCTTGCCGTCGAGGTCGGTGACCAGCGGCGGCTGCGTGCGGTACTGGTCCATTTGAAAGAATATGGTACGCCATGATACCGCCTGCTCCATGCGCACATTCGCGTTCGCGCGCATGCGCGCGATATCCGACGGCGGCACGTTTTCGATGACGTCGACGTCGCCGGACAGCAGTGCCGCGGTGCGCGCGGGGTCGTTGGACATCATGCGGAAGGTGACTTTATCCCACGCCGGCTGCTTGTCCCAATATCCTTCGAAACGCGCGAGTTCGACGCGGTCGCCGCGCGCCCAGCGCACGAATTTGTAGGGGCCGCTGCCGATCATCGCTTTGCCGCTGTCGAAATCCGCGGGTGTCGCGTTGAGCGCCGCTTTTTTGGATACGATCATGATCGCGTTGAGGTCCTGCGGCATCGCGCCATACGGCGTTGCCGTCTTCAGACGTATCGTATAGGGGTCGATGATTTCCTTGGAGATGATGCGGCGGACGTAGACCGCGAACCCGCCGGGGCTGCCGGCAATGGCGAGCGGGCGCACCAGCGAATAGGCAACGTCATCGGCGGTGAGCTCGCTGCCGTCGTGAAATTTGACGCCCTTGCGCAGCTTGAATTCCCAGGTCGTGGGATTGACGGCGCGCCACGAGGTGGCGATGCCCGGGATGATGCGCGCGCGCTCGTCAACGCGTGTGAGCGCATCGAACACGTTCCAGCCGATGGCGACGTTGTGCTGGGTGGCGACGTAATGCGGATCGAGCGACGTGACGTCGGCGCTGATTCCTATGGACAGGTCCGCGGCTGCGGCTGCGGCACACATAAAAATGCCGGCGAGGGCGCACGCGGAATGATGCAAGGCGAGGGCAATGCGGTGTTTCATCAATGCTCCGATCGGGGGCCGTGAACGAATCCGGCACGCTGGAATTCTACTTGGAAAAGCCTGCCGATCGGACGGTTGCGGCAAGTTGAACGATGGCCACTTGACACCGTGACGATCGCCCGGTTAGCGCGCAACGCATCCCGTTATCAGGGGGCACTTCATGCTTCGCGTTCAGTAATCGCGATCAGCACGGCCGCGAGGTCGGTGATGGGCGGCAGGCAGGTTACGCCCTGGCATACCCATGCCTTGAGGCCGCCGCCGGCGGGTTTGGCCAGCGCCGCCGGCAGCCCCTGAACTTCGGGCGGAATCGCCAGTGCGAGCACGTGCGGCAAATACTGTGCGTTGATGGCGCGTAGCCACGCCGGCGCATCGCCGCCGCCGCTCAGCACGACGAGGGTCGGCGGCGTCAATTGTTCGTCGAGCGCGATACCTAGAGTGCCGTGCGCGTTGGGCTGTTGCTCGAGCAGCGGCGCAAACGCCTGCACGGTGCGACGCGCGGCCTCGCTGTAACGCGGTTCGCCAAGCACGTGGCCCAGACGGTCGAGCGCCAGCGCCGCCACGCTGTTGCCTGAGGGGGTGTCGTTGCGCGGGCCGATTTTGGCGCGGTGCATCAGTTGCTCGTGGTCGTGGCTGACGAAAAAGAACCCGCCGTGTTCGCGGTCTTCGAATTGCTCCAGCAGGACATCGGCCAGCGCGCGCGCCCATTCCAGATCCGCGTTGCGAAAATCCGCCTGCATGAGTTCCAGCAGTGCATCGAGCAGAAACGCATAGTCGTCAAGATAGCCGTTGAGCGTCGCCTTGCCGTCCTTGTAGCTGACGAGCAGGCGGCCATCGCGCCACAGATTGGCGCGGATGAATTCGACCGTGCGGCGCGCCGAGTTAAGCCAAATGGGTTGGGCGAAAACGCGGGACGCGCGCACCATGCCCTTGACCATGAGAGCGTTCCAGGCCGTGAGGATTTTTTCATCGCGCGCGGGCCGCACTCGCCGTTCGCGCCGCGTCAGCAGTCTCGCGCGCGTCGAATCGAGCAGCGCGTTGGCGCGATCAAGGGGAATCGCCAGCCGCTGCGCGACTTGCGCGAGCGGTGTCGCCACCTGCAGATGCCAATGCTTGTCCTCGAAATTCGGCGGTGCATCCAGGCCGTAGTGCGGTGCGACCACGGCGTATTCTTCGGCGCTCAGCGCGGCTTTGACCTCCGCCGGTGTCCACACGTAGAACTTGCCTTCCTCGTGCTCGGAATCCGCATCCAGGGTCGAGTAATAGCCGCCTCCCTGCGCCTGCATCTCGCACATCACCCAAGTCGCCGTATCCGCCACCACGCGTGCATACAACGGCTGGCGATCGACCAGCCACATGTCGCTGTACAGGCGCAACAGCGGGCCGTTGTCGTAAAGCATTTTCTCGAAATGCGGGATTACCCACTGCTGGTCGACGCAATAGCGGTAAAAGCCGCCGCCGAACTGGTCGTAAAGGCCGCGTTCGGCCATGCGGGTGAGAGTGAGCTTCACCATGTCCATGGCCTGGGTGTCGCCCAGTTCCGCGGCACGGCGCAGGCAGAATTCGATCTCGGCCGGATGCGGAAACTTGAGCGCCTCGGTGAGGCCGCCGTCGACCGGGTCGAACATCTGCTTTAACCTGGCGAGCGCGGCGTCCAGCGTCGCCGCGGTCAAATCATTGTCACCTGCTGCGGCGGGCTGGGTTTGGGTAAGCGCATCGCGTAGCGCCTGGCTGCGCTTCTCGATGTCCTCGCGGCCATCGTGGTATGACGCGGCGATCTGCGGCAGCAGGTCCATCATGCCCGGTTTTTCCAGGCGCGGCGTTTTCGGGAAATAGGTGCCGGCAAAAAACGGTGTCTGGTCGGGCAGCAGAAACATGGTCAGCGGCCAGCCGCCGCGGCGCGATGTGATGACGTTGTGCGCGGCCTGGTAGATCTGGTCGAGGTCGGGGCGCTCCTCGCGGTCGACTTTGACGTTGATGAAATGCTTGTTCATCAGCGCGGCGACTTCCGCGTCTTCGAACGATTCGTGCGCCATTACGTGGCACCAGTGGCAGGCGGAATAGCCGATCGACAACAGGATGGGTTTGTCCTGCTCGCGCGCGGCTTTCAGGGCTTCTTCGCCCCACGGATACCAGTCGACCGGATTGTCGGCGTGCTGTTTTAAGTACGGGCTCGTTTCCCGCGCGAGACGGTTGCTCATGTCGATCGTGAAAGCGTAAAAAACGAGTATAGCATCGCGTGCAGCGTTGAATGGACGAGGCGGGCCGGCTGTGCGCGCGGCGATTCCCTGCTATGCTTGAAACTCGGAATCCTGATCTGGATTAAAGATGACCGCTTACGGGTTTCTCGCGGTTGGCATCGGCGGCGCCCTCGGCTGCTGGCTGCGCTGGCTGTTGGGCATCGGGCTCAACCCGCTGTTTTCCAACATGCTGCTCGGCACGTTGACGGCGAATCTCGCCGGCGGCTTCCTGATCGGCCTGGCGGTTGAATATTTCGTGCATCACGACAGCCTGCCACCGGAACTGCGCCAGTTCGTGGTCATCGGTTTTCTGGGGGGACTGACGACGTTTTCTTCGTTCTCCGCGGAGGCAGTCGAATTGCTGTCGGACCGCGAGCTCACCTGGGCATTTATCCTGGTGGCAACTCATCTCGTGGGATCGTTGATGATGACCTGGCTGGGGATGCTCACCATGAGGTCGCTGCATGTTTAAGAATGTTGCGTCGGCATATGCCTTAACGTTGCTGTGCGTATCGTTGCCGGGCAATGCGCAAACGGCGCGGGATTATCCCAGTCATCCGGTGCGCATCATCGTGCCGCAGGCCGCGGGCTCAGGCGTCGATCTCACCGCGCGCGTCGTCGCGCAAAAACTGACCGAGGCCTGGGGCCAGCAAGTTGTCGTCGATAACCGGCCCGGCGCCAACGGTATCATCGGCCTGGAGGCGGGCGCCAAAGCCAAGCCCGACGGTTATACGCTGTCGCTCGGCGTGCCCAGTTCGCTGACCATGAATCCCTACGTCTATAAAACGTTGCCGTACGACACGCTGCGCGATTTTGCGCCGATCACGCAGACCGCCACCAATACCTTCGGGCTCGTCATCAATCCGGTGCTGCCGGTCAAGAGCGTCAAAGACCTGGTGGCGATCGCGAAGTCGCGGCCGAACGAGCTGAGTTTCGGTTCTTTCGGCATCGGCAATCAAACGCATCTCGGCGGCGAACTGTTCGCGCAACAGATCGGCATCAGGATGCTGCACGTGCCGTACAAAGGCGAGACGCCGGCGGTCATCGACTTATTGAGCGGGCAGATCGCGCTGATTTTTTCGCCCATGCAGGGTGTGGTGCCGCATATCAGGACCGGCAAATTGAAACTGCTGGCGACCTGCGGCGTCGCGCGCGCGCCGGCCTTTCCCGAGGCGCCGAGCATGACGGAGGCGGGATTCAAGACCGTGGTAATTACCGGCTGGACGGGGCTGCTCGCGCCGACCGGCACGCCGCGCGACATCGTAGACAAGCTGCAGAAGGAAATCGCCGCGCGCCTGCTCGCACCCGAGACGCGCGAGAGCATGAGCAAGCAGGGCGCCGAGCCGGTGGCCAGCACGCCCGATCAGTTCATGGCTTTCATCAAAGCGGAAATGACGAAGTGGTCGGCAGTCATCAAAGCCGCCGGACTCGAAGCGACCCAGTAATTACCTGAGCGCGGCGGACCGCGCGGCGTTAAACAGCTTGCGCGCCGCGGTGATGCACTCGCTGGCGGTCATGCCGATCTGTCCGTGCCCGGCCGCCAACGCGTCGCCGGCGGCGCCATGTAAATGCACCCCGGCCAGCAATGCCGTTCGCGCGTCGGCGCCTTGCGCCAGCAAGGCCGCGATGAGGCCGCTCAACACGTCGCCCATGCCGGCGCTGGCCATGCCCGGGTTTCCGCTCGTATTGATAAACCACTTGCCATCCGGCATTGCGCAGACGCTGCCGGCGCCTTTCAGCACGACTGCGCTCTTGTAACGCGCGGCGATTTCGCCGGCGGCGGCGATGCGGTCGGTTTGAATTTCAGCAGTGCTGCATGCCAGCAGGCGCGCAGCTTCAGCCGGATGCGGTGTCAGCACGGTAGGCGCGGACCGTTGGCTGATGAGTTGCTGCAATCCTGCGTCGGCAGCGAGCAGGTTTAATGCATCGGCATCCAACACCACCGGCTCTTTGCTTTGCAACGTCGCGGTCACCAATCGATGCGCCTCCGGCGACTGGCCGAGACCGGGGCCGATGGCCAGGCAGTTCAGGTGCTCCAGCCGCAGTATCTCGTGCGCTGGCCGCAACATCAGTTCGGGTTGCGCGGGATCGTAGCCAAGGCCATCTGCAGCGAGGAGTCCGAGATATATGCGGCCCGCGCCCAATTGCAGCGCCGCGCGGCCGGCCAGCAACGCCGCGCCCACCATGCCGGGCGCGCCGCCCAAAATTCCCACGATGCCGTAATCGCCTTTGTGGCTGTTGGCGCGGCGGGCGGGCAGGGCCGACTGCAGGATATCAGCGCCGATGATGGCGCCGCGCGCGGCTGCCGCCGGCAAATCGAGATCGAGCGTGCATAAATGAATTTCGCCGCAGTGATCGGGCCCTTGCAGTGTCAGCAGGCCCGGTTTCAGGCCGATGAATGTCACGGTGTGGTCGGCGCGAATCGCGCAGCCGCATACTCGACCGGTGTCCGCGTCAAGCCCGCTCGGCACGTCGAGCGCCAGTACTGGAATGCCAAGCCGGTTGATGGCCGCGACGAGTTCGGCGTATTTGCCGTCCAGATCGCGTTTGAGGCCGATGCCGAACAGGCCGTCGATGACGAGGTCCCAGCGTACATTCGCGGGGATGCGTTCAAGCGTACTGCCTCCGCATTCCCGCCACGCGGCGAGCGCGATTTTCGCATCAGCGGCCAGCGCGGACGCGTCGCCGGCGAACACGACGTCTACCTTGAACCACCACGCTTTGAGGTGGCGCGCGACCACAAAAGCATCGCCGCCATTGTTGCCGGGTCCGGCGATGACCAGCACGCCGCGGCCGCGATCGGCGGCGACGTCGCGCGCGATTTGTGCGGCGGCGCGACCGGCGCGTTCCATCAGCGCGGGCGCCGGCGATGCATTGAGCGCTGCTGCCTCGATGTCCCGTATTTCTGCGGTGCGGTACACCGGTAATTGCCTATGCGAATGAAAAGTCATGGTTGCGGGACGTATGGTGAACCCCGATTATCTTCCGTTTTCGCACGCGGGTCTGCGGCAGCAGCCGGTTTCGGGTAAAATCCGGTTTTACGGATATCGCGCTGACTTCATGCCGCAAATTCTCAGCCTGCGCGGGCGCAATGCCCTCTCCGAATTCCGGTCACGCAAGCTAGCCGCCGCTCGTCAGCAAGCCCGCCTCAAATTATCCGCTCTCAGCGCCGAATACTGGCATTTTGTCGCCGTGTCGCGCGCGCTCACCGGCGAAGAAAACGCAGTACTCGGACGCATACTGACTTACGGGCCCGCCGCCGGCGCAGTGCCCGAAGCCGGCCACATGCAGTTGGTCGTGCCGCGCCTGGGCACCATTTCGCCCTGGTCATCCAAAGCCACCGATATCGCGCGGCAGTGCGGACTGACGGCAGTCGAGCGCATCGAGCGTGGCACCGCGTACTACGCCAGCAAGGCTGACGGCAGCCGGCTGTCGGCAAGCGAAATCGCGTTGTTGTTGCCGCTGATTCATGACCGCATGACGGAGACCGTGCTGGGCGCCTTCGATGAAGCAGGGCAGTTGTTTCAACATTACGAGCCGCAGCCGCTTGGTTCCGTCGATATCATGGCTGGCGGCATGGCGGCTTTGCAGACCGCCAACCGCGAAATGGGCCTGGCGCTTTCCGACGACGAAGTCGAATACCTGTGGCAAAACTTCCAACGGTTGAAGCGCAATCCCACCGACGTCGAGCTCATGATGTTCGCGCAGGCGAATTCCGAGCATTGCCGCCACAAGATCTTCAACGCTGACTGGGTGATAGACGGCAAGCCGCAGGCCAAGTCGCTGTTCGCCATGATTCGCAATACGCACGAACGGCATCCGCGCGGCACCGTCGTTGCTTACTCCGACAATTCGTCGATCATCGAAGGCGCGCACGTGCGGCGCTTCTTTCCGGCGACTGACGGCGCTTATCGCTACGCCGAAGACGATGCGCATATCCTGATGAAAGTCGAAACCCACAACCATCCGACCGCGATCTCGCCGTTTCCCGGCGCGGCGACCGGCGCGGGCGGCGAAATACGCGACGAAGGCGCCACCGGGCGCGGCGCCAAGCCGAAAGCGGGCTTGAGCGGTTTCAGCGTATCGAACCTGCGGATTCCGGATTTTGTCCAGCCGTGGGAGATCAATCCTTACGGGCGCCCGGGACGCATATCGTCTGCGCTGCAGATCATGCTCGACGGGCCGATCGGGGGCGCTGCGTTCAATAATGAATTCGGACGGCCGAACCTGTGCGGTTATTTTCGCACTTTCGAGCAGGAAGTCGCCGGCGAGATGCGCGGCTACCACAAGCCGATCATGATTGCGGGCGGCCTCGGCAATATTTCCGCGCAGCATTCGCACAAGCGCGGCCTGGATGCCGGCGCGTTGCTGATCCAGATTGGCGGACCGGGCATGCTGATCGGATTGGGCGGCGGGGCTGCATCGAGCATGCAGACCGGCGCCAACATTGAAAACCTTGATTTCGATTCCGTGCAGCGCGGCAATGCGGAAATCCAGCGCCGCGCGCAGGAGGTGATAGACCGCTGCTGGGAACTGGGTGCTGGCAATCCGATCTTGTCCATACACGACGTCGGCGCCGGTGGGTTGTCGAACGCGTTGCCTGAGCTTGTGCACGGTGCCGAACGCGGCGGGCTGTTCGATTTGCGCACCATCCCGAGTGAAGAGCCCGGCATGTCGCCGCTGCAGATCTGGTGCAACGAATCCCAGGAGCGCTACGTGCTCGCGATTGCGCCCGCGGACCTCGACCGTTTCAAGGCGATCTGCGCGCGCGAGCGCTGTCCGTGTGCAGTAGTCGGCACGGCCACAGCGGATGACAAACTGGTCGTCGGCGATTCTGCGTTCAAAAACGCACCGGTCGACATGGAACTTTCGGTGCTGCTGGGCAAACCGCCCAAAATGCTGCGCGAGGTTGCGCATCGCGCGCCGCTTGCGGTGTCATTCGATACTTCGAAGATCGATTTAGGCGAGGCCTGTTTGCGTGTGCTGCGCCTGCCTTCCGTGGCCGACAAAACTTTCCTGATTTCAATTGGCGACCGCACGGTAGGCGGCATGACCGCGCGCGACCAGATGGTGGGGCCATGGCAGGTGCCGGTCGCCGATGTTGCGGTAACGCTCGCAGGGTTCTACGAGCACGGCGGCGAAGCGATGGCGATGGGCGAGCGCACCCAGCTCGCGCTCATCGATGCGCCGGCCTCGGGACGCATGGCGGTGGGCGAGGCGATCACCAATATTGCGGCGGCACCGATTGCCGCCATCGGCGATATCAAATTGTCCGCGAACTGGATGGCGGCAGCAGGACACCCCGGCGAAGACGCCGCGCTCTACGACACCGTGCGCGCGGTCGGCATGGAACTGTGTCCGGAACTCGGCATTAGCATCCCCGTCGGCAAGGATTCGATGTCGATGAAGACGACGTGGAGCGACGGCAGCGTCGCCAAACAAGTGACCGCGCCGCTATCGCTGATCGTGTCGGCGTTCGCCCGCGTGACGGATACGCGCAAAACGTTGACGCCGCAACTGCGCCTGGACTGCGGCAATACCGTGCTGGTGCTGCTTGACCTGGGCATGGGAAAGAACCGGCTCGGCGCATCGGCGCTGGCGCAGGTTTACGGTTGCATAGGCAGCGTCGCGCCGGATCTGGATGCGCCGCGGCAGCTTGCAGAATGGTTTGAGGTCGTGCAGGGGCTGAACGCAGCGGGGCGTATTCTTGCTTATCACGACCGTTCCGACGGCGGGTTGTTCGTAACCCTGTGCGAAATGGCGTTCGCGGCGCGCGCCGGACTGGAGATCTCACTGACCAGGGGTGACGCCATCGCCCAGCTCTTCAATGAGGAATTGGGCGCGGTATTGCAGGTGCGCGATAACGATTTGCAGACTGTGCGCGACGCATTCAAAAACGCGGGATTGGCTGAGGCGTATCTGGAGATAGGCCGGGCAGTGACGGGCGACCGTATCGGTATTGCCTGCGGCGGCACCGAAGTCTATAGCGCGCAGCGAGCGGATTTGCATCGCGTGTGGTCGCAGACGACGTTTCACATGCAAAGCCTGCGCGACAATCCGCTGTGCGCGCAGCAGGAATACGACCGTCTGCTCGATGCGGGTGATCCCGGCATTTCGCCGCATCTCACTTTCGATCCTGCTGAAGATATCGCGGCGCCTTTCGTAAACAGAGCTCGGCCGCGCATCGCGATTTTGCGCGAGCAGGGCGTCAATGGTCAGATCGAAATGGGCGCGGCGTTCGACCGCGCCGGTTTCGACGCGTTCGACGTGCACATGAGCGACATCATCGCCGGCCGCGTCACGCTGGCGGATTTTAAAGGCTTTGCCGCCTGCGGCGGTTTTTCCTACGGCGACGTGCTGGGAGCGGGCGAGGGCTGGGCGAAGTCGATACTGTTCAATCCGCGCGCGCGCGATGAGTTCGCGGCGTTCTTCGGGCGCAACGACAGTTTCGCGCTGGGCGTGTGCAACGGCTGCCAGATGATGAGCAACCTGCACGAGATCATTCCCGGCAGCGATGCGTGGCCGCATTTTGTGCGCAACAAGTCCGAACAGTTCGAAGCGCGCTTCGTGATGGCGGAGGTGATGGCTTCGCCTTCGCTGTTTTACGCGGGCATGGCGGGCAGCCGGCTGCCGATTGCGGTCGCGCACGGGGAGGGCTATACGGAATTCGCCAGCGACGAGCAACGCGGCAAGGCCATTGTTGCGCTGCGCTTTGTGGATAACCGGGGTGCGGCGACCGATAGCTATCCGTACAATCCTAATGGTGCGCCCGGCGGTATTACGGGCCTCACAACCGCTGATGGCAGGTTCACGATATTGATGCCGCACCCGGAGCGGGTGTTTCGCACTGTGCAGAACTCATGGCATCCATCGGACTGGAAAGAAGACGGGCCGTGGTTACGCATGTTCCGCAACGCGCGCAAATGGGTTGGATAATTCAGGATTCAGGATTCGGAATTGTCAGGGGAGGCGTTATGCGGGCCACCGTTCAACTTGGGCTGGCGCTGACAGTTGCGTGTTGCGGGTACTTTGCAACGCAGGCTGCCGCTGCAAATGAGGCGACGGCAAAGAAGCCCAATCCGCATTTCTCGCGCCTGGATATCAACAAGGACGGTTTTCTGTCGTACCAGGAAGCCAGGGCAGACAAGCAAGTTGCAGGACGATTTGCCTTATCCGATGAAAACCGCGATGGCCGCCTGAGCGAAGACGAGTACCTCAAACTGAAAGCCGCCCTGGCACGGCAGCGTGGCGGCAATTACAACAGCGACGGCTTGATCACCAGCAAGGTGAAGCTCGCGTTGCTGAAGGCTAAGGATATGAAATCAGCCGACGTTCACGTTGAAACCATAGCCGGGGTAGTGAGACTCAAAGGGACAGTCGACACCGGGAAGCAGGCCGCGCGCGCCGTGCAGTTGGCAGGCCGTGTCCAGGGCGTCAAAAAAGTCGAGAGCAATCTGGTCGTGCGGAAATAAAAACGGCGCACCGTGGTGCGCCGTTTTTTTTCTACAAACCAAAGCTATTCGATCTTGGCCTTGCCGCGCAGGTCGGTGAGCAGTTTGTCGATCTGCTGGCGCTGCAGGCCCTGCAGGATCTGCCCTTTGACTTCCTCGATTGGCGGAATCTTCATCGCGCGCTCGTCGTCGAGCTTGATCACGTGCCAGCCGAACTGGGTTTGCACCGCGGTATCGGTCAACTGGCCCTTCTTGAGTTTTTTCAGCGCATCGCTGAACGCCGGAACATAGCGTCCACCCGGCGCCCAGTCGAGATCACCGCCTTTGTCCTTGGAGCCCTGGTCTTCGGATTTTTGCGCGGCAATCTTTTCGAAACTGCCGCCTTTCTTGAGTTGGGCAATGATCTGCTTGGCTTCGTTTTCGTCCTTGACCAGGATGTGGCGTGCTTTGTATTCCTTGTCGCCTGCCTGCGATTTGGCGCGATCGTACTCGGCCTTGATGGCATCGTCGCCGACCGCGTTGCCCTTGATAAAATCCTGGATGTAGGCGTTGACCAGGGCTTCCTGCCGGTTCAATTCGAGCTGGCTCACGAAGTCGGGGGTTTTGTCGAGGCCCTTTTTGACCGCTTCCTGCGAGAGGATTTCATTGCGGATGAGGACTTCGCGTACGCGGGCGCGCAGGTCCGGCGTGTCCGGCTGGCCTTGCGCCACATTGGTCTTGACGACGAAGTCGGCGCGGCTTTGCGGGATTTCCTTGCCGTTGACCTTGGCGACGGCGCTGGCGGATTGCGCGTGGCTCGTCGCGCCGGCAAACGACAATGAGACCACGATCACGGCAACCGACGGAATAGTCAGTAATTTCATCATGATTTCCTTGGTTGAGTACTAAATTTCGTCAGGAGTATACGCCTTGATCGAGATCGCGTGAATCTCCCGCTCCAGCATCTCGCCCAGAGCAGCGTGGATCATGCGATGGCGCGCCTGGCTTGATTTTCCCTCGAAAAGCGGCGAGACGATGATCAGTTCGAAATGCCCGCCACCGCCTTTCGCGCCTTCGTGCCCGGCGTGTTTCTCGCTGTCGTCTATCAGCTCAATGCTGTCCGGCGAGAGCACCGCAAGTTTTTGCTCGATACGATCCAGCGTGTCTTTCATTTGACCTGTCCGTCGTCCAGATGTTTGGCGAGCATCACTCCCTGCAACAGCACGAACACCAGCATCAGCCCCATGCCGCCGAACAATTTGAAGTTCACCCAGGTGTCGGTCGGGAAGTTGAACGCCACATAAAGATTGAGCACGCCCATCACCGCAAAAAATCCGGTCCAGCTGAAAAGCAGTTTGCGCCAGACCGCGGCGGGCAGAGTCATCTGCTTTTCCATCATCGCCTTGATCAGGTTCTTGCGGAATGCGAATTCCGCGATCAGCAGCGTGGCGCCGAACAGCCAGTAGAGCACGGTCGGTTTCCACTTGATGAAGGTTTCATCGTGCAGCAGCAGGGTGGCGCCGCCGAAGACGGTGATGACGCCGAGACTCACCCACAGCATGTTGTCGATTTTGCGCTTGCGCAGCAACAGCCAGCCGATCTGGAGGAAGGTCGCCGCGATCGCCACCCCGGTGGCAATATAAATCCCGAAGAATTTGAAGGCGGCAAAAAACAGAATGACCGGAAGGAGGTCGAACAGAAATTTCATAGAGAGCAATTATCGGGTTTAGGCGCTGCGTTGTCCATGCGGGAATTCACGCGCACGGCGGGGCACGGCTTACTTTTTGTCGAACCTGAGTGATGCCGAATTGATGCAATAGCGCAGCCCCGTCGGTTTCGGCCCGTCTTCGAAAACGTGGCCGAGGTGCGCGCCGCAGCGCTGGCACAGCGCTTCGGTGCGGCGCATGAAAAAGCCGTTGTCCTCTTCGGTGGCGACGTTGTCGTTAACCGCCGGCTGCCAGAAACTGGGCCAGCCGGTGCCGGATTCAAATTTGTGATCGGAGCGGAAAAGTTCATTGTCGCAGCAGATACAGCGGTAGGTGCCCGCCTCGTGATTGTCCCAGTAGGCGCCCGTAAACGCGCGCTCCGTGCCTTTTTTGCGCGCGACTTCGAATTGCTCAGGTGTGAGCGCCGCTTTCCATTCTTGATCGGTCTTTTCGATTTTGTCTGACATGGCGTGCTCTTTCGCTGGAGTCGGGTTTGACCTGATTGCCCGCCGGGAGTTTCCCCGGCAAGCTGCAAATTTATCTTGGCATTTGGCGTAATCTTACATGCGCAGGATTTAACATAGAAGCCGTACCGCGAAAAGTGCGGCATAACGGGAGCGGTGAATGACCCTGGCTTATTGGATGGTGCTGGTGGCGGCCATGTTGCCGTATATCGCGGTCGGCTACGCCAAGTTGCGCCCGAATTACAACAACCATGCGCCGCGCGTGGGCATCGAGCAGTTGCCGCCCGCGAAACAGCGTGCCTACTGGGCACATCTGAATGCGTTCGAGGCGTTCCCGCCATTTGCGGCGGCGGTCATCATTGCGCATCTCGCGCATGCGTCGCAACCGCTCGTCGATGGCCTGGCGATTGCCTTTGTCGTCGCGCGTGTCGCCCATCTGTTGCTGTATATCAAGGACGCTGCCGCCTTGCGTTCCATCGCGTGGACAGTGGGCATGGGCTGCGTGGTCGGCCTGTTCGTCGCCTCGGTTTGAAAACTGCCTGACAGGCTCCGCGGTATTGAGCGGCAGGTAGTGCGGTTCAGAGCACCTTGCCCGGGTTCATCAGGTTGTGCGGATCCAGCGCTTTTTTCACGATGCGCATGAGATCGAGTTCGGTAGCGCTTTTGTAGTGCGCGAGTTCGTCGCGCTTGGATTGGCCTATGCCATGCTCTGCGCTGATGCTGCCGCCGAACTGCTGCACGATGTCATGCACCAGGCGATTGACGTCGGTCATGGTGCGCGCGACCGTATCGCTGCGTTCGCGGCCCGGCACGAAGGCATTGAAATGCAGGTTGCCGTCGCCGAGGTGGCCGAAGCAGATGATGCGCACGCCGGGAAATTCTTTTTCAAGCGCCGCGCTGGCGGTCGTGATGAATTCCGGAATCTGGCTCACCGCCACCGCGATGTCGTGGCGGTAGACCAGGCCTTCGGCCTTGGCGGCATCCGGTATCGATTCGCGCATGCGCCACAGCGCCTTGCCCTGCGCTTCGTTTTCGGCGATCACTGCGTCGGTGGCGAAGCCGCGCTCGATGCCGTCCGCCAGCGCCTGCTCGACGGTCGAACGTAATGCGCCGTCGTCCTGCGCATCGGTAAGCTCGGTCAGCACGTACCAGGGATAAGGCGCAGGCAGGGGATCGCGCGTGCCGGGAATGCGGCGCACCACCAGCTCGAGGACATTGCGCGAAATGAGTTCAAACGCACTGATGCCTTCACCGCAATGCTCGCGCAGCAGCGCCAGCAGTTCGACTGCGCGCGCCGGGTCGGCGATGCCTGCAAACGCAGTCACATTGGCGTGCGGCCGCGGGAACAGCTTCAGCACCGCCTGCGTAATAATGCCCAGCGTGCCTTCGGCGCCGATGAACAAATGCTTGAGATCGTAACCGGTGTTGTCCTTGCGCAGCCCCTTCAGGCCGTTCCAAACACTGCCATCGGGCAGCACGGCTTCAATCCCAAGCACAAGATCGCGCGTATTGCCATAGCGCAGGACGTTGATGCCGCCCGCGTTGGTCGAGATATTGCCGCCGATCACGCAACTGCCTTCGGCACCCAGGCTTAAGGGGAACAGGCGGTCGACATCGGCTGCCGCCTGCTGGATGTTGGCGAGTATGCAGCCCGCTTCGACTGTCATCGTATTGTTAAGTGCATTGACTTCGATGATCCTGTTCATGCGGCCCAGCGACATGACTACCGCGTTGCCCGCGGTATCCGGCGTCGCCGCGCCGCACATGCCGGTATTGCCGCCCTGCGGCACGACGGGCGTGCGCGTTTCGGCGCAGAGCTTGACCACCGCTGCGACTTCCGCCGTATTGGCGGGACGCACTACGGCAATCGCGCTGCCTTTGTAGAGATCGCGCCAGTCGGCGAGGTAAGGCGCCATCTCGGCGGCATCGGTGACCACGCCTTTCGCGCCGACGATTGTGGCGAGGCGTTGCGGCAAGTCGGTTACAAGCTGGGATTGGTCGTTCATTGTTTCATTGTATATGAGGCGCAGCGTCAGCTGCCGGTGGCCGTGTGGATTTCCGGCAAGAACAGGCCTTGCCACGACGCGGTTTTTTTCTTCGTCGAGCCTGCCTTGTCGAGTGGGGCGAGTATAGCAACCGCGATTTGCCGCCAGCAAGGCCGCGCCAAGTGGCCGATGCGGGCGCACGATTCCCGAAAAGCCCATGCTATCATCGCGGCTCATCCGGATTTGTTCCAAAGATATCCAGCGCGGCGCGGTTGGCCGCACATACCGGCGAGAGGGAGAGTACCGTAGTGCCCAAGACAGCAGACATCATAGCCAGCGCACTGTACGAGGACGGCGTCAGGTTCGCGTTCGGCATCCCCGGCGGCGAAGTGCTGGAATTGCTCGAGGCTTTTCGCAAAGTCGGCATCAAATTCATCCTCACCAAGCAGGAACTGGGCGCCGGCATCATGGCCGATGCGACCTATCAGCTTACCGGCAAGCCCGGCGTGCTGGTGGCCACCCTTGGCCCGGGCATTACCAATACGACGACGGCAGTCGCGCAGGCTTTGCTCGACCGTTCGGCCGTCATCGTGCTCACTGGCGAGATCGCTACCAGCCTGAAGTCGATTTACACCCACCAGCTGATCGACCAGGAGTCGTTGCTGCGCCCTCTCGTCAAATGGACGACGACGATCGCGTCGAAAAACGCGTTCGACCAGGTGCGCAAGGGGATTGCGATCGCGCGCCAGGCGCTGCCCGGCCCGGTGCATTTCAACGTGCCTACCGATGTGGCTGGCATGGAACAGGCCGAAGCCCGGCGCTTCGCCCCCGTTACGGTGCGTACCCTGCCGCGGCGCGAAGACCGCATGCCGATCGAAGCGCTGCTCAAGAAAGCCAAACGGCCGCTGGCGCTGGTCGGCGTGGGCGTGCAGATCGACGGTGCCGAACGCGAATTCAAACTTTTCATCGAAGCGTGGCGCGTGCCCTTCATTGCAACCTACAAGGCCAAAGGCGTGGTGCCGGAAGATCACCCGCTATGCGCAGGCGCCACCGGCTTGAGCCCGGTGGTCGACAAGATCCACATGGCGCACGTGCGGGAAGCCGACCTGATATTGACGGTCGGCTTCGACCCGGTCGAGTTGCGTGCCGACTGGATCGCGCCGTGGGACGAGAAAAAAGCCACGGTCAATATCGATATCGTGCCTAATACGCACCACGTTTACCGCAGCACCTACGAATATACGGGGAGCATCGTTGGCTGCCTGCATACGCTCACGCAGGCCGCGCCCAAGCGTGCGCCTTCACGCTGGCTGGACGCCGACCTCGACCGTTACCGCCGAACCATACAGCACGCAATCGAGAGCAATCCGGTCAAGGGCCTCGGCCCTTACCAGGTCGCGCTGGCGCTGCGCGAAGTGTTTCCGCGCGACACCATTGCCACCATAGACACCGGCTCGCACCGCATCCTGATCAATCACGTGTGGCAGTCGTTCGAGCCGCGGCGGCTGCTGCAGTCCAACGGCCTTGGCACCATGGGTTATGCGCTGCCGTCGGCGATCGCCGCAAAGATGATGTTTCCCAAGCGGCCGGTGCTGGCGATGATGGGAGAGGCGGGCCTCGACATGGTGATTGGCGAAATGGCGTTGCTCTCCCAGCATAAACTCGCATTGACGCTGGTGGTGTTCCGCGACGACACGCTGTCGCTGATCAAGCTGAAGCAGGAACGCATGAAATTGCCCGAGACGGGCGTCACCATGGGCAGCCCGGATTACGTAATGCTGGCCGAGGCCTACGGCGGCAACGGTTTCGTCGTCAACAACGTCATGGAACTGAAAAAAGTCGCGCGCGTCGCGCTGAACAGCAAACGCTTTACGCTGATCGAGGCGCGCATCAATCCCGCCGAATACAAGCACCAGATGTGATGCCATGATGAGAGATCGGATTATCGGCGCTGTTGCCCTGTTGCTCGCCGCCGTGTATTTATATGCGACCAAGCAGATCCCCACGCTAGAAATCGGCGATCCGCTCGGGCCCAAGGCATTTCCGGTCCTGCTCGGCATTGCCCTGGTTGCAGCCGCTATCCTGCTGTTTGTCGAGACGCTGAAAAAAGACGATGCGCCGCCTGTCAAGGCCCCGCGCGAGGATTTGCGGTACCTGTGGCTGATCGGCGGCGTGACGGTGTGGACCGCGCTGTATTTCTGGGTGTTCGACCGTGCCGGCTACCTGCTGTCGACGATCGTATATCTGCTGGTGCTGACGGCCGGGTTCAATCGCGGCAAGTGGCGGGCCAACATACTGACCTCGGTGTTGTTTGCGCTGGGCAGTTACATATTGTTCGTCAGGATACTCGGCGTGACCTTGCCCAAAGGCATTCCGCCGCTTGAATCGCTGAGCTCGGCGGTCGATGCGGTGTGGGCTTTTGCGGCCAAGGCAATACGCGGGGGCTAGGCGGAGCTATGGACACTTTCGGTCACATCATTAATGGTTTCAACGTCGCGTTGATGCCGATCAACCTGTGGTACACCTTCCTCGGCTGTTTCATGGGCACCATCATCGGCATCCTGCCCGGCATCGGGCCGGCAGCCGGCATCGGGCTCCTGATTCCGATTACCTTCGGCATGGACCCGACTTCCGCGCTGATCATGATGGCGGGAATTTATTACGGCGCTATGTATGGTGGATCGACCACGTCTATTCTGATCAACACACCGGGCGAAGCGTCTTCTGTAATGACCGCGCTCGACGGTTACCAGATGGCGAAGAACGGCCGCGCCGGCGCGGCGCTGGCGGTGTCGGCGATCGCGTCTTTTCTCGCGGGCACGTTCGGTATCGTCGCGCTGACGCTGCTGGCGGTTCCGCTCGCAGCGATCG
Organism: Bordetella parapertussis; assembly: GCA_945870465.1. The sequence goes on along the minus strand of CAMBSS010000019.1, from coordinate 15,160 downwards.
CGCTGAAGTTCGGGCCCGCTGAGTATTTCTGCCTGATGCTGTTCGCGCTGGCGGCGGTGTCATCGCTCACCGGCAAATCGGCGGCGAAGGGGATCATCTCGACCGTGCTGGGCCTGATGATCGCAACCATCGGCATCGATCTGCAAAGTGGCCAGCCGCGTTACACCATGGGCGTGCCTGAGTTGCAGGACGGCGTGGGTTTCCTGATCGTGGTCGTCGGCATGTTCGCCATCGGCGAAGTGTTCAGCAACCTCGAGGAACATATCAAGGGCAAGGCGGAGATTATCCGGCTGAAGGGCAGGCTGTGGCTGACGCGCGAAGAGTGGCGTCGTTCCATCATGCCCATCATTCGTGGCGGACTGATCGGCTTTTTCAAGGGCGTGCTGCCGGGGGCGGGCGCGACCATAGCGACCATGTTGTCGTACACGGTGGAAAAACGCGTGTCCAAACATCCGGAAAAATTCGGCACCGGCATGATAGAAGGCGTGGCAGGCCCCGAAGCGGCGAACAATGCGGCGACTTGTGGCGCGATGGTGCCTTTGCTGACGCTGGGCATACCCGGATCGGGCGCGACTGCGGTGCTGATGGGCGCTTTCATCATGTATGGCATACAACCGGGACCGCTGCTGTTCGAGAAGCGTCCTGATCTGGTGTGGGGCCTGGTCGACAGCATGTATATCGGCAACATCATGCTGCTGATCCTCAACCTGCCGCTGATCGGGATATTCGTGCGCATCCTCTACATCCCGACCGGTATCCTGCTCGCGCTGATATTGGCGATCTCCGCGATCGGCGTTTACTCGATCAACGGCAATACGCTCGAGCTGCAGATGGCGCTGATGTTCGGCGTCATCGGCTACCTGTTCCGAAAAATCGATATTCCGCTGGCGCCCATGGTGCTAGCGCTCGTGCTCGGCGGCATCATGGAGCAGTCGTTCCGGCAGGCGATGACGATATCCGGCGCAGACCCGAAAATCTTCATCGGCAGCGGGATAAGCATCACGCTGCTGATACTGGCGGTCGTGATGCTGGTGCTGCCGGTAGTGCTGCCGCGCCTGAGGAAACTCAAAGAAGGCTCCGAAAATCTCGAGTCGTAGGCAGCGCTTCGTTTAATTTCGAAAGGTTCGTTGATGCATCGTATTACCCTGGTTCCGGGCGATGGTATCGGCCCGGAGGTCACGCAATCCGCGCGCGAAGTCGTCACCGCGGCAGGGGCGGATGTCGAGTGGGAAGTGCAGGAGGCCGGCATGCGCGCCGGCGAGAAGACGGGCCGTCCGCTGCCGGACGCCGTGATCGAATCGATCAGGAAAAACAAGCTTGCCTTGAAGGGGCCGACGCAGACGCCATTCGGCGATCCATACCCGGTGATGGTGGGCGACCGTGTCTATCCGAGCGTCGCGATCGGGCTGCGCAAGGAACTGGGTTTTTACGCGGCAGTGCGGCCGATCAAGAATTATCCGGGCGTGAAATCTCGCTACGAGAATGTCGATCTCATCATTTTCCGCGAGAATTCCGAGGACCTTTATCTGGGGATCGAACGCATGGTGGATGCCGATACGGCGGAGGCCACCAAGCGCATTACGCGCGGCGCGTCCGAGCGTATCGCGCGCTTCGCGTTCGATTACCTGAAAAAGCTCGGCCGCAAGCGGCTGACGGTGGTGCACAAGGCAAACGTATTGAAATTGACGGACGGGCTGTTCCTCAAGGCTGCGCAGGATGTCGCGCGCGACTACCCGGACATGGAGCTCGACAGCCGCGTGATCGATGCGCTGTGTATGGAGCTCGTCATCAAGCCCGAGACTTTCGACGGCCTGTTGCTGCAGAACCTGTACGGCGATATCGTTTCCGACCTGGGGGCGGGGCTGGTCGGTGGACTGGGTGTTGCTCCCGGCGCCAACATCGGCCCCGATTGCGCGATGTTCGAAGCGGTACATGGCAGCGCGCCTGATATCGCCGGCAAAGACCTTGCCAATCCGATGTCGCTTATACTTTCCGCGCTGATGCTGTTGCGCTATATAGGCGAGAATCAGGCGGCTGATCGCATCGACCATGCGCTGACGGCAGTTTTGAGCGAGCAAAAACACGTGACGCGCGATCTCGGCGGCACGGCCGGCACGCGCGAAATGACGCAAGCCATCGTCGACAAACTTAAATAGCGGGAAACAGCATGAGCAGCGGAAAACGCATAGTAGTCGTGGGTGCCGGCGCCATCGGCGGTTACACCGGCGCATTGATGGCGCGCGGCGGCGAGGACGTGACGTTGATAGACGCGTGGCCCGAGCACGTCGAATACATCCGGCAGCACGGCATGCAGTTGACCGGCCTGACGCCGCAGGAGACGCATTCGATCAAAGTGCCGGCGCTGCATATCAGCGACGTGCAGCAGTTTGCAGCCAAGGGGCCGATCGATATCGCTTTCATCAGCGTCAAATCGTATGACACCGAGTGGGCGACCCATCTGATCAAGCCGTACCTCGCGCCCGGCGGTTACGTTGTGTCGCTGCAGAACTGCATTAATGAAGAACGCATTGCGGCCATCGTCGGCTGGGGCAAGGTGCTCGGCACCATCGTGAGCCTGCTGGCCTCTGAACTCCACGCGCCGGGACACGTCAAGCGCACCATGCCGATGGGCGGCGACCGCTACACGACTTATCGCGTCGGCGAAGTCCATGGCCGCATCACGCCGCGCGCGGAGGAAGTCGCGCATATTCTCAAGCACGCCGACAGTTCCAAGGTGACGGCCAATCTGTGGGGCGAGCGCTGGACCAAGCTCATCATCAATTCCATGCGCAACGGGTTATCAGCGGCAACGGGTCTGTCGGGCAACCAGCGCGATCTGAGTGAAGGTCCGCGCGACGTCTCGATCCGGCTCGGCGGGCAGGCGGTGCGCGTCGGCCAGGCGCTCGGATTTCAGCTCGAAAAAGTGCAGGTGATGGATGCGGAGACGCTCGCACGCGCGGGCGAAGGCAGCGCGGATGCGAAGGCCGAAGTGGTCGACCAGTTGATCCAGCTGTCGAAAACGCGCTCCGAAGAGCAGCGGCCGTCGATGGCGCAGGACATTTTCAAGGGCCGCCGCACCGAAACCGATTTCATCAACGGGTTCGTCGCCGCCAAGGGCGAGGAGATCGGCGTGCGCGCGCCGCTGCATGCGAGCATGAATGCGCTGGTGAAAAGAGTCGAACGCAGGGAAGTCAAACCGGGTGTGGAGCACATCGCAAATCTTTAGAGCGGAACTGCCGATGTACGTCGATAAACGCCGCTACAAGAAAGTCAGATTCACGATTTTATCAACTCCCTGCCATGCGGATTTTTCACGCGCTGCGATTAATCTGCCTTAATCTGCGTTAATCTGCGTTAATCTTCGTTCATTGGCGTGTATCGACAGTTGCATGGGAGGCAAGTCATGAAAATAATGCGCTACAGCCGTAAAGGCGAAAAAGCGTCGCAGGCGCGCCTCGGCGTGCTGGTCGGCAACGACATTGTGGCGGACTTGCGCGCCGGTTACGCTCGCTACCTGATCGACGAGATCGGCAACGCCAAAGGACGCGAGCTCGCGGCGATTTTTCTGCCGGGCTATATCGCGCAGTTCCTGCACGTCGGCGCGCCGGCGTGGGAAGCGCTGTCCGAAGCATACGGCTGGCTGTCGGACCTCGTGAAATCCGAGCCACAGGCGCTGGGCCTGACCGGGCATGAACTGTTTTTACCGTTGGCCGATTGCCGGCTTTACGCGCCGGTGCGCGGCAGCAAAATCATCGGCATCGGGCGCAATTATCCGAATTACACCAAGAACGCAGGCAAGCAGTCCGGACTGGTGCCGGCCGGTTTCATCAAGGTTCCGTCCTGCATAGTCGGCCCCGGACGCGATATCCTGAAGCCGCACGCGACCCACCAGCTCGATTGCGAAACCGAACTGGCAGTGGTGATCGGCAAGCAATGCAAGAACGTGCCGGAAGAAAAAGTCTACGACGTCATCGCCGGTTACACCATTTTGAACGACGTGACGGCGCGCGACGTGGTTAATCTCGAACGCCAGGCGGGCCATATGCTGCTGGGCAAGACGTTCGACACGTTTGCGCCTATGGGGCCGTGGCTGGTCACCAAGGTCGAAATACACGACCCGATGAACCTGCGCCTCAGCACGCGCGTAAACGGTGAAGTGCGTCAAGGTGGCAATACGAGCGAGATGATCTGGTCGATTCCGAAACTGGTTTCATATATATCGCAGATGACCCTGATGCCGGGTGACGTGATTTCGACCGGCTCGCCGGGTGGCGGCGCGCTGGAGCGGCCGGAGTGGTTCCTCAATGCGGGCGATGTGATCGAATGCGAAATCGAAAAAATCGGCACCCTGATGAATGCCGTCGTTGACGAACCCAGGACTTAGAAAAAACGCTATGGCTGCAGCGCGGCGAAGCTACACCCTGATGCGCGTGCTGCTCCTGGCCGCGGTGTTCATGTGCTGGCATGCCGTGGCGCACGCCGTGCCCAATTGCGCTCCTGCAGCGGTGCCAAGCAAGCATGCCGAGCCGATAATCGAGTGGTATGAAAATTACATCCGCCCTTATCGCTACATCGCGGGCGGGGCAGCCGCGACGCCGACCAAGGGCCAGATCGAGACCTTCATCGACGAAATCGGCACATTTAACCGCCGCGCTGTTCTGGACCAGTTGATTTTCGAGGCACTGATCGAGCAGATCCTGACGAGTTATGCCCGCGCGCCGGATTTCAGGGGCATAGATACCGCAGCAGTCGAAAAACTCTACAAGACGGGGGCCGGGCAGAAAATCGACTTTTCATTTCTGTGCATCAGCTCGAAGTCGGTGCGTTCGCCGGACGACTCGTTCACGATTACGCTTTTCGGCGTTGTCGCCGACGACTGTCAGCACATCGGGCTGCGCGGCCTGGTATTCACCGCTGCGCTGGTGAACGGCAGCGCCAACGGACAGTGCAAGCCCGACCAGCTGTACCGCAAGATGTTCATCGTGCCGCTGCCGGCCGGCACCAACGAAATCACCTATATTTGCGGCAAAGACCGCGGCGGCTGCGCGCGGTAATGACGGTGCGTTGGTGAACGGGATCGTGCGATGAGCGTACAAACGATGTTCGACAAAATCTGGGCGCGCCACACGGTCGCCGAGGAAGCAGGCGAACTGCTGCTGTATGTCGACCGCGCGCTGATCCACGAAGGCTCGTCACACTCTTTCGCGGCGCTCGCCGCGCAGCAGCGTGCGGTATTCCGGCCGCGCCAGGTTTTTGCGTTCAACGATCATTACGTGCCGACCAGCGGGCGCGAGCGCGGCGTGCAAGGAATTGCCAACCCCGAAATCCGCAACATGGTGATCAAGCTCGCAGCCAATTCTGCAGAGCACGGCGTCAGGCTCTTCGGCATCGATGATCCGCAGCAGGGCATATTGCATATCGTGCCGCCCGAACTGGGCATCACGCAGCCGGGTCTTTTCATAGTCGGCGCCGATTCCCATACGTCCACGCACGGCGCGTTCGGCTGCCTCGCTTTCGGCGTGGGTGCTTCGGAGATGATGCACGTGATGGCGACGCAGAGCATCTGGCAGCGCAAACCAAAGACCATGCGGATCAACATCGACGGGGAACTGGGCTTTGGCGTCACGGCGAAAGACGTGATACTCGCGATCATCGCCAAAATAGGTGCGGGCGGCGCCACCGGCCACGTAATCGAGTATGCAGGTTCGACTATCGCGGCGATGAGCATGGAAGCGCGCATGACGGTCTGCAATATGTCGATAGAGGCGGGCGGGCGCGCCGGCATGATAGCGCCCGACGCCACGACGTATGCTTATCTTGCGGACCGGCCGTATGCGCCGGCCGGCAAGGCATGGGACGAGGCGATGGCTGTATGGACCCGATTGCCGAGCGATGCAGCCGCGAAATTCGACCAGACAGTGCAGCTGGATGCAGCGCAACTCGCCCCCATGGTGACTTGGGGAACGAGTCCCGAACACGCATTGCCCATCAACGGCTGCGTGCCCGATCCTCGCGATGCGGCGAATACGACTCAAGGTGCGGAAATCCGCGCGGCGCTCGACTACATGGCGCTGCAACCGGGCACCCGGCTTTCCGATATCGCCGTGGACCGGGTTTTCATCGGGTCGTGCACCAACAGCCGTATCGAGGATATACGCGCGGCGGCAGCCGTCGCCAAACTTGGCCGCGCGAAGGTGACGGCGTGGGTAGTGCCGGGTTCACGCACGGTGCAGCGCCAGGCCGAGCAGGAAGGGCTGGACCGCATCTTTACCGCCGCTGGTTTCGAATGGCGCGATCCGGGTTGCTCTCTGTGCACCGCTATCAACGGCGATCAGTTACAGCCTGGCGAGAGGTGCGCATCGACGTCCAATCGTAATTTCAAAGGGCGTCAGGGAACCGGCGGCAGAACACACCTGGTGAGTCCGGCGATGGCCGCTGCTGCAGCCTTGACCGGCCACCTGACCGACGTGCGCGAACTCGCAAAGAAAGGCTGACGATGCAGCCGTTTACCACTATCACGGCGATTGCTGCGCCTATCGACGAGGCGAACGTGGATACCAACCAGTTGTGTCCGACCCGCTTTAATAAAGTTCCGCGCGGCCCGCAGTACGCGCAAGTCCTGTTCCACGACCGGCGTTTCAACGCGGACGGCACCGAGAAGGAGTTCCTGCTCAACGTCGAGCCCTTTCGCAGCGCGGCCATCATCGTCGCCAACCGCAACTGGGGCTGCGGGTCATCGCGCGAAAGCGCTGTCTACGCCTTGTACGAATTCGGCATCCGCTGCGTGATTGCGCCGAGTTTCGGCGATATCCACGCGAACAACTGCAGCAAGAACGGTTTGCTGCCGGTCGTGTTGCCGGAAGCGGAGGTGGCGTCGATACGCGCGCAGTTGCGGGACCGGCCGGGCGCGACTGTCACGGTCGATCTGCAAGAACAGACCGTGACCGATCCGGCGGGGCGGGTGCACCGCTTCGAGATCCACCCGGTGCGTAAAAAGTGTTTGCTGGAAGGATTGGACGACGTGGCGCGCACCCAGGAGTACCGCTCCCGGATCGAGGAATTCGAGGCTGAGTATCGCGCGGAGCGGCCGTGGCTTTACGCTGAGAAGCGCTGACGTCGCCGCAACGTCGCGCTACTCAAGCTTGATGTTGGCATCGCGCACGACCTTGCTCCATTTGGCGAGGTCGTCGCGCACGAAGCGCGCGAATTCCTCGGGGGTGCTTTCGAGCGTTTCGGCGCCCAGACGCGCAAAAGCGTCGCGCGTCGCTTTGATGCGCAATGTTTTGATCAGCGCGGCATGTACTTTCATCACGACGTCCGGCGGTGTTGCCACCGGCATGATAATGCCCGTCCATGTACTGGAGTCGAAACCCGGAATTCCGGATTCGGCTATGGTCGGCAGCTCGGGCATCGCCGTCGCGCGCTTGATCGTTGTCACCGCCAGCGCGCGCAAGCGGCCCGCTTGTATGTAGCCGATGGAGGCCGACAACTGGTCGAAGAAAATATCGATCTGGCCGCCCATCAGGTCGATCAGGCCGGGGCCGCTGCCTTTGTAAGGGATGTGGATGAAGCGGGTGCCGGTTGCGCTCTGAAAGAGCTCGCCGCTCAGGTGATTGGTGGTGCCGGCCCCCGAGGAGCCCATGGTGATTTTTCCGGGGCGCGTTTTGGCGAGCGCGATGAATTCCTTGACGCTCTTCACCGGAATCGACGGGTGCAGTTCCAGCACCAGGGGCACATTGGATACCAGCGACGTTGTGGCGAAATCCTTGACCGGATCGTAGCCGAGCTTGGGGTAGAGCGGCGGTGCAGTCGACAGCGTGCCGGTGGAACCAAGCGTCAGCGTATAACCGTCGGGCGCGGCCTTGGCGCCGATCTCGGTGCCGAGCGTGCCGCCGGCGCCGCCGCGGTTGTCTATCACGACTTGCTGGCCGAGAGCCTCGGACATTCCTGGCGCGATGGTGCGAGCCGTGATATCGATATTGCCGCCCGGCGCGTACGGTACGATGATGCGCAACGCTCTTTCGGGAAAGGCCGCGTGCGCGGTGCTGGAAGTGATGACAAGTAGCGCGGCAAATACGGGCAGGCGTAGCGGGCTCATTGCTCCTCCATTGCGCATCTTTGTGCGCAGGTTGTATTTATACTTCTGCTTTGCATGGTAATCAATGCGCGCAGGGGGCGCAAATCGGCGTCGCACCTGCTGGAAATCTCTTATAATTCACGCACCATGCTGCCGTCTCAACGCCTGCCTTATTCCGCGATTGTCGATCGCAAACCGCTCAAGCTGCCGCGCGGCGTGCGGATGGTCGTGTGGCCCATAGTCAACGTCGAAGTGTGGGACATAGCGCGTCCGATGCCGCGCCAGGCGCTGCCGCCGCCGACGGGCATCACGCGCCTGCCCGACGTGCCGCACTGGGCCTGGCACGAATACGGCAACCGCGTCGGTTTCTGGCGGCTGAAAGATGCCCTGGACAGATTGAAGATCACGCCTTCGCTGTCGTGCAACGCGCGCATATGCGAAGACTATCCGCGTATTGCACAGGCTGCTCTCGACGCCGGCTGGGAATTCATGGGGCACTCGTACGATCAGCGTCCTATCCATCTTGAACCCAATCAGCGCGCGACGATAAGGAAAGCGGTCAAAGTCATCAAGGCGTTTACCGGCAAGCAGCCGGTCGGCTGGCTGGGGCCCGGCTTCACGCAGACTCTGGATACGCCGGAGCATCTCGCCGAAGCCGGCATCAAATACATTTGCGATTGGCCAATAGACGACGAGCCGGTGGAGATCACTACCAAAAAAGGCCCGCTGCTGTGCCTGCCGTACAGCATAGAGCTCAATGACATCGCGATGATGATAGTGGCGCATCATCCGGCACAGGAGTTCGTGACGCGCTGCATGGATTATTTCGGGACTCTTTACGACGAATCGGCGACGCGGGCGAAAATCATGTCCATCGCGGTGCATCCGTATATTTCAGGCACGCCATACCGCATCCGGTATTTCGAGCAGGTGCTTACCGCGCTCAAGAAGAAGCCCGGCGTGGTGTTCTGGACGGGCGAAGAAATCATGCACTGGTATCAAAAGGCGCGCGCCAAGCGCAGCCGCTAGAAAACAAGTAGAGGGCGCATGAAAACAGCAGAGGTTCGCGCGACAACCGTTCAGTCGCAGTCTATTGAAGTCATACCAACCGCCGCGCCGCTCGGAGCCGAGGTGCGTTGCGGCGATCTGCGCGCGCTGGACGATGCGGGCATCGCGGCAGTGCGCAAAGCATGGCTCGATAATCTGGTAATCGTGATACGCGGGCAGACGCTGAGCGATCCGGAACTGATGGCGCACGGCCGCCGGCTGGGCGATCTGGACAGCGCGCCGCTCGCCAAGACCGGCAAGGAAAAAGCGCGTGCGCATGATGAGGTGATCGTCGTGTCCAACGTCATGGAAAACGGCGTGCCGATCGGCGTCCTGCGCGACGCGGAGGTCGTGTGGCACTCCGACAACTCGTATCGCGACATCCCGTTGTCTTTCAGCGCCCTGTATGCGCTGGAAATCCCGCCCAAAGGCGGCGACACCGGGTTCGCCAATATGTATCGCGCGCTGGAAACCCTGCCTGCTGATTTGCGCCGGCGGGTGGAGAGCCTGACCATCAAGCACGACATGACGTACAACAGCGTGGGCGATTTACGCGCAGGCTTCAAGCCCGTGACCGACGTGCGCGATGCGCCGGGACCCAGCCATCCGATAGTCCGCACGCATGCCGAAACCGGCTACAACGCGCTTTACCTGGGTCGCCGGCCCAATGCTTATATCGACGGTTTGCCGGTCGCGGAATCAGAAGAACTGCTCAATGCGTTGTGGGCGCACGCCACGCAACCACAATTGACCTGGCATCACCAGTGGAAAGTCGGCGATATCCTCATGTGGGACAACCGCTGCGTGATGCACTATAGGGCGCCGTTCGATGGCGGTTCACGGCGGGTGATGCATCGGATCCAGGGCAAGGGCGATGCGCCGGTAAAACGCGCAGACGCGAAAACGACGCCGCATCCGCGGTCGGCGCGGTAATACATTTTCAGCGCAGCGGTTGGGGCGAGGCTAATGCGAGTGGAGCTCGCGTTATACCGAGACCACAACATGCAAAATGCATTACCGTGCGCCGTTCGATGGCGGTTCACGGCGGGTGATGCATCGGATCCAGGGCAAGGGCGATGCGCCCGTAAAACGCGCAGACGCGAAAACGACGCCGCATCCGCGCTCGGCGCAATGATGCATTGTGGACAGCGCGGCGGTATGCCCGGATATGCTTGGACGCGTGGAACTTCGGATAGGTTGTATGATGCAAAGCGTAGTTTCGGTGAATAATGCAAGGAGGATTGTATGAAACGTTTCGCGGTTGCTTTACTGATTCTGGCGTGGGGCGGATTGGCGCAGGCATACGGTTTGCCATATGCAGTCGATACGTTCAAAAAGGCGCAGACATTGAGCCAGCAGAATGTATCAACGCACGTGCTGGTGTTCTACACCAGTCCCGACTGAGGCCAATGCCGGTACATCACCGGCCAGCTCTCCGGCGGAGAGCTGAAAAATCTGTACTCGAAGGACTTCGTGGTGTACGAGGCGGAAGCGCCGTCGAATTATCTTCCGCATGACGAGCTGCGGAAACTCGCGGCGGCCAACTACACGCCGATTTTTGTTTTTCTCGATTCTGCAGGCAAGAAGGTGCTCGAGACGCGCGGATTCCGCACGCCGCGCGAGGCTAAAGCGTTGCACGAATTCATAGCAAGGCGGCTATATCTCAAGACACAGTGGCCGGCATTTCTCGCCGCTTACCCGAAGGTCTGAATTCCCGCAAAGCTTCAAGGCAAAAAACGGCGGGCGCGGCGCGCGGATAGTCACGCGTTGGCGCCTAGCTTTCCTGCACGTCCTTGAATTTGACAGTGTGGCGCTTGCCGTCGAATTTGTAGAGGCGCTTGCGGCTGCGCGTATATTCCGTGATATCGATGGGCTTGCGCGTGCCGCACATCAGGTAGCAGAGATCTTCCTTGTACAGGTTTTTCATCGTATGCGGCAATGAATTGGCCGCGAAACCCATGAAGTCCCCCGGTCCAACCTTGATTTTACGTTTGCCGATTTCCGCGATGCCGCGGCCGGACAGGATGTAGACGAATTCCTCGTCGCTGGAATGCGTGTGGTATTCGGTGGATTCATTGCCGGGAGCGAGGCGCACCAGATGAATGCCGAGGTCGCGCATGCCGACCGCGTCACCGAGCGACTTGCCGTGACGCACGGCGCGTTTGTTGAGCGCGTGAACCCGGCGGATTTCTTCCATTTTTTCGATCGCGCCAGCGGTCAGCAGGGGAAAGCGGGTGCGCTTGGTGTCGGGCATAGTGATCCTCTCGCAATTAGATGGGTGTTGCGCTATCTTAAGCAGACCAACCGCTCAACACATAGGACGCTGAGGTGCGCGGAGTTAGAGCGTCAGGATTGAATCACAATAGATGATGAGCTTTCCTCTGCGAGCCTGCGCGTCCATGGTGTGCCCCTCAAGGGGGTATTGAAAAGAATCCTCTGCGTTGGGCGTTTGAGTTTTGGTGCGGGAATGCTTATTCTGGAAGTTGCAGATCGGCGATCATGGCAGCCATGAAGCGGCCGGCTTCGCCGCCAGTCACCGCGCGGTGATCAAAAGTCACCGACAGCGGAAGCACGCGATGCACGGCAGGCTTGTCGTCGACCGCAACGACTTCCTTGCGCACGCTGCCGGCGCCGACTATGGCAACGGTCGGCGGCAACACGATGGGCGATGCGTAACGACCGGCGATCGGCCCGAAGTTGGACAGCGTGATGGTGTTGGCGCGCAAGTCCTCCGGCGGCACCTTGCGCTCGCGCGTGTCCTGGATCAATTTGGTCAATGCTGTCTTGAGTTCGTCAGGTTCGCGCGTTTCGACGTTGCGCAATACCGGTACCAGCAGGCCATCGGGCGTATCGACTGCAATGCCGATGTCTACGTTCTTGAGCAAGCGACGACCGACTGCCTGGCTGTCATACCAGGCATTTAGCGAAGGCTCGGCACGGCATGCCGCCACCAGCGCACGGATTAGACGCAGCATGATGTTGGTTCCCGCAGGCCAGGCGTTGATGTCGGCGTCGTCCATCAGCGTGGCAGAGGCGACTTCGGCGTGAGCCAGCGTCATGCTTTGTGCCATGACCTTGCGTACGCCGCGTAACAGTTCCTGCGGTCCGATGGCGGCGAGTATGCGCGCGGCGCGCTGCACGTCGTTGGTGGTGATCAGGCCGTCGGCGCCAGTGGGCGTCACCATCGCGAGATCGATGTTGAGTTTGCGTGCCTGCGCGCGCACCGCCGGCGTCGCCTTGATGCCATGGGCGAGCGGGGTGGCGGCGGCTGGCGCATCGGCGATGACTTTCTGGCCGACTTCCATTTTGCCGACGACGGTTCCGGAGTCATCGTCGCCGCCATCAAAAGCGACCAGCGGTTGGCCGACATGCGCCACGTCGTGCTCGTTGCCATAGAGCTTCATTATCTTGCCCGCGTACGGCGAGGGAATGTCGACGATGGCCTTGGCGGTCTCGACTGAGGCGAGCGCCTGATCGAGTGCGACCGTGTCGCCGGCCTTGACGTGCCAGGTGACGATTTCCGCTTCCTGCAGGCCTTCGCCGAGATCGGGGAGTTTGAAGATTCTCATATTGTTTCTTTACCCCAAAAAGCAACCGCCGATAAACGCCGATTGACGCCGATAAAAATCTCCCTGTCTTTTGCTATCGTTTTTTTGAATTTATCTGCGTTCATCGGCGTACCCCTCAAGGGGGGTATTGAAAAGAATTTATCGGCGGTTCCGCAAGAGTTTTAAGATGGTTTGAATACGGATTACGCGAATTCAAGAACTCTGCGCACTGCAGCGGTAATCTGCAGCTTGCTCGGCAGGTAATAATGCTCCAGGCGCGATAGTGGCACGACGATATCGGGCGCGGTCACGCGCTGCACCGGGGCGAGCAGGGTCAGCAATCCTTGCTCGGCAAGCGTTGCGCCGATTTCGGATGCGACGCTGCAATGCCGCGGCGCTTCAGTTACGATCACGCAGCGTCCGGTTTTGGCGACCGATGCCAGTATGGTGTCGAAATCTATCGGCTTGATCGTCGCCACGTCGATGACTTCTGCTGCGATGCCCAGTTCACCGAGTTCGTCGGCGACCTGCAAGGTTTCGTAAACCATCGCGCCCCAAGTGACGAGCGTCACATCGGTGCCTTCGCGTAACGTGTAGCAGGTATCGAGCGCGATGCTTTCGCCGTTGTCCGCGACTTCTTCCTTGAACAAACGATAGAGACGCGTTGGTTCGAGAAACACCACCGGATCGGGATCGCGTATCGCCGCGAGCAGCAGGCCGTAGGCGCGCCGGGGCGAGGACGGATAGACGACGCGGATGCCGGGAATGTGCGCGAACATCGCATCGGGACTTTCGGAATGGTGTTCCGGCGGATGGATGCCGGCGCCGCAGGGCGTGCGCAGTACCATAGGGCAACTCATGCGCCCGCGCGTGCGGTGGCGCAGGCGACCGGCGTGATTGAGTATCTGGTCGATGATCGTATAAGAGAAGCCCGAGAACTGGATTTCGGCGACCGGCTTCAATCCCTCCGCAGCCATGCCTATGCTCATACCGGCGATCAGGTTTTCCGCGAGCGGGGTGTCGACCACGCGTTCGGGGCCGAATTTGTCGAGCAGGCCCAGGGTCGCCCGAAAAACGCCACCGTCGCGCCCGACGTCCTGGCCGAGCACGACGACGTCGGCATCGTCGGCCATCGCGCGATGCAGCGCGAGATTGACCGCTTCAACGAGCGTGATCTGGGCCACTGCCTGACTCCAGGATTGCCGCGCGCTGCGCAAAATATGCCGCTGGCAGCGTTGCGTACAGATGATCGAACATTTGATCCAGCGGCGGCGGTGGCGTATCTATATAGGCCTGTGCCGCGGCCTGCACCTGCTCATTGCATTGCTTCAGCAACGCTTCCTCGCGTGCCTTGTCCCATGCGCCGGTATCGCTAAGGTAATTGCGCAGGCGCAGGATGGGTTCGCGTTTCCACGCGTCGGCGACTTCCTCAGGCGGGCGGTAACGCGAGGCATCGTCGGCCGTGGTGTGGTCCGCGAGGCGGTAGGTGATGGCTTCGATCACAGTCGGCCCGCCGCCCGAGCGCGCTTTGGCAAGCGCTTCGTTGACCACATGATGCACGGCGATCACGTCGTTGCCGTCGACTTGTGCGCCCGGAATGCCAGCAGCGATTCCCTTTTGAGCGAGGGTCTGTGCGGCACTTTGCGTTTTACGCGGCACCGAGATCGCCCATTGATTGTTGGTAATGAAAAAAATCACCGGTAATTGCCAGGTGCCGGCAGCATTCAGGCTTTCGTAGAAATCGCCTTTGGACGTCGCGCCGTCGCCTATCATGCAGACGGCCGCGCGTTTTTGTTTGCGCAGCTTCATTGCATATCCGACACCCACTGCGTGCAGGCATTGCGAAGCGATGGTGATGCAGACGGGGAAGTCCTTGCGCGGTACCGCAAAATCGCTGCCGCGCTCGTCGCCGCCCCAGTAGAGCAGCAATTCCTGCATGGTGACGCCGCGCATGATCTGCACGCCGTTTTCGCGGTAAGTGCACAGGAACACGTCGTCCTTGGCCATTGCCGCGCCTATGCCTGCTTCGACGGCTTCCTTGCCGAGCATGGATGCGTAAGTTCCGAGCTGGCCGGTGCGTTGGAGAGCAATGGCCTTGGCGTCGTAGGTGCGCATCAGAACCATGGCTTTGTAGAGCGTTGCCAGTTTCTCGTGGTCTTTGGCGAACGGCGGCAGCGCTGACGCGACCTTGCCCTGCGCGTCGAGAAACTGCAGGTATTCGATCTGGAAGGTGGCTGAGATGGTCACGGCGGCGCTGCGGGCGAGGTTGCGCCATTGTAACCACAATCCTGCTGTGCGGGCGTGAGCCCCGGGGTGGCGCCGGCCATTGTCTTAAAGGGGGTGTCAGCAGGTATAATGTGCGCCTTTCGTGGCCGCCCGCAGCAGTCCAGCCGGCGGTTTTTTGTTTCCTGAATATCTCGCAAGCCTCAGCCGAGCCAATGAACGGAACTTCTTTCCCCGCCGATCTGGTGCGCGACGTCGCGAAGCG